>NZ_ACQT01000031.1 GCF_000175235.1 Acidovorax delafieldii 2AN | reverse complement strand
GTCGGCAAGGGCGGCGTGCGGCGGGCGGGCGCAGGGGCGGGGCAGGGGGCTTGGGCGGTCGTTCACAGGGCGCATTGTCGCTTGACAAGGTAGGGGGCTTCTCATAGATTACTAACCAGTCAGTCAGTAATATGAACCCCGGGAACAGGCCAGGAATCTGTCTCCCAGCAGCGCAGGCCCCACGCAGATTCAGGCGTTGGGCCTGCTTTGTTTGCGTGGCGCGTGCAACACCCCGCAGCTTCCGTGGCCTGTTTGCCGCCCAACTTTTTCACGGGATTTCCCATGCACACCTCCTCTGTCTCGCGGCCTGTTCAACGGTATTCCAGGGTCTTGCTGGGGCTGGCCACCGTGGCGCTGCTGGCAGCTTGCTCGCGCCCTGCGCCTCCTGAAGAGCCGATGCGCTCTGTCAAGCTGCTGACGGTGGGGGTGGGAGCGTTGCAGTCCAGCCTGGAATACTCGGGCGAGGTGCGGGCGCGCGTGGAGTCGCGCCTGGGCTTTCGGGTGGCGGGCAAGATCGTGCAGCGCCAGGCCGAACTGGGCCAGCGAGTGCGCGCCGGGCAGGTGCTGGCCCAGCTCGACCCCAAGGACTACCAGCTCGCCGCCGATGCAGCGCGCGCCCAGCTGGCATCGGCCACCACGCAGCGCGACCTGGCTGCGGCCGACTTCAAGCGCTACCAGGCCCTGAAAGACCAGAACTTCATCAGTGGCGCCGAGCTGGAGCGCCGCGACGCCACGCTCAAGGCCGCGCAGGCGACGCTCGACCAGGCCCGCGCGCAGCTGTCGTCGCAGGGCAACCAGGCCGCTTACACCACGCTGGTGGCCGACGCGCCGGGCGTGGTGACCGGCATCGAGGCCGAGCCAGGCCAGGTGGTGTCGGCCGGAACGCCCGTGGTGCGCATCGCGCAGGATGGCGCGCGCGACGTGGTGTTTGTGGTGCCGGAAGACAAGGTTGCGCAGATTGCGCAAGGCTCCGAGGTGGCCGTGCGCGGCTGGTCGGGCGGCGCAATGCTCTCGGGCCGCGTGCGCGAGGTGGCCGCCAGCGCCGACCCGGCCACCCGCACCTACCAAGTGAAGGTGGCCCTTGAGGGAGCGCAGGTGCCCCCGCTGGGCGCCACGGTGTATGCGACACCCAAGGCGCTCAGCCATGAAGGCATTGCCGCCATCAAGCTGCCGACCAGTGCCCTGCGCCAGGAGGGGCAGGCCACGGCGGTGTGGGTGTATGACCCGGCCACCAGCACCGTGAAGTCGCAGGTGGTGCGCATTGCCACGGCCGATGGCAACGAGGCCGTGGTGGCGTCGGGCCTCACGCCCGGCATGCAGGTGGTGGCGACCGGCGTGCATGTGCTCTCGCCGGGGCAGAAAGTGACGGTCTATCAACAAAAGACGGGTGCAGCGCCCGTCCCTAAAGCGCAGACAGCTACTGATTCAGTAGCAATCACGCCGGAACCACCCGTGGCCGCGGCCTCGTCTGCGAAGTAAGGCCGGTCATGACCCAACGCCAACCCAAAGAGGGCTTCAACCTCTCCAAATGGGCGCTCGACCATCCGGCGCTCACCCGCTACCTCATGGTGGTGCTGATGCTGCTGGGCTTTGCGGCCTATTTCCAGCTCGGGCAGGACGAAGACCCGCCTTTCACCTTCCGTGCCATGGTGGTGCGCACCTACTGGCCGGGCGCCACCGCCCAGCAGGTGGCCGAACAGGTCACCGACAAGATCGAGCGCACCTTGCAGGAGGTGCCCTACGCCGACAAGATCCGCAGCTATTCCAAGCCGGGCGAGTCGCAGATCATCTTCCAGATCAAGGATTCTTCCCGCCCCGGCGACGTGGCCAACGTCTGGTACAGCGTGCGCAAGAAGGTGGGCGACATGCGCTACACGCTGCCGGGCGGTATCCAGGGCCCCTTCTTCAACGACGATTTCGGTGATGTGTATGGCGTGATCTACGCCCTCGAATCGGAGGGCTTCAGCTATGCCGAGCTCAAGCAGTTTGCCGACGACGCGCGCCAGCAACTGCTGCGGGTGCCCGACGTGGCCAAGGTCGAGCTGTTTGGTGTGCAAGATGAAAAGCTGTTCATCGAGATTTCGCAAAAGCGTTTGGCCCAACTGGGCCTGGACATGAACCAGGTGCTGGCGCAGCTAGGCCAGCAAAATGCCGTGGAAGGCGCTGGCGCCTTCCAGACGCCGCAGGACCAGGTGCAGGTGCGCGTGGGCGGGCAGTTCAACGCCGTCGAAGACCTGCGCGCCATGCCCATCCGCGGGCCCTCGGGGGCGCAGCTGCGCCTGGGCGACATTGCCGAGGTGAAGCGTGGCTATGTCGACCCCGCCACGGTCAAGGTGCGCCACCAGGGCCGCGAGGTGATTGCGCTGGGTGTCTCCATGGCCAAGGGCGGCGACATCATTGCGCTGGGCAAGGCGCTGCACACGGCCACGGAACGCATCGGCGCCACGCTGCCGGCAGGCGTGAAGCTGGTCAATGTGCAGGACCAGCCCAAGGCCGTGGCCACATCGGTGAATGAATTCGTGAAGGTGCTGATCGAGGCCGTGGTCATCGTGCTGGCGGTGAGCTTCGTCAGCCTGGGGCTGCACAAGCGCCCGGGGAACCAGCCCCTGTGGAAGCGCTGGTACATCGACCCCCGCCCTGGCCTAGTGGTGGGCATCACCATTCCCATGGTGCTGGCCGTCACCTTCCTGGCGATGTGGTACTGGGGCATTGGCCTGCACAAGATATCGCTGGGTTCGCTCATCATTGCGCTGGGCCTGCTGGTGGACGACGCCATCATCGCCGTCGAAATGATGGTGCTCAAGCTTGAAGAGGGCTACGACAAGGTGCGCGCGGCAACGTTTGCCTATGAGCTCACGGCCATGCCCATGCTGACGGGCACGCTCATCACGGCGGCGGGTTTTCTGCCCATCGGCATCGCCAAGTCGACCACGGGCGAGTACACGTTTGCGATCTTTGCCGTGACGGTGATCGCGCTGGTGCTGAGCTGGTTCGTGTCGGTGTATTTCGTGCCCTACCTGGGCACCTTGCTGCTCAAGGTGCCGCCGCATGTGCTTGCGGCGCAGGCAACCAAGGGCATCACGGACGACCCCCACGAAGTGTTCGATACACCCTTCTACACGGCTTTTCGGCGTCTGGTGCACTGGTGCGTGGAATACCGCTGGATCACGATTGGCCTCACGGTGCTGACCTTTGCGCTGGGCATTGCGGGCATGGGCAAGGTGCAGCAGCAGTTCTTCCCCGACTCCAGCCGCCCCGAGATCCTGGTGGACATCTGGTTCCCCGAGGGCACGTCGTTCGCGGGCAACGAGGAGGTTACCAAGCGTGTGGAGCAGCGTCTGCTGGCCGAGCCTGGCGTGAGCACGGTGAGCACCTGGGTGGGCTCGGGCGTGCCCCGCTTCTATCTGCCGCTCGACCAGGTGTTTCCGCAGACCAACGTGTCGCAATTCATCGTGGTGCCGCAGGATCTGAAGATCCGCGAGTCGCTGCGCAACAAATTGCCGGCGCTGCTGGCCCAGGAGTTTCCTGAGGTGCGCGGCCGCATCAAGCTGCTGCCCAACGGACCACCCGTGCCTTATCCCGTGCAGTTCCGCGTGGTGGGCCCCGATCCGCTCGTGCTGCGCGAGCGTGCCGATGAAGTCAAGGCCGTGCTGCGCCAGAGCCCCCAGATGCGGGGCGTGAACGACAACTGGAACGAATCGGTGAAGGTGCTGCGCCTGGAGGTGGACCAGGCCAAGGCGCGGGCGCTGGGTGTGAGCAGCCAGTCGATCGCCCAGGCGTCGCGGACCATTCTCTCCGGAACGCAGGTGGGCCAGTTCCGCGAGGGCGACAAGCTGATCGACATCGTGCTGCGCCAGCCACTGGAAGAGCGCAACGCCATCACCGAGATTGCCAATGCCTACCTGCCCACGGCCTCGGGCAAGTCGATTCCGCTCACGCAGATCGCCAAGCCCGTCTTCACATGGGAGCCCGGGGTGATGTGGCGCGAAAACCGTGACTATGCCATCACCGTGCAGGGCGACGTCATCGAAGGGCTTCAGGGCGCCACGGTGACAAACGCGCTGCTGCCCGGCCTGCGCGAAATCGAGGCGCGCTGGCGCGCCGCGGGGCAGGACGGCTATCGCATCGCGGTGGCAGGGGCCGTCGAGGAAAGCTCCAAGGGTTCGGCCTCGATCGCCGCGGGCCTGCCCATCATGCTGTTCATCACCTTCACGCTGCTGATGCTGCAGCTGCACAGCTTCAGCCGCGCGATGCTGGTGTTTCTCACGGGGCCGCTGGGTCTCGCGGGCGTGGCCGGTGCCTTGCTGTTGCTGGGGCGGCCCTTTGGTTTCGTGGCCTTGCTGGGCGTGATCGCCCTGATGGGGATGATCCAGCGCAACTCGGTGATCCTGATTGATCAGATCGAGCAGGACCGCGCGCGCGGCGTGCCGGCCTGGGACGCCATCGTCGAGTCGGCGGTGCGCCGCCTGCGCCCCATCGTGCTGACGGCGGCTGCCGCGGTGCTGGCCATGATCCCGTTGTCGCGCAGCGTGTTCTGGGGGCCGATGGCCGTGGCCATCATGGGCGGGCTGGTGGTGGCCACGGTGCTGACCCTGCTGGCGCTGCCTGCCATGTACGCTGCCTGGTTTCGCGTGCGGCACCCTGTTCCCGATGTCGCATGAGCGGTTGCTTTCAACCGCCTCGCACATCAGGGTAAAATAGAAGGTTGACCGATTTCATACGGGCGGCGGCCTTGGCTTGCCGCCTGTTTGTTTGTAGAACCGCGCGGGTGGCGAAATTGGTAGACGCACCAGGTTTAGGTCCTGACGCCAGCAATGGTGTGGGGGTTCGAGTCCCCCCCCGCGCACCACCCATGTGAGACTTTGCGGAACACGGCGCCGCTGCGCTGCAGCCAGCACGATCCACATTCATAAGAGGAATAGCGATGTCCGTTACTGTTGAAACCCTTGAAAAGCTCGAGCGCAAGATCACGCTGAGCGTGCCCCTGACCACCATTCAGAGCGAAGTCGATTCGCGCCTGAAGCGCCTGGCCCGCACCGTCAAGATGGACGGTTTCCGTCCTGGCAAAGTGCCCATGAACGTCGTGACCCAGCGCTACGGCTACTCGGTGCAGTACGAAGTGCTGAACGACAAGGTGGGTGAGGCCTTTGCCGTGGCTGCCAATGAAGCCAAGCTGCGTGTGGCGGGCCAGCCCCGCATCACCGAAAAGGAAGGCGCTCCAGAAGGTCAGGTCACATTCGATGCCGTCTTTGAAGTGTTCCCCGAAGTCAAGATCGGTGATCTGGCTGGCGCCGAAGTCGAGAAGCTCTCGGCCGAAGTGACCGACGCCGCCATCGACAAGACCATCGACATCCTGCGCAAGCAGCGTCGCAGCTTCGCCCAGCGCGCGCTGGACGCCGCGGCCCAGGACGGCGACCGCGTGACCGTGGACTTCGAAGGCAAGATCGACGGCGAACCCTTCGAGGGCGGCAAGGCTGAGGATTTCCAGTTCCTGGTGGGCGAAGGCCAGATGCTCAAGGAATTCGAAGACGCAGTGCGTGGCATGAAGTCGGGTGAAAGCAAGACCTTCCCCCTGGCGTTCCCCGCCGACTACCATGGCAAGGACGTGGCTGGCAAGACGGCCGACTTCCTGGTCACCGTGAAGAAGATCGAAGCCGCCCACCTGCCCGAAGTCAATGACGCCCTGGCGAAGTCGCTGGGCATTGCCGATGGTTCCGTGGAAGGCCTGCGCGCCGACATCAAGAAGAACCTCGAACGCGAAGTCAAGTTCCGCCTGCTGGCACGCAACAAGGCAGCGGTGATGGATGCCCTGGTGGCCAAGGCCGAACTCGACCTGCCCAACGCCAGCGTGCAGGCTGAAATCGCCCGTCTGCTGGAAGGCGCCCGTGCCGAACTCAAGCAACGCGGCATCAAGGACGCCGAAAAGGCCGAGATCCCTGAAGATGTGTTCCGCCCCCAGGCTGAGCGCCGCGTGCGCCTGGGCCTGGTGGTGGCTGAACTGGTGCGTGCCAACAACCTGCACGCCAAGCCCGAGCAGCTCAAGGCGCACATCGATGAGCTGGCCGCCAGCTACGAAAAGCCCGAGGACGTGGTGCGCTGGTATTTCGGCGACCGCCAGCGTCTGGCCGAAGTGGAAGCGGTGGTCATCGAGAACAACGTGACTGAATTCGTGCTGGGCCAGGCGAAGGTCGTCGACAAGGCCGTGTCTTTCGACGAGTTGATGGCGCAAGGCTGATGCCGCGCCGCAGGGATCAGCCGCTGCACTGATCTCGCGGCAGCAACCCATCAGGGGCTTGTGCTTTCGTGCGCAAGCCCCAATTCATTTCTGGGTACAGTACCTGCTTGACTGGAGAAAAAATGAGCGCATTGGAAACACAAGGCCTGGGCATGGTCCCCATGGTCATCGAGCAGTCGGGCCGTGGTGAGCGGTCTTACGACATCTATTCGCGCCTGCTGAAGGAGCGCGTCATTTTCCTGGTCGGCGAGGTCAACGACCAGACCGCCAACCTGGTGGTCGCCCAGTTGCTGTTCCTGGAGAGCGAGAATCCCGATAAGGACATTTCGTTCTATATCAACTCGCCTGGTGGCAGCGTCACGGCAGGCATGTCGATCTACGACACCATGCAGTTCATCAAGCCCGACGTGTCCACCTTGTGCGTGGGTTTCGCCGCGAGCATGGGGGCCTTTCTGCTGGCCGCCGGTGCCAAGGGCAAGCGGTTTTCGCTGCCCAATTCAAAGGTGATGATCCACCAAGTGCTGGGCGGCGCCCGCGGCCAGGCCACGGACATCGAAATCCATGCCCGCGACATCCTGCGCACCAAGGACCAGATGAACCGCATCCTGGCCGAGCGTACCGGTCAGCCCTTGGAAAAGGTCAAGGCAGACACCGAGCGCGACTACTTCCTCACGGCTGATGAAGCCAAGGATTACGGCATCATCGACCAGGTGATCCACAAGCGCCCCTGATACATCCCTGGCGGCCACGCGGCGTTTTCCCTGGGGGAAGGCGCCGTTTTTTATTTGGGTATCATCCCGACAACTTTCCGTAACAAGGCATTGCCCCCATGGCCGAGAAAAAAGGCTCTTCCAGCGAAAAAACCCTTTACTGCTCTTTTTGCGGCAAAAGCCAGCACGAAGTGAAGAAGCTGATCGCCGGTCCGTCGGTCTTTATCTGCGACGAGTGCATTGACCTGTGCAACGAGATCATCCGCGATGAACTTCCCGCGGGCGAGTTGGCCCGTGATGCCCGCAGCGATCTGCCAACGCCCGTGGAAATCAAGGCCAATCTCGACAATTATGTGATTGGCCAGGACCAGGCCAAGCGCACCTTGGCCGTGGCGGTCTACAACCATTACAAGCGTTTGCGCCACAAGGACAAGGCGCACAAGGATGATGTGGAGCTGTCCAAGAGCAACATCCTGCTCATCGGCCCCACGGGCTCGGGCAAGACGCTGCTGGCCCAGACCCTGGCGCGCATGCTGGATGTGCCCTTCGTGATGGCCGACGCCACCACGTTGACCGAAGCCGGCTACGTGGGCGAAGACGTGGAAAACATCGTCCAGAAGCTGCTGCAGAGCTGCAACTACGAGGTCGAGCGCGCCCAGCGCGGCATCGTGTACATCGACGAAATTGACAAGATCTCGCGCAAGTCCGACAACCCCAGCATCACGCGCGACGTGTCGGGCGAGGGCGTGCAGCAGGCGCTGCTCAAGCTCATCGAGGGCACCATGGCCAGCGTGCCGCCGCAGGGCGGGCGCAAGCACCCGAACCAGGACTTCCTGCAGATCGACACCACCAATATCCTGTTCATTTGCGGCGGCGCGTTTGCCGGGCTGGAGAAGGTCATCGAGAACCGCACCGAGGCTTCGGGCATCGGCTTTGGCGCCTCGGTCAAGAGCAAAAAGCAAAGGTCGCTGACCGAAGTGTTCACCGAGATCGAGCCCGAGGATTTGATCAAGTTCGGTCTCATTCCCGAACTCGTGGGTCGCATGCCTGTGGTGACAGCCTTGGCCGAACTGAGCGAAGACGCTCTGGTGCAGATTCTCACCGAGCCCAAGAATGCGCTGGTCAAGCAGTACAGCAAGTTGCTGGCCATGGAGGGTGTGGACCTCGAGATCCGTCCCGCGGCGCTCAAGGCCATTGCCCGTAAGGCGCTGGCTCGCAAGACAGGAGCGCGCGGCCTGCGTTCGATCCTCGAGCAGGCACTGATTGGCACCATGTTCGACCTGCCCAACACCAGCAATGTCGAAAAGGTGGTGGTCGATGAGTCAACCATCGACGAGAGCAAGCCGCCTTTGCTGGTGTACCGCGAAGCCGCAAAGAAGGCCTGACCGGCCTGGGCGAGCCACCGATGCTGCGCCTTCCGCCTTAGCAACCCTTGCGCCAGCGCGGCTGAGCGCGGGGGTTGAAAATCCCTGCGTGTGGACCATATTCCACTGAGTTTCATGAGGATTTCCATGTCCGGACACACCCCCCTGCCTGCCACCCCCCTGGATCTTCCACTGCTGCCCTTGCGCGACGTGGTGGTGTTCCCCCATATGGTGATCCCGCTATTTGTGGGACGCCCCAAGAGCATCAAGGCGCTGGAGCTGGCGATGGAAGGCGACCGCCGCATCATGCTTGTTGCCCAGAAGGCCGCCGCCAAGGACGAGCCTTCCGTGGCCGACATGTTCGATGTGGGTTGCGTCTCCACCATCCTGCAGATGCTCAAATTGCCCGATGGCACTGTGAAAGTGCTGGTCGAAGGGCAGCAGCGGGCGCTCGTGGCCTCCATCACCGATGCAGAGACGCATTTCACGGCGACCGTGACGCCCGTCGAGATGGAGCAGGAACCGCACAAGTCAAGCGAGATCGAGGCGCTGCGCCGCGCGGTGATGCAGCAGTTTGACCAGTACGTCAAGCTCAACAAGAAGATCCCGCCCGAGATACTCACTTCCATCGCCAGCATCGACGATCCCGGTCGCCTGGCCGACACCATTGCGGCCCACTTGCCGCTCAAGCTCGAAAATAAGCAGGTGGTGCTTGACCTGGCCGATGTGAAGGCGCGCCTCGAGAACCTGTTCGAGCAACTCGACCGCGAGGTCGACATCCTCAACGTGGACAAGAAGATCCGTGGTCGCGTCAAGCGTCAGATGGAAAAGAACCAGCGCGATTTCTACCTCAACGAGCAGGTGAAGGCCATCCAGAAGGAACTTGGTGAGGGAGAGGAGGGCGCCGACATCGAGGAGATCGAAAAGAAGATCAAGTTGGCCAAGATGCCCGCCGAGGCGCGCAAGAAGGCTGAGGGCGAACTCAAGAAGCTCAAGCTCATGTCGCCCATGTCTGCCGAAGCCACGGTGGTGCGCAGCTATATCGATGTGCTCACGGGCCTGCCCTGGAGCAAGAAGACCAAGATCAAGCATGACCTCGGCAATGCCGAGACGGTGCTCAACGAGGATCACTACGGCCTCGATAAGGTCAAGGACCGTATCCTTGAGTATCTTGCAGTGCAGCAACGCGTGGACAAGGTCAAGGCGCCGATCCTGTGCTTGGTTGGCCCACCAGGCGTGGGCAAGACCTCGTTGGGGCAGTCGATCGCGAAGGCCACAGGGCGCAAGTATGTGCGCATGGCCCTGGGCGGCATGCGCGACGAGGCCGAGATCCGGGGCCACCGCCGTACCTACATCGGTGCGATGCCCGGCAAGGTGCTGCAGAGCCTGGGCAAGGTGGGAGTGCGCAATCCCCTGTTTCTGCTGGACGAAATCGACAAGCTGGGAACCGATTTTCGCGGAGACCCTTCAAGTGCTTTGCTGGAAGTGTTGGACCCGGAGCAGAACCACACTTTCGGTGACCACTACGTGGAGGTCGATTTCGATCTGTCCGATGTGATGTTTGTGGCCACGTCCAACTCGATGAACATCCCGCCGGCCCTGCTGGACCGGATGGAAGTGATCCGCCTGTCGGGCTACACCGAGGACGAGAAAACAAGCATCGCCATGAAGTATCTGCTGCCAAAGCAGCTCAAGAACAATGGCGTGAAAGAAGAGGAACTGCAGATCACAGAGGCTGCCGTGCGAGACATGGTCCGCTACTACACCCGTGAAGCGGGCGTGCGCTCGCTGGAGCGAGAGCTGTCCAAGATCTGCCGCAAGGTGGTGAAGGGGCTGCAGCTCAAGAAGCTTGAACCGCAGGTCGTGGTGACGGCAGACAATTTGCCTGATTACCTGGGCGTGCGCAAATACACCTATGGCCGCGCGGAACAGCAGAACCAGGTCGGCCAGGTGGTGGGGCTTGCGTGGACCGAGGTGGGGGGCGACCTGCTCACCATCGAGGCGGCCACCATGCCCGGCAAGGGCGTCATCACGCGCACGGGTTCTCTGGGGGATGTGATGAAGGAGTCTGTGGAGGCCGCCCGCACGGTGGTGCGCAGCCGCTCCCGCATGCTGGGTATCAAGGACGAGGCGTTCGAGAAACGCGATATCCATATTCACGTGCCCGACGGTGCCACGCCGAAAGACGGGCCCAGCGCCGGTGCTGCCATGACGACCGCCTTCGTGTCGGCGCTTACAGGCATACCGGTGCGCGGCGACGTGGCCATGACGGGTGAAATCACCCTTCGGGGTGAAGTTACCGCCATCGGGGGGCTGAAGGAAAAGCTGCTGGCAGCGCTGCGGGGCGGCATCAAGACAGTGTTGATTCCCGAAGAGAACGTCAAGGATCTCCAGGAGATTCCGGACAACGTGAAGAGCGGTCTTGAAATCGTCCCTGTGAAGTGGATCGACAAGGTGCTCGAGGTGGCGCTGGAGCGCAAACCCGTGGCGCTGAGCGATGAAGATGTGGGCGTGGTCGTTGCGTCGGCTGCGGAAAAAGCGAGCGTGGGTGCCGTTGGAGCCGATCCGCTGAAACATTGATGCAAAAAATGCTGGCGCGCCCCAAAAAGTGCGCTACAATACTTTTCATCGCAGCAAACGTTGTAGAATGTGAGGCTTCGATGAAATGCGGGAATAGCTCAGTTGGTAGAGCGCAACCTTGCCAAGGTTGAGGTCGAGAGTTCGAGACTCTTTTCCCGCTCCAAATTTCCAAAAAAGGGAAGCAATTGCTTCCCTTTTTTGTCAAAGGAAAGTCATTTCCTGGCGCGGTAGCAAAGCGGTTATGCCCCGGATTGCAAATCCGGTTAGTCCGGTTCGACTCCGGACCGCGCCTCCAGAACACCACCGGTCGATCCGGTACAAAAGACCCCTTGTGGGTCTTTTTCGTTGGGGGCTGGAGTCGGTGGTGGGCAAGGAAAGTTTTTTAAAAAATTTCGCTTTGATCTTCTATTGGAAAAAAATGACGCTATAATTTGAGTCTTGCTAATGCACACTGAAGCTTGCGACAGTTGCAACAGTAAATGCGGGAATAGCTCAGTTGGTAGAGCGCAACCTTGCCAAGGTTGAGGTCGAGAGTTCGAGACTCTTTTCCCGCTCCAATTTATGATCTACAGACTTCTACTGGGGTCTGTAAGTCGTTGAAAAGAGGAGCTTCGGCTCCTTTTTTCATTCCAGCAAAAGCCACTGGAATCCACCGACAGCCAGCGTTTTTGAGGCCAAAAACAAGGCCAAAGAATGCGGGTGGTTCCGGTTCCGGGTTGTTGCTGGGGTTGGATCGGGATGACCAGCAGCATCGGGCCTAAGTCCAAGACTTAGGAGCTTCGATGATGGCACTCTCTGATCTGACTGTGCGGCAAGCCAAGGCCGCTGACAAAACCTACAGCCTCCCCGATACCGATGGCCTCGGCCTGGTGGTTGCCCCTACCGGCGGCAAGTCGTGGCACCTGCGCTACTACTGGCTCGGCAAGCAAAAGCGCATCTCCCTGGGCAACTACCCCGAGATCGGCCTGCGCGAAGCGCGTACCTTGCGCGACGAAGCCCGAGCACTCCTGGCCAAGGGCATCAACCCTCACACCGACCGCAAGCAGAAGCGCCATGCCGTGAAGCTGGCGGCCGACTACACGTTCAAGGCAGTCTTCGATGCCTGGGTCGAGCATCGGCGCAAGGAACTCAAGGAGGGTCGTCAAAGCACCCTCTCGCAGATCCTGCGGATTTTCGGCAAGGATGTGCTGCCCACCCTCGGGAAGATGTCGATCTACGACATTCGCCGGCCCCAGCTTCTGGGCGTCCTGGCAAGGATCGAGGAACGCAAGGCCTTCACCACGGCAGAAAAGGTCCGCACCTGGTTGAGCCAGTTGTTCCGCTATGCCCTGGTGATCGTCGAGGGGCTGGAAGCCAATCCGGCCTCCGACCTGGATGTGGTGGCGGAACCCAAGCCTCCGGTGACCCACAACCCGTACCTGCATCTGCCCGAGCTGCCCGAGTTTCTGCAGAAGCTCCGGCTCTACAACCCGCGCGGCTGGCAGACCCAGCTCGGCATCCGGCTGCTGTTCCTGACCGGGGTACGCACCGGCGAACTGCGGTTGGCGACCCCGGATCAGTTCGACCTGAACCGCGGCCTGTGGATCATCCCGCCGCAGATCGTCAAGCAGCTTCAGGACGAGATGCGCAAGGCCGGCAAGCGCCCCCAGGACGTGCCGCCCTACATCGTGCCGCTGTCCCTCCAAGCCATCGAGATCGTGAGCTACCTGCTGGGGGTGATGCGGCCGGCCCAGCGCCACCTTCTGGCGCACCGCAGCGAACTCAAGAAGCGCATCAGCGAGAACACCCTCAATGCCGCCTTGAAGCGGATGGGCTACGAGGACCAACTGACCGGCCACGGCATCCGCGGAACGATTTCGACGGCGCTCAACGAGATCGGCTACCCCAAGATTTGGGTGGATGCGCAGCTTTCGCACTCGGACCCGAACAAGGTAAGTTCGGCCTACAACCACGCCAAGTATGTGGAACCGCGCCGCAGGATGATGCAGGACTGGGCCGACCGCCTCGACCTGCTTGAACAGGGCCAGGTGGATGCGGCCAGCGCTCACCTCACCATTCGTATCGAGGGGGTGCCAGCGATGGCAGAAGAGGAAGAGCCTGCCACCATCGTCGCTGTGTCCCCTGAAGCCTCTGTGCCGCCTGTGGTGGCAGCTCCCATCGTCGTGATGCCGAACGATGCCGGCATTAGGTTTCAGCGACTGTCGCAGGTGCCGCCACCTCCGACGCATGCCCCGGAGCCGGAAGTCTCCGCGATCCAACGCGAGCGCGAGGAAATGCTGGCCATCTACGAGTCACCGAACAATCTGCCGGTTCCGCTGTTCGGCAAGTTGGCTGGGAAGTCCAAGGACCAGATCAACCGCGAGCTGAAGGCTGGCAAACTGCTGTCCATCAGTTTGGGCAATCGGGGGCAGCGTGTTCCCGATTGGCAACTGGTGCCGCTCAAGCACAAGCTGGCCCAGGTGCTCATGAACCAGTGTCCGCGCGCGGATTCGTGGGAGCTTTACCGCATGTTGACCCGGCCACACCCGGACCTGGGCGATCGCGCGGCCATCGATTTGGTGACGCCAAGCAATCTGGGCACGGTGGTCCAGGTTCTCGCAGGCGATAAGCAGCATGTGGACGTCCCGGAGACCGTCTCGTCTCGCCCCATTCCCGAGGAGGTGCGGCAGAGCGTTCGCCGGTTGGTTGACGGCGTGGTGGTGCTCGACGGTGCGTAAGGGCCAAAGCTAGCGTGGGGGGCTTGTGCCCCCACGCTAAATCTGCGCCGCCTGCATCTTCCACCGATTGTGAATGTGGGGAGTCGCGTCTTCGAGGATTTGATCGGCGTAGGCAGCCCATCGGGCGCAACTAAGCTGCAGCATCCTTGGCGACCTGCAGGGCTCTACGCTCGAACCGCTCTGAAATGGCGTTAGCAGCTTCGTTGGGCTGCTGCAGGTGCGTCACGATCTTGTAAGGGCCGTCGCCGAGCGGACGCATGGCGATTCCCCACCTATGAGCATGCTCAATGCGTGATCCCGCAGATACGCCGATTCCATAACCGGCCGCGACCCATAGCGCCATCATCTCGAAGGACGTCACGTGCTGAATGTCTCGCTCGTCCGCAGGTATAAGGGCAGACAGCCGCTGATCCAACAAGGGGCAGGCCTCTGCCTGCCAGCGAAACAGTGGGCGGTTCAGCAGATCGGCGACCGTGAGCTTCCCCTTGTCCAGCAACGGGAAGCGCAATGGAAGCGCAACGGCCATGTCTTCGCTCCACAGCGGTTGGCTTTTCAGGGACGGGTCGCTTACTTCCCGAAGCGAGAGACCTGCGTCGTAGCGACCTTCGTGGAGGCCCGTATGCAGGTTCTCAACTGTGACCTCAAAAAACGCGATGGCGATGTCCGGCTCTTCCGCGCGTTGCAGCGCGAGCAGTGCCGATAGATGCGATGAGGGTACGCCAGGCCCTATAGCGAGCCTGAATCGGGATAACTGGCTGGTGGCGTCGTGCATAAGAGCCCCCAAAAAGCAATCGGGTTAAAAAGGCGAGCCAACATGATAGCCAAAAGAGTTAAGTTTAACGTGGTTAAGTTCCATTGATTGCTTGACGCTTCTGGTAATGCAGAAGCGTAGCGTTCAACGGGGCCGCCCCCCTGGTACAACCACCTATGAAGCCGAGCCGGCACAGGCTTTCGGTCAAGCGGTGCGTGCCGCTCGTATGGACCAAGGGATCGCTCAAGAAGAGCTTGCCTCTTTGGCCGGCATTGAGCGCTCGCACATGGGAAAAATCGAGCGTGGAGAGCATATGCCCACGCTGGCCCTGATACTGAAAGTAGCCGCTGCACTCAGGATAAGTTCTGCTGAACTGATGACTGCAACAGAGCGCAATATCGGTCTCGGCCCAGATTCTTGAGCGGATTACCGGCGGGCAGCTTTGTTAGCCACCGAAATGGGTGCGTAGGCGAATGATAAATCGCTCCAGCGGAGCCGGCAGGCTGTCATTGTCGGGCCGAAGCAGGTAGGTCGTGATCACTGCGGAATCCACCGCCAATGGGCGGATGACCACATCCGGTCGTTGGCACGCTGCGATTCTGGTTTCCGTTGTGAAACCGACGCCGAAGCCTGCGCCGACAAGAGTAAGCATCATGTCCAGTGACGACACATGCTCAACAACATTAGGCTCGTGTTCCAGTGGCCGAAGCAGGCGCGCAAGTTCGCGGCAATAGCCCTCGCACACATGCGGATCACATAAGACGAGTGGGTGCCCCCCCAGCTCATGAAGAGGGACTTCCTTGTGGGCGAGCAATTCGTGCCGCGCAGGAACCGCGATGACCAGCGGATCTTGCCAGATGGGTTCGGCAACAATGCCATCACCAACATCGGCAGTGTGCGCGAACCCTATCGTAAAGTCGCCAGACCGCAGGCCACGCAGTTGCTCAGCCAAGGGTAGTTCGGAGAGGCGGATCTCGATCTCCGGTTCCTCCGCGCGACAACGGGCCAGAAACGCCGACAACCGAGGATCGATCGCCCCGTCAGAGACTGCGATGCGGATGCTCCCTCGCAAGCCAGAGCCGACGGCCTTGGCATTTTCTCGCGCCTGCTCAAGGATGGTGAACAGCCTACGAACGTCCTGCAAGAACGTCGCGCCTGCTGCCGTCAGCACGGTTCCTCGGCGGTTCCGATCGAAAAGCAGCACACCCAGTTCTTCCTCAAGCTCTTTGATGGCTCGCGACAGAGGCGGCTGTTCAATATGCAAGCGCTCGGCAGCGCGTGTGAAATGCAACTCCTCGGCCAGAACGACAAAAAAGCGAAGATGTCGCAATTCCACAGGTGAGCCTCCTTGAGTAAGAACGTCCTTTTATGCGCTTGTTTCGCAGGCTTGCACCCTAACTACCACCGGCCCTCCAGGAAATCTCATGACTCGACCAGCGTGCAATAACCAGTCTCAGCCATCGCCCGCTCTATGCCCGTTGCAAGCCAAACGGGACGACCCCTGAATGGCTGGCACGGTGTGCGCAGAGCCCCCCGTTGAGGCTCTTCTAGCTATCTCACGAAGCAGCAACGCCTGAAACGTGTCCGCTTCGTGATCGTTGGAGCATCAAGGAATCAATAGGGTCTTGATCGCGCGACGTTCGTCCATCGCCCGATAACCTTCCGCCACTTGATTCAACGGTAGCGTCAGATCAAACACCTTGCCGGGGTTGATCTTTCCTTGCCAAACTAGGTCAATTAGCTCTGGGAGGAATTGGCGCACCGGTGCAGGACCGCCGTGGAGATGAACGTGTTCAAAGAACAGTTCTTCGCCATTGAGTTCGACGCCATGCGGAACTCCGACGTAACCCACATACCCCCCTTGGCGAGCGCAGTGGATCGCTTGCATCATGGATTCCTGGGTGCCAACACACTCCAGAACAGAGTCGGCACCGAGGCCGTTGGTCATTTCCATAATGCGCGCCACGCCGTCTTCTCCGCGCTCGGTCACGATGTCTGTCGCACCGAACTCCAGAGCGAGCTTTTGCCGGGAGGGATGACGACTCATTGCGATGATCCGTTCGGCACCCATCTGCTTGGCAGAGAGCACACCGAGTAGTCCGACCGCGCCGTCACCAACAACAACGGCCGTCACGCCTGGCTGGACGTTGGCTGCCACGGCGGCATACCAGCCTGTCCCCAGCACATCGGACGTGGCCAGCAGACTCGGAATCAATTCTTTCGAGGGAATGTCCGGCGTGGCGACCAATGTGCCGTCGGCGAGGGGCACGCGCAGTAGCGGAGCCTGAGCGCCGCCGACAAACTCAGCTTGCTGGCAGGAGGACTGGTAGCCATGCTGGCATACCGGGCACACGTTGTCCGAGGCGAAGAACGAGCCGATCACGAACTGACCCGGCTTGATGTGGCGTACTTCGCTGCCGACTTCTTCCACCACGCCACAGTACTCGTGCCCCATCGGCATGGGCTCGGTAATGGGCTGGATACCCCGGTACGGCCACAGATCCGAGCCGCAAACGCAGGCTGCGGCGATGCGCACGATGGCATCGGTGGGTTTGACAATCTGGGGGTCCGGACGATCCTCGAAGCGGATATCGCGCGGGCCGTACAGTATGGTGGCTTGCATCTTTATTTTGCTCCCGACTTGGTGGCTAGTTGCCGCTCCAGCGCCTCGCGTGCACGGCGAGCATGCTCGGCATCCACGCGGTCGGCGAGGACCTGAGCGAGCTGGCGCAACTGACTGGCAGTCAAGCCGACGTTCATGCTGATGCCCATGTGCGACTGCAATTGCGACTCGGCGCCCGGCAGAGCCGCCAGCATCCCCACCGTGGCCAGCTCGCGGCTTTGCCAGTCGAGGTTGTCGCGCTCGAAGATGTCGCCGAACAGATGCGCCTTGAGGTATTCATCGATGGCAGGGGCGAAGTCGAACAGTGGCCCCTTGACCGGCGCGCCTGCCAGTTTGGTCTGGTTGGCCGTGCCTGCAGCGAGCAGCGCGTCACCCTTCGGGATGGGGCGGCTGGGAAAATGACCGGGTGCGTCCTGGATACCGCGCTGTTTGCGTGCCTCCAGCACCTTCATCAATTCGCCCAGCGCATTGAGGCTGCGCGGAAAGCCCGCATAGGCGTATAGCTGTACCAAGATTTCCTTGGTGTCGCTTACGGTCAGGCCGGCATCCAGTCCCTGATTCAGAGCCGCGTTCAGTTTGGCGATGTCACCCGCTGCAGCGAAGGCCCCGATGGGCACGATGGCCTGCTGGCGGATCGAGAGGGTTTCAGATACGGCGGCGTTCATATCTCGGGGCTCCTGCGTGTTCGGGGCAGCTTGGCTCAGCGTCGTCGTCAGGCCGAGGACGATGGCAGCCAGTGCACTGGCCATGGGGCGCTTCTTATCGTGCATGTTTGCCCTCGTATTGGTCATCCGTGACTTTCTCCATCCAATCAACATTCTTGCCATCCACGGTGCCTGTGACGGTCAGGTAAGTGACGGCGGTCTTGGGCGCAGCGCCGTGCCAGTGTTTAACGCCCGGCGGGCACCAGATCGCATCGCCAGGGCGCACGACCTCGACCGGCTTGCCCCATTCCTGAACGAGTCCGACACCCGAACTCACCACGAGACGCTGTCCGTAGGGATGGGTATGCCACGCCGAGCGGGCACCTGGCTCGAAAGTGACCATAGCGCCAGCGGCGTTGATGTCTTTGTTGGGCGACCACAGCGGGTCAATCCGCGCCCGGCCAGTGAACGTCTCCGCAGGACCGGCGATCGAGGCCTGACTTCCTGCAAGCACGATCTCCTGCTGGGCGGGCGCCGATTCTGCGCTATCGGCCTGGGGGGCGGCGACAGCAGCCGTGGCGGCTTGTAGTGCGGCTGCGGTCAGGAGAATTTTGAAGAATGGGATTCGCATAGAGGGACTTTCCTTGTAGTAAAAGGCCTATCGGCGGCCATTCAGCCGTTTTCGCCGCCACCCGGCGGCGGGCCTGCGAGGTACTGCTCGTCGGTCACGTGCTCCAGCCAGTCCACGTTCTTGCCGTCAAGTGCTTCCTGGATTGCGATGTGCGTCATGGCGGTGGTGGGCGTAGCGCCGTGCCAGTGCTTATGCCCGGGCGGACACCAGATGACATCGCCCGCTCGGATCTCGACGATGGGCTCACCCTCGCACTGCGTCCAGCCGCAGCCTGCGGTGACGATCAGCGTCTGGCCGAGAGGATGGGTATGCCAGGCCGAGCGCGCGCCCGGCTCGAAGGTCACAGCCGCGCACGAGGTACGAGCCGGAGCGGGAGGGTTGTTGAGCGGGTCGATACGGACAGTGCCGGTAAACCACTCGGCAGGGCCTTTGGCCGAAGGTTGAGTTCCAGCGCGTTTGAGTTCCATGGACGGCTCCTTTCAATGAGTTGGCTTCGCTCACTGCATCTCTTGCAGAGCAAGCAAATAGTTCCTCTCGGCATCGACATCGCATTCGTGAACGGGGAACCACGTTCCCCTTTGTGAGGAACCCGCGCTACGCGGCCAGGATTTCCGGAGGAGCGTTGAGAATGCTCAACGACTTCGATAAGCATTCTCTCCAATGTAGTAGGAGCAGCTTCGCGCGACTAGACGTCAGAAACTATATGCAGCCATAAATGGTGCTCATGAATCGAGTTGCCCGGTAGCCTGGGATCGCGTTAGCGCCGGTAACGCAATTTCTCGACAATCAGTGACAGTGCGGGTGACGACTGACGCCGGCTGGCAAAGTAGATGTGAAGACCGGGGAAAGTGGGACACCAGTCTTTGAGTACAGCCCGGAGTTGGCCGCTCTTCATATGAGGGCGCGCAAGTTCTTCGGGCATGTAAGCCAAGCCGAATCCCGCCAGTGCGGCCTCGACAGCCGGATAGATGCAGTTGAATGTCCACGAACCATCAACCCGCACCTGCAGGTTTCGTTCGCCCTTCTTGAGTTCCCAGGCGTACACGCCGCCGCGCACGGAGAAGCGCATATTGATGCACTCGTGGTCGGTCAAGTCTGATGGCGTCTTGGGTGCCGGATGCCCTTCCAGGTAGGAGGGTGCCCCGACGATTACCATGCGGATGTCCGGTGAAATCCGAACCGCCGTCATGTCCTTGGAAATCTGGTCGCCGAAGCGAACGCCGGCATCGAAGCGCTCCGCCACAATGTCGGTCAGACCCGGCTCGATCGCCACCTCGATCTTGACGTCAGGATACTTCTGCTGGAGCTTGGAGAGCTTGGGCCAGAGGATCGTGTTCGCTGCAAAATCAGAGGCTGTGATACGCACGGTCCCAGCAGGCTTGTCGCGTAGCTCCTCGAACGCGACCAGTTCGTCGGTGATCGCCTCGAATCGAGGGGCCACTCTCTGGATAAGGCGTTCCCCTGCCTCCGTTGGCGACACACTGCGGGTCGTGCGCGTCAGCAAACGCAGCCCCAGCCGCGCCTCCAATGCGCGAATGGTGTGGCTTAGCGCCGACTGAGACACGCCCAACTGAGCCGCCGCGCGGGTAAAGCTCCGCTCTCGCGCAACAGCGAGAAAAGCCAGGATGTCGCGAAAATTTTCACCAGACATACGAGGAACTCCGCTGCTATTGCCGGTAACGCAAGGCTTCGACCAGCAAGGTCATCGCACGCGAAGGCTGGCGCCGGTTTGGGTAGTAGAGATGGAAGCCGGGCCACACCGGGCACCAGTCCTCCAGCACGGAGACGAGCTGCCCCTTCGCGACATAAGGGCGAACCATGTCCTCAGGCAGGTAGGCCAGCCCGAAGCCAGCCTTGGCCGCCTCGAAAACGTCGTAGGCGTTGTTGAAGGTAACTGTTCCGTCCACACGGGCATTCACTGCGCGCTTGCCCTTGGTGAACTCCCATTCGTAGAGGCCACCATAGGTGGATGTTCGCAGATTGATGCATGCGTGCTCGGTGAGGTCGCGCGGGGTCTTGGGCACGGGCCGGTCCGCGAAGTAGGACTTCGATCCCACCACCATGTTGCGAACGTCAGGGCCGATCCGCACTGAAATCATGTCCTGGGCCAGTTCCTGGCCGAACCGCACGCCAGCGTCGTAGCCGCGCGCGGCGATATCGACGCTTTCGTACTCGTTAACCAGCTCGACCTTAATCTTGGGATATTTCGGGAGGAACTTCGCCAGCTTTGGCCAGAGGATGCTTCGGATGGCGTAGTCGATGGCGGTGATCCGGATCGTTCCCATGGGCTCGTCCCGAAGCTCACCAAGCGACTGGATTTCGGCCTCGATCTCGTCGAATTCAGGGGCGAGACGATCCAGTAGCCGCTGGCCCGCCTCGGTGGGCGATACGCCGCGCGTGCTGCGCATGAGAAGACGGACGCCCAATCTTTCCTCCAACGCCCGGATGGTGTAGCTCAAGGCCGGTTGTGTGACCCGAAGCTGGGCTGCCGCGCGCGTAAAGCTGCGTGCGCGCGCCACGGCGATGAAGGCCAGCAGGTCGCTGAAGTTGTCACGCGACATTGATGAACCCCCTTTATAGGACTGTATGTATTTTACAGGCTTCGTCTGAACTTCGCTCGAAAAACAACCATATTGGATGCCTCGATTCATGAGCAAATCTTATGGGACTATGCGAATTCTGCCGTCTATTCAATGTTGGGCGCGCCATCTAAAGTTCAGTATCAGCCAAGGAAGGCAGGCCTTCTGCCCGGAACGCCAAGCCCTGCAAGCGAGCATTGAGGCAGCGCAGAAGCACCCGCTCCAGCCGTCATAGGCCTCTGGCATGGGTTGCCCGATTGCATGATTCGGATGAGCGTCAGCATGGCGCTGAACGTCACGATCGGTCGAATTGGGAACGCTTGGTGCAGGCTGGATCGTTGCGTCGCCATACGGCGCTTTTTGTCCACTGAATAGTGAAGGAGCAGACCCGATGAACGAGCAAATTTCCTCCAGCCGACGTGACCTGTTGAAGGCAAGCGCAACGGTCGGCGCAGCCGTATGTGCCACGCCTCTCATGATGGGAACGGCCGTCGCACAGCAAGCCACAACGACTTCATCGGGGAGCAATGCCATGGACCTGCCCAACATCACCAAGCAGCGAACCCTTGGTTCAGGCGACTTCCGCATGGAGGTGTCCGCCCTGGGCTTCGGCGTCATGGGCATGAACTACAACCGCGGCGTCCATCCCGACCGCAAAGCCATGATCGAGCTGCTGCATCAGGCAGCCGAGCGCGGCGTCACGCTGTTCGACACCGCGCAAATCTACGGTCCTCTGATCAACGAAGAACTGGCCGGTGAAGGGCTGTACCCGTTCCGGGGCAAGGTGAACATCACCACAAAGTTCGGACACCGCATCGTTGACGGCAAGTACTTCGAAGGCGAGCTGGACAGTACGCCCCAGAACATTCGGCGTGTCGCGGAAGAATCGCTCAAGCGTCTGCGGGTCGAAACCATCGAACTGTTCTATCAGCACCGTCTCGATCCCGCTGTGCCGATCGAGGACGTCGCGGGCACCGTCAAGGATTTGATACAGGAAGGCAAGGTCAGGCGCTTTGGGCTTTGCGAGGTCAATGCGCAGACCATCCGCCGCGCCCATGCCGTGCAGCCGGTGACCGCCGTGCAGAGCGAATACCACCTGATGTGGCGCGGCCAGGAAAAAGAGGTGTTTCCGGTGCTCCAGGAATTGGGGATCGGCTTCGTGCCCTACAGCCCGCTCAACCGAGGATTCCTTGGCGGCGGCATCACCGAGTACACGCGCTTTGATTCCGGCAACGACAACCGCAACACGCTGCCGCGTTTCACGCCGGAAGCCATCCGGGCGAACCTGGCGGTGGTGGAAGTGCTCAACACGTTCGGCAGAACCCGGGGGCTCACCTCCGCGCAGGTGGCACTGGCCTGGATGATGGCGAAGGCCCCCTGGATCGTGCCGATTCCCGGCACCACCAAGCTGGCCCACCTGGACGAGAACCTGCGCACCGCCGAAGTGGCGCTGACCCCGGCGGAAGTGCAGGAACTGGAGACCGCCGTCTCGAAGATCCAGATCGTGGGTGATCGGTATCCGGCCTCGCAGCAGAAACAGGTCGAAAGCTGATGGTGAAAGGTAGCCGCGCATTTCCGCCCCTTCGCCAACCCGGAGTCACGAACATGCTGACGAGCAGAAGGAGTCTTGTGGGATTCGGCGCCGCCGCGGTGCTGGTCGGCAGCGCCCTGCTGACTGCTCCCCCGTCGAGCAAGGCTGCCACCGCACAGGCTTCAGGAGAATCACGAATGAATTGGTCAAGTGAAGAACTCAGCAAGATCGTCAAAGCCGACGATCTTCACATCGCGCCGTTCCGCGAGGATGGCGTGACCTATGGCACGCCCACGTGGATCTGGTGCGTGGCCGTCGATGGCGATCTCTACGTGCGCGCCTACAACGGGGTCAACTCCCGGTGGCATCAGGCCGCGATACGCGAGAAAGCGGGCCGAATCGTCGCAGCCGGCATGACAAGGGAGGTTTCCTTCGAGCCGGTCGCAGGGCCGATCAACGACCGCATCGACGATGCCTACCGGGCAAAGTATTCGGGCAGCCAGTACCTGCAACCCATGATCAGCGAGCGCTCGCGCGCCGCGACGGTACGGATCATTCCCCGCGACGCCAAGCAGTGAAGGAATCGAAATGTCTATCTTGAAAAACTCATTGATGTCCGCCGCGATCCTGTTCGCGATACCCACGTTTGCGCACGCCGCCGAACCGACCGCCGTGGCACAAGGCGTGAACGTGGTCGGCTCCCAGAAGGTCACATTCAACAATAGCGGTGTCCAGATGGCTGGCAACCTGTACCTGCCCGCCAACTACGACAGCAGCAAGACGTACCCGGCGATCGTCGTGGCGCACCCCTGGGGCGGCGTGAAGGAGCAGACCTCCGGCCTATACGCGCAGCAACTGGCCCGCAAGGGCTTTATCACGCTGGCCTACGATGCCTCGCACTACGGCGAAAGCGGCGGCGAGCCGCGCGACCTGGAAGACCCGGCCGACCGTGTGCAGGACATCCGCAGCGCGGTGGGCTACTTGGCCAGCCTGCCGCAGGTCGATGCGAACCGCATCGGTGCGGTCGGCGTCTGCGCCGGCGGTGGCTATACGTTGCACGAGGCCCAGACCGATCTGCGCGTGAAGGCGGTGGCCAGCGTGGTTGCCTACGACATCGGGGATGCGACCCGCACCGGCATCCAGGGACTCCCTGTCACGGCGGAGGATCGCCAGAAGCTGCTGCAGCGCGTGGACGAACAACTGAACAAGGAAGCAGCCGGCGCACCCGTACTGGTGCAGCAACTGCTGCCGTCGCGCGATCAGGTGAATGCCAGCACCGACAACTTCACCCGCGAGGCGACCGAGTACTACCTGACGCCGCGCGGCGCGCATCCGAATGCCCGCAACCGCTTCGTCGTCACCAGCCCCGGCCTGCACATGGCGTACTACCCGCTGGAGCACATGGAACTGATCTCGCCGCGGCCCGTGCTGCTGATCGCGGGCGAGCGCGCCGAGACGCGCAAGTTCAGCGAAGCGGCGTATGCCAAGGCTCAGCAACCCAAGGAACTGATGATCGTCCCCGGTGCCTCGCACTTCGACCTGTACGACAAGCCGCAGTACGTGACGCCTGCCGTGGACAAGATGGCCGAGTTCTTCGGCAAGCACCTGTGAACAACGGATGACAGGGAGTCACTGACATGAGGCCATTGCTCATCGCCCTGTGCATCCAGGCGCTGTCGGTGTGTACCGCCCCGGTGGCCCTGGCGCAGGACGCGGCCGGCACCGTGCGTATCCAGGCCACCGCGCCTGGCGACTGGGCCATGCAGGTGGTGAGCGACGGCCTCGACTATCCCTGGAACATCGCGCGGGCCGGCGACCGGTTCCTGCTGACCGAGAAGGCGGGCCACATCGTCGTGATCGAGAACGGCCGGCAGCAGCGCTACCCGCTCCAGACCTCCGACCCCATCGTGGATGAGAGCGGCGCGGGCCTGCTCGGCATGGCGCTGTCGCGCGACTTTGCGCAAAGCGGCGTCGCCTATTTCTACCACTCGTACCGCTCCGATGCGGGCCTGACCAACAAGGTCATCCAGGCGCGGTTCGACGGCACCACCTGGCGCGAAACCCGCGTGTTGCTGGCGGGCATCCCCGGCCACCGGCTCTACAACGGCGGGGCCATCGCCATCGGGCCGGATGGACACCTGTACGTGACCACGGGCTGGACGGCCAACCGCGAGCGGCCGCAGGACCGGGGCAACCTCGCCGGCAAGGTGCTGCGCATGACGCTGGACGGCCGGGCGCCGCAGGACAACCCCTTCCCAGGTTCACTGGTCTATTCCTACGGCCATCGCAATCCGCAGGGCATGGCATGGAATCCGGCCGGCGAACTGTTCGTGGTCGAGCATGGCGAGTTCGGCCATGACGAGATCAACCGGATCAGGCCGGGCGCGAACTACGGCTGGCCGCTTGCCGAAGGCGCCGAGCGGCGCAGCGGCATGGAACCGGCCTGGATCGAATCCGGCCGCAGCACCTGGGCACCCGCAGGCGCCGCGTTCGCCGGCAACGAGCTGCTGGTCGCAGCGCTCGGTGCACGGGGGCTGTTCGTCGTGGACGAAGAGGCCAAGGCGCTCAAGCCCGTGTTCAGTTCCGGCGACCGTATCCGGGGCGTGCTGCCGGTCGGGCGCGACCTCTACGTGATCACGACGAACCGGTCGCCGAGAGGGGAAGGTCCCTCGAAGGACCGATTGTTGCGACTGTCGCCGAGGTGATGACATGAAGCGCCGGAACCTGCTCGCACTCGCGCTCGCCAGTCCCGTGGCCTTCTCCGTGGCACGCGCTCAAACGTTGTCGTCCGGCGACTATCGCCAGATGCAGGTGGGGCGCGACGAACCCATCCTGGAGCCGGATCTCCCGATCATCGACGCGCACCACCACCTGTTCGATCGGCCCGGGCTGCGCTACATGATCGACGACTATCTGGCGGACACGCACGCCGGCCATCGGGTTGTCGCTTCGGTGTACGTGGAGACCTTGGCTTTTGCGAGGACGGACGGCCCCGAAGTGCTGCGCCCGCTCGGCGAGATCGAGTTCGCCAACGGCATCGGCGCGATGTGCGACAGCGGCCGCTACGGCTGCCGCGTCTGCGCCGCCATCGTGGGCCACGCCGACCTGCGGCTGGGCGACCAGGTGGCCGAACTGTTGGACCGGGCGATGGAGCGCGCACCGGACCGTTTCCGGGGCGTGCGCCAGGTCACCATCGAAGACCCATCCGAGGCGCCATACCGCTTCATTCCGACCCGGCCGCCGAGCGGCGTGATGCAGAGCGCGGGTTTTCGTCCGGCCTTCGCCCACCTCGCCAGGCGCGGTCTGAGCTTCGACGCGGCGGTCTTCCATCACCAGTTGCCGGAGGTGATCGAGCTGGCAGATGCGTTCCCCGACACCACCATCGTGCTGAACCACTGCGGCCATGCGATGGCGATGGACCTGGACGCGCCGGCACGAGAACAAGTGTTTCGGGAGTACCGCCGGCTGATGACCGAGGCGGCCCGGCGCCCGAACATCCACTGCAAGGTGGGTGGCCTGGGCATGCCTTTCTGGGGCTTCCGGTTCGAGGAGCGCAAGGACCCCATCGGATACCGCGAGCTGGCGGTGGCCTGGCGCCCCTATGTGGAAACCACCATCGAGGCGTTCGGCGCCGACCGTTGCCTGATGGAAAGCAACTATCCGCCGGATGGCCGATCCGCAGGCTTCGTGCCCCTGTGGAACGCACTGAAGTACATCGTCCGGTCGGCTTCGGCCGATGAGAAGGCTGCGCTGTTCCACGGCACGGCCGCGAAGGTCTATCGCATGCGCGTGCCGGTTGCGCAGGCCGGGAAGGCTCCAAGCACGTAGGCCCAGGGGCGAGGCACCCGGGAGCAGCCGCAAACGCAGCGCACCCAGGTGCCGGGTCCATTTCGTCGCCCCATCTTTATCCAGAACACATCTCCAACAGAGGAACTGACATCATGAAAATCTCCTTCGAAAACCAAGTGGCACTTGTCACCGGCGCGGCGTCGGGTATCGGCCTGGCTACCGCCAAGGCCTTCGCGCAGGCGGGCGCTTCCGTTGCGCTGGCGGACGTGAATGGCGACGGCGCACGCGCCGCTGCCGACGAACTGGTCGCGGCTGGATTCAAGGCCATCGGCATCCGCTGCAACGTGGCCGATCTGAGCGAGGTCGAGGCGATGGTCAAGGAAACCGTCTCCACTTTCGGCCGCCTGGACGTGGCCTTCAACAATGCCGGCATCCAGAACGCTCTCGCGGAGACCGCCGACGCGACGGTCGAGGACTTCGACCGTGTGAATTCGGTCAATCTGCGCGGCATCTGGGCGTGCATGAAGTACGAACTGCAGCACATGCGCCAGCAGGGAAGTGGCGCCATCGTCAACTGCTCGTCGCTGGGTGGGCTGGTCGGCGGTGCCGAGCGTGGCACCTACCATGCCGCAAAGCACGGTGTTCTCGGGCTGACCAAGAGCGCGGCGTTGGAATACGCCACGCGCAACATCCGCGTCAATGCCGTGTGCCCGGGCCTGATCTGGACCCCGATGGCAGACCAGATGGTTGCCGCCGGCCAGAAGGAGGCACTCGACGCCATGCTCCCCGGCATTCCCATGCGCCGGCATGGACGCGCCGAGGAGATCGCTGACGCCGTGCTGTGGCTGTGCAGCTCGGCTTCCAGCTACGTGACCGGCCAATCCATCTCGGTGGACGGCGGGCTCATCATGCGCTGATCGCACTTCGTGGACGAGCGTTCCTGCCACGCCGGCGAACGCTCGTCCGTTGCTTTTCCAACCCGATGGCGGCGCTCATGCGAGCCGTGCCAAGACAAATCAGGAGACACGCCGCATGCTCGAAGATTCCACTTCCCCCAGCCGCGCCAGGGCGAAAGCCCTTGGATTCAGAGGCATCGCGTTGATCGCGCTGGGCCTGGTGATCGTGGCCTTCGGGCTCTTCATGCTCGCGGGCGGGGTCCGCCTCATCACCCTTGGCGGCTCCTGGTACTTCGCGCTGGCTGGCATCGGGCTCATTGCCGCGGGCATCCTCGCCATGCTGCGGCGGCCGCTGGGCACGGTGGTCTATCTGGCGGTCCTTGCCGCCACGGCCATCTGGGCGGTATGGGATTCGGGATGGGCGTTCTGGCCGCTGTTCTCGCGCCTCTTTGCGCTGGCCGCGATTGCAGTCCTATTGCTCTTGCTCATGCCTGCCTTGCGCGGCGGTGAGCCTTCGGCGTCCCGACGTCCGGGCCACGTGTTGGCCGGCCTGATCGCCGTGGCCTTGGGCGCAACGCTCTACACCGCCTTGCAGCCGC
>NZ_ACQT01000032.1 GCF_000175235.1 Acidovorax delafieldii 2AN | reverse complement strand
GGCGCTGCCCTGGCTGGGGGTCTGCCGGCCTGCGCGCCCAGGAAGGCCCCGTGCGCATTGCGCAGTCCACCGCACTCACGGGCCCGCTGGGCGAGCTGGGCTCGGCCATGCACCAGGGCGCCAAGGCGGCCTTCGCCCTCATCAATGCCCGTGGCGGCGTGCACGGCCGCACCATCGAACTCACCACCCTGGACGACGCTTACGAAGTGCCCAAGGCGGTGGCCAACACCGACCGCTTTCTCGCCGACGGCAACTACTTTGCACTGTTCAACTGCATGGGCACGCCCATGATCGAGGCCATGCTGCCCAAGGTGGTCGACAGCGGTATGCCCTTCTTTGCGCCGTTCACCGGTGCGCAACTGAGCCGCACGACCGCCCGCAATGTGTTCAACATCCGCGCCAGCTACGCCGACGAAGCCGAGAAACTGGTGCAGCACCTCTCCACCATCGGCATCCAGCGCATTGCCGTGGTCTACCAGAACAACACTTTCGGCAAGGAAGTGTTCGATGCGGCCCGGCAATCCATGGACAGGCTCAAGCTGCCCGCCCCCACGGCGGTCACGGTGGAGAACAACGCATCGGATGCCGGTGCCGCAGCCACCGCGCTCGCACAGGCCAACCCCGAGGCCGTGGTCATCGGACTGGCAGGCAAGCCCACGCTCGAGTTCGTGAAAGCCTTTCGCGCCCTGCGGCGCGGCGTGGCGCTGTATGCGCTGTCGGTGATGGGCACTTCGGCCACCGTCAAGGCCCTGGGTGCCGATGCGACCGGCATGGCGATATCCCAGGTGGTGCCCCTGCCCTCGAACGTAGTGACGCCCGTGGTGCGCGATTTCCAGGCTGCCTGGAAAGCATCGGGGGCCACGGCCGAGCCCTCGCACCTGGCTCTGGAGGGCTACATCAATGCGCGCGTCTTCGCCGAGGCGCTGCAGCGTGCCGGGCGCAATCCCACGCGCGCCTCGTTCATTGACGCCACCTGGAATCTGAAGAAATGGGACCTGGGCGGCTTCGAGATCAACGCCACGACGCCCGAACGCAATGCTTCGCGTTTCGTCGAACTGACACTGGTGGGCCGGGATGGGCGATTCATCCGCTGACCGTGGCTGGCGAGGGTTTCACCCGATGAGGACTTTCCCGTAAATTGTCGTCCGAAAGACATCGCAACGTCAAAGTCGGTCCTAGCATCGACCCCAATGCACTGCCACAAGGCCGCGCCCCTGGCAGTCACCGGACTGACACCTCACCCTTACTAGGAACCGGAATGAAGACCACGTTCCCGCAACTGCTGCTCAAGCATGCTGCCGAGCGCCCCACGGCGCCGGCACTGCGCGAAAAAGAATATGGCATCTGGCAAACATGGAGCTGGAAGGACGCTGCCGAAACCGTGCGCCACATGGCCTGCGGACTGGCTGCGCTGGGGTTTCAGCGGGGGCAGAACCTGGCCCTGGTGGGCGACAACCGCCCCCATCTCTACATGGGCTTCATTGCCGTGCAGAGCCTGGGAGGTGTTCCCGTTCCCCTGTACCAGGACGCCGTGGCCTCGGAGATGGCCTTCGTCATGGAAGACGCCGAGGTCCGCTTTGTCTTCACCGAAAACCAGGAACAGGTCGACAAGCTGCTGGAAGTGCGCGAGACGCAACCGGCCATTGCACACATCATCTATGACGACCCGCGCGGCCTGCGCGACTACGACCAACCGGGCCTGATCAGCACCGAAAAGCTGCTCGCGCTGGGCGCCGAATGGGACCGCGCACACCCCGGCGCCTGGGAGGCCATGGTGGCGCAGAACCAGCCTGACGACGTGTCGGTCATCCTTTATACGTCGGGCACCACTGGCAAGCCAAAGGGGGTGTGCCAGACCCACGCCAGCTTCATCGCCTCGGCGCAGGGCGGGGTCGAGGTTGACGGCCTCAACCCGAACGACAACGTCATCTCGTACCTTCCGCCCGCATGGGTGGGCGACCACCTGTTCTCTGTGGCGCAATGGCTGGTGGCGGGCTTCACCATCAACTGCCCCGAGTCGGCAAGCACCGTGGCCATCGACCTGCGCGAGATCGGTCCCACCTACTACTTCGCACCACCGCGCGTGTTCGAAAGCATGCTCACGTCGGTCTCGATCCGCATGGAAGATGCCGCCCCCAGCAAGCGATGGCTCTATGCCAAGTGCATGGATCTGGCCCGCCGCGTGGGCGCTGACATCCTCGACGGCAAGCCCGTGGGCCTGTGGGACCGCATGCTGTACCGCCTGGGCGACATCGCCATCTACGGGCCGCTGCGCAACGTGCTCGGCCTATCGCGCCTGCGGGTGGCCTACACCGCGGGCGCCGCCATTGGCCCCGACCTGTTCCGGTTCTTCCGCTCCATCGGCATCAACCTCAAGCAGCTCTATGGCCAGACCGAGACCTGCGCCTACGTGTGCATCCAGAAGAACCGCCAGGTCAAGCTCAACACCGTGGGCCAGGCGGCGCCAGGCATCGAGCTCAAAATCGCCGACAACGGCGAGGTGCTGGTCAAGGGTGTGTCCGTGCTCAAGGAGTACTACAAGCGCCCCGACGCCACCGCCGAGGTGATCGATGCCAACGGCTACTTCCACACCGGCGATGCGGGCGTGCTCGACGAAGACGGGCACCTGCGTATCATCGACCGGGCCAAGGATGTGGGCAAGCTCAACACGGGGGCCATGTTCGCGCCCAACTACATCGAGAACAAGCTCAAGTTCTTCCCGCAGATCAAGGAAGTGGTGTGCTTCGGCCACAGCCGCGACCAGGTGTGCGCCTTCATCAACATCGACTACGAGGCCGTGGGCAACTGGGCCGAGCGCCAGGGCCTGCCCTACGGCGGCTACGTGGACCTGGCCTCCAAGCAGCAGGTGCTGCAGATGGTGGCGGACTGCATCGCACAGGTCAACGCCGACCTGGCCGCCGAAGCCGGCATGGCCGACACCCAGGTGGCGCGCTTTCTGGTGCTGCACAAGGAGCTGGACCCGGACGATGACGAGCTCACCCGTACCCGCAAGGTGCGCCGCAATTTCATTGCCGAGAAATACGGCGTCCTGGTGGACGCCCTGTATTCGGGCCGCTCCGAGCAGTTCATCGAAACCCAGGTCAAGTTCGAGGATGGCCGCACGGGCAGCGTGAGCGCCACGCTCAAGATCCTCGACGCCAAGATCCACGCGCCCGCCAAGGCCGCCGCCTGACCCACCGGAAGCAGCCCATGACCCAGAAAAAGATTGGCGACGTCATCCTGGACGTCAAGAACATCAGCCTGCGCTTCGGCGGCGTGAAGGCGCTGACCGACATCTCGTTCAACGTGCGCGAGCATGAGATCCGCGCCATCATCGGCCCCAATGGCGCGGGCAAGAGCTCCATGCTCAACTGCATCAACGGCGTCTACTCGCCGTCCGAAGGCTCGATCACCTTTCGCGGCAAGACCTTCGACCACATGAACTCGCGTCAGGTGGCCGAGATGGGCGTGGCCCGGACGTTTCAGAACCTGGCGCTGTTCAAGGGCATGAGCGTGATCGACAACATCATGACCGGCCGCAACCTCAAGATCAAAAGCAATCTGCTGCTGCAGGCGCTGCGCATCGGACCGGCCGAGCGCGAGGAAATCCGCCACCGCGAGTTCGTCGAGCACATCATCGACTTCCTCGAAATCCAGGCCTTCCGCAAGACCCCCGTGGGCCAGTTGCCCTACGGCCTGCAAAAGCGCGTGGACCTGGGCCGGGCCCTGGCCATGGAGCCGCAGGTGCTGCTGCTCGACGAGCCCATGGCGGGCATGAACGTCGAGGAAAAGCAGGACATGTGCCGCTTCATCCTGGACGTGAGCGCCGAGTTCGGCACCACCATCGTTCTGATCGAGCACGACATGGGCGTGGTGATGGACATTTCGGACCGGGTGGTGGTGCTCGACTATGGCAAGAAGATCGGCGATGGCACACCGGACGAAGTGCGCAGCAATGAAGACGTGATCAGTGCCTACCTGGGCACGAGCCACTAAGCGCGGAGAAACACATGGCATTCTTTCTGGAAACCCTCATTGGCGGCCTGATGGCCGGCATGCTGTATTCGCTGGTGGCACTGGGCTTCGTGCTGATCTACAAGGCTTCGGGCGTGTTCAATTTCGCGCAGGGCGCGATGGTGCTGTTCGCGGCGCTGGCCATGGCCCGCTTTGCCGAATGGCTCCCTGCCTGGACCGGCATCGACAACGCCATCGTCACCACCCTGATCGCTTTCGTGATCGCAGGCGTAGCCATGTTCGTGGTGGCGTGGCTGATCGAGAAACTGGTGCTGCGCCACCTGGTGAACCAGGAAGGCGCCACGCTGCTGATGGCCACGCTGGGCATCACCTACTTCCTTGAAGGCCTGGGCCAGACCCTGTTTGGCAGCGACATCTACAAGATCGACATCGGCATGCCCAAGGAACCCATCTTTGCGCTCGAATCGGTGTTCGAAGGCGGCATTCTGGTGAACAAGGAAGACATCATCGCCGCCGCCATTGCCGCCGCGCTGGTGGCGCTGCTGAGCGTCTTCTTCCAGAAAACCTCCACGGGCCGCGCGCTGCGCGCCGTGGCCGATGACCACCAGGCCGCGCAATCCATCGGCATCCCGCTCAACCGCATCTGGGTGATCGTGTGGTGCGTGGCGGGCGTCGTCGCCCTGGTGGCCGGGATGATCTGGGGCTCCAAGCTGGGCGTGCAGTTCTCGCTCACCACCGTGGCGCTGCGCGCACTGCCCGTGGTGATCCTGGGCGGCCTGACATCGGTGCCCGGCGCCATCATCGGCGGCCTGATCATCGGCGTGGGCGAGAAGCTCTCCGAGGTGTACCTGGGCCCCTATGTGGGCGGTGGCATCGAGATCTGGTTTGCGTATGTGCTGGCGCTGGTGTTCCTGCTGTTCCGCCCCCAAGGACTCTTCGGGGAAAAAATCATCGATCGCGTGTAACCCATAACAAGAACACAGGAGACAGACCATGCTCTACCGCGAAAACGGCCAGTTCAAGACCAACTACCGCGCCGACCAGGCCATCTTCCCCATCGCACAGGACCGCATCGCCATCGCGCTGATGCTGGCCGTGGCGTTCCTGGTGGTGCCCATGCTGGCCAGCGACTACATCTTCCGCGCCATCCTGATCCCCTTTGTGATCATGGCGCTGGCGGCCCTGGGCGTGAACATCCTGGTGGGGTACTGCGGCCAGATCTCGCTGGGCTCGGGCGCCTTCATGGCCGTGGGGGCCTATGGCGCCTACAACTTCTTCGTGCGCATTCCGGGGCTGCCCCTCATTCCGGCGCTCATCCTGGGCGGCCTGTGCGCCACCTTCTTCGGCATTCTGTTCGGACTGCCCAGCCTGCGGGTGAAGGGCCTGTACCTGGCCGTTGCCACGCTGGCCGCGCAGTTCTTCAGCGACTGGATGTTCCTGCGCATCAAGTGGTTCACCAACAATTCCGACTCGGGCTCGGTGTCGGTGAATGGGCTGCAGGTTTTCGGCATGCCCATCGAAAGCGCCACCAGCAAATACATCTTCTGCCTCGCCGTCCTGGTCGTGGTGGCCCTGCTCGCCAAGAACCTGGTGCGCGGCGCGATTGGCCGTGAATGGATGGCCATCCGCGACATGGACGTGGCGGCCGCGGTGATCGGCATCCGCCCCATGTACGCCAAGCTCAGCGCGTTCGCCGTGAGCTCCTTCATCATCGGCATGGCCGGTGCCCTGTGGGCCTTCGTGCACCTGGGTGCCTGGGAGCCCGCCGCGTTCTCGGTGGAGGTGTCCTTCCGGTTGCTGTTCATGGTGATCATCGGAGGGCTGGGCTCGATCATGGGCGGCTTCTTCGGCGCCGCCTTCATCGTGGTGCTGCCCATCGTGCTCAACCAGTTCCTGCCCGCCCTCATGGGCATGGTCGGCATCGAGATCTCGACGGCCGGCGTGTCGCACGCCGAACTGATGATCTTTGGCGCCCTCATCGTCTGGTTCCTGATCGTCGAGCCCCACGGGCTGGCCAAGCTGTGGTCGACTGCCAAGCAGAAGCTGCGGCTGTGGCCTTTCCCGCACTGAGCATCCCAGGCACGCGCTCAGGAAAGCACTTACTCGCAATTCCCGATAGCCACCCGCCACGTTGCCGCGTCCACTGCACATCTGGTCCTTTTTCCGTGCTTCAACACATTCATCCAAAGGAGACATCCATGAAGCTTTCGAAACTCATGATCGCCGCAGCGGTCGTCGCCGCTGGCGCGTCGTCCGTCGCTACCAGCGCCTTCGCGCAGGCCAAGGAACAGTTCTTCCCGCTGCTGTCCTACCGCACCGGCCCCTACGCGCCCAACGGCGTGCCATGGGCCAACGGCAAGCAGGACTACATCAAGATGATCAATGCCCGCGACGGCGGCATCAACGGTGTCAAGCTGACCTTTGAAGAGTGCGAAACCGGCTATGCCACCGACCGCGGCGTGGAGTGCTACGAGCGCCTCAAGAGCAAGCCCGGCGTCTCGCTGTTCGATCCCCAGGCCACCGGCATCACCTTCGCGCTGACCGAGAAGGCCCCCGTGGACAAGATCCCGCTGATGACGCTGGGCTATGGCCTGTCGGTCGCTCAGGACGGCCAGGCCTTCAAGTGGAACTTCCCCTACATGGGCAGCTACTGGACCGGCGCGGACATCCTGATCCAGCACATCGGCAAGACCGCCGGCGGCATGGACAAGCTCAAGGGCAAGAAGATCGCGCTGGTGTACCACGACAGCCCGTTCGGCAAAGAGCCGATCCCGCTGCTGCAAGAGCGCGCCAAGATGCATGGCTTCGAACTACAGATGCTGCCCGTCACGGCGCCTGGCGTCGAACAGAAGGCCACCTGGCTGCAGGTGCGCCAGAGCCGCCCCGACTACGTGCTGCTGTGGGGCTGGGGCGTGATGAACTCCACCGCCCTCAAGGAGGCGCAGGCCACGGGCTACCCACGCGACAAGATGTACGGCGTGTGGTGGGCCGGCGCCGAGCCCGATGTCCGCGACGTGGGCGACGGGGCCAAGGGCTACCACGCACTGGCGCTCAACGGCTACGGCACGCAATCCAAGGTCATCCAGGACATCCTCAAGAACGTGCACGACAAGGGCCAGGGCACGGGTCCCAAGGAGGAAGTGGGCTCGGTGCTGTACACGCGCGGCGTGATCATCCAGATGCTGGCCGTCGAGGCCGTGCGCCGCGCGCAAGAGCGCTTCGGCAAGGGCAAGGTCATGACCGGCGAGCAGGTGCGCTGGGGCATGGAAAACCTGGCCCTCGACCAGAAGAAGCTGGACGCCCTGGGCTTCAAGGACCTGATGCGCCCCCTGTCCACCAGCTGCGCCGACCACATGGGTTCCACCTGGGCGCGCGTGCACACCTGGGATGGCAAGAAGTTCAACTTCTCGTCCGACTGGTACCAGGCCGACGAGCAGATCCTCAAGCCCATGGTGAAGGCAGGCGCTGACAAGTACCTGGCCGACAAGAAGATGACGCGCCGCGATGCGGCGGACTGCCAGTCTTGAGGGCATCCCCCTGAGGCGCTGCGCGCCTTCCCCCTTCTCTCCGAGCGCTTCGCGCTGCGGGAAGGGGGACAACGCCAGCGCTGCGGGGCGGCCCTTGCACGGCGGCCCTGGCCTGAGCAGCGACAGTTTTTTGGGCCAGTGAACAAGCGGTTGTCCCGTGGGGCAGCCGCCAATCCAAAGGGTTGCGTAGGCAGCTTTTTGGATTGGCATAGCGAAGGCAACACCATGGACTCCAACAGCAACATCGTTCTCAACGTCAACGGCATCGAAGTCATCTACAACCACGTGATCCTGGTGCTCAAGGGCGTCTCGCTGCAGGTGCCCGAGGGCAGCATCGTGGCCATTCTGGGCGGCAACGGTGCGGGCAAGACCACCACGCTGCGTGCCATCTCCAACCTGCTCAAGGGCGAACGCGGCGAGGTCACCAAGGGCTCGATCGAGCTGCGCGGCGAGCGCATCGAGAACCTTTCGCCCGCCGACCTGGTGCGGCGCGGCGTGGTGCAGGTCATGGAAGGACGCCACTGCTTCGCCCACCTGACCATCGAGGAGAACCTGATGACGGGCTCGTACACCCGCGCCAGCAAGGCCGAAGTGGCGGCCAACCTGGAGAAGGTCTACAACTACTTTCCGCGCCTCAAGACCCGCCGCACCTCGCAGGCGGCCTACACATCGGGCGGCGAGCAGCAGATGTGCGCCATCGGCCGCGCCCTCATGGCCAACCCCAGCGTGGTGCTGCTCGACGAGCCCTCGATGGGCCTGGCCCCGCAGATCGTGGAAGAGGTGTTCAACATCGTCAAGGACCTGAACGCCAAGGAGAAAGTCACTTTCCTGCTGGCCGAGCAGAACACCAACATGGCACTCAAATACGCCGACTACGGCTACATCATGGAAAGCGGCCGCGTGGTGATGGACGGCGCAGCCACCGACCTGGCCAACAACGAGGACGTGAAAGAGTTCTACCTCGGCGTGGGCGGCGGCGAACGCAAGAGTTTCAAGGACGTCAAGAGCTACAAGCGGCGCAAGCGCTGGTTGGCGTAGCCCCCTGTGTCGCCTTCGGCGCCTTCCCCCCGAGGGTGGGACGCCACCAGCGCGGCGGGGCGGCCCTTGCGCGGTGGCACTGGGCCTCGGCAGCGCCCGTTTTCAGCGGCCGTGCATTTTTCAACCACGACCTCAAGCACTCTTAATTTCATAGCTGCTTGCGCTTGATGGATAAGCGCTAGAGGCAAATTTCACTTAAACCACCTCACAAGGAACCCCAGGCATGAGCACGTTCTATGACGCCCTGGAAACCCGCAGCCCTGCAGAGCGCGAAGCGGCCCTGATGGCCGCGCTGCCGCAGCAGATCGCCCATGCCCAGAAGGCGTCGCCCGCGTTTGCCAGCATCCTCGCCGGCGTGGATGCCGCCGCCATCACCAACCGCGCGGCGCTGGCGCAGTTGCCCGTCACGCGCAAATACGAGTTGCTGGAGCGGCAGCAGGCGCAGCGCACCAGCAATGTCTTCGGCGGCTTCAGTACATTGGGCTTTGGGGCAGGCATGCCGCGCGTGTTCGCCAGCCCCGGCACCATCTACGAGCCCGAGGGTACGCGGCGCGATTACTGGCGCATGGCCCGTGCGATCCACGCGGCGGGCTTCCGGCCGGGGGAGCTGATCCACAACAGCTTCAGCTACCACTTCGTGCCGGCGGGCTCGATGATGGAGACCGGCGCGCACGCACTCGGGTGCACGGTATTCGCCGGCGGCACGGGCCAGACCGAGCAACAGGTGCAGGCCATGGCTGAGCTGCGGCCCGCGGGCTATATCGGCACGCCCAGCTTCCTCAAGATCATTGTGGAGAAGGCCGCCGAGCTGGCGGTGCCGTTGCCCTCGGTGACCAAGGCACTGGTGTCTGGCGAGGCGTTCCCACCCTCGCTGCGCGACTGGTTTGCCGAACGCGGCATCGCAGGCTACCAGTGCTATGCCACGGCCGACCTGGGCCTCATTGCCTACGAAACCAGTGCGCGCGAAGGCCTGGTGCTGGACGAAGGCGTGATCGTCGAGATCGTGCGCCCCGGCACCGGTGACCCCGTGCCCGAAGGCGAGGTGGGCGAGCTGGTGGTCACCACGCTCAACCCCGACTATCCGCTCGTGCGCTTCGGCACGGGCGACCTCTCGGCTGTGCTGCCCGGCACCTGTCCCACGGGGCGCACCAACACCCGCATCAAGGGCTGGATGGGCCGCGCTGACCAGACCACCAAGGTGCGCGGCATGTTCGTGCACCCCGGTCAGGTCGCCACCATTGCGCGCCGGTTCCCGCAAGTGCTGCGGGCACGGCTCGTGGTGAGCGGCGAGATGGCCAACGACCAGATGGTGTTGCAGGTCGAGACCCACGAAACAGCCGAAGGCCTGGCCCACCAGCTCGCGGAAGCCGTGCGTGAAGTGACCAAGCTGCGCAGCGAGGTGCAGATGGTGGCCCCGGGCACCCTGCCCAATGACGGCCGCGTCATCGAGGACGCGCGCAGCTACCGCTGAGGCCGCGCACCCGGCGCGGGTTGCGCCAGCGCAAACGCCGGGCAAAAAAACTGCCCGGCCACTGGGCACGAGAGCCACGGTGTTTACCCTGATTCAAGCTCCACTATTGATAGCACAACATACCCGGCCCATAAGCGCTAGCGGCGCTGCAGGCTCCAAGGCATCGTCCCTGCGCGCTACGTGTTTTCCGCAGTGAAACCGCGAAGGCCCTGGCTATCATGGCGCGTCAAAAATCAAGGAGCCTTCCGTGAAAAAAATGCTGAAACTCGCACTGGTTGCCGCTGCAGCCGCCGCCGCACTGGGTGCACACGCCCAGGACTATCCGGCCAAGGACAAGGTGGTGACCCTGGTGGTGCCCTTCACTGCGGGCGGCCCCACCGACCGCGTGGCGCGTGACCTGGCCGAAGCCCTGCGCAAGCCGCTGGGTGCCAACGTGGTGGTGGACAACACGGCAGGGGCCGGCAGCACGATCGGCGCCGCCCGCGTGGCCCGCGCCACGCCCGACGGCTACACACTGCTGCTCAACCACATCGGCATGTCCACCATGCCCGCGCTGTACCGCAAGCTGCCCTTCAGCGTGCCGAACGATTTCGAGTACCTGGGGCTGGTGAACGACGTGCCCATGACCCTGATCGCGCGGCCCAACATCCCGGCGAACAACATGAAGGAACTCATGGCCTGGATCGCGCAGAACAAGGGCAAGATCAACCTGGGCAACGCCGGCCTGGGCGCTGCGTCGCACCTGTGCGGCCTGCTGTTCCAGAACGCCGTCAAGGTCGAGATGACCACGGTGCCCTACAAGGGCACGGCGCCGGCCATCACCGACCTGATCGGCGGCCAGATCGACCTTTTGTGCGACCAGACCACCAACACCACGTCACAGATCGAAGCGAAGAAGGTCAAGGCCTTTGCCGTGACGACCTCCAAGCGCCTCACGACGCCGGCGCTGAAAGACCTGCCCACGCTGGCGGAGTCGGGCCTCAAGAATTTCGAAGTGACAATCTGGCACGGCCTGTATGCGCCCAAGGGCACGCCTGCCGCCGTTGTCACGAAGATCAATGACGCCCTGAAAGTAGCCCTCAAGGACCCCGACTTCATCAAGAAGCAGGAAGGCCTGGGCGCCGTGGTGGTGACCGACAAGCGCGTGGAGCCTGCCGAGCACAAGAAGTTCGTGCAGGCCGAAATTGACAAGTGGGGGGCCATCATCAAGGCCGCCGGCACTTACGCCGACTGACCTCGGGCCGCCTGCGGCGCCACAAGCCACCTCGCCCCGGGCCAGGTGGCTTTTTTGTGGGCGAAGCGGTGGGCGGCACACGCGACAGCGCCCATGGCCATGGGCCCATGCCCCTGCCACCGTGGCGCAAGCGTTCTTTGGCACATGCGCTGGAACACGGGGCGGCCAGCAAATTTCCCACCGCCTTTTGTTCCGCTCGCCCGCTACGTGGTTGGGGTTATCCACCTGCACCGCAAGGCGCGGTGGGCGTAGAACCGGGCCATAGACACCACCCCGAAAAGGACGCCCATGGCCCCGTTCACATCCCTGCACCGCAGGCACAGTCTTGGCGCACTGGCCGCCATGGCGCTGTGCTGCACCGTCGCGCTGCCAACGGCCCACGCCCAGGGTGCGTGGCCGACCAAGCCGGTGCGCATCGTGGTGCCCTTTGCGCCGGGCGGCACCACCGATATCCTGGCACGCGCGCTGGTGCCCGACCTCAGCCGCGCGTTCGGCCAGCAGTTCATCGTGGACAACCGCGCCGGCGCGGGTGGCAATGTGGGCGCCGAGATCGTGGCCAAGTCGCCGGGCGACGGCTACACCCTGCTCATGGGCACCGTGGGCACGCATGGCATCAACCGCGCGCTGTACGCCAAGCTGCCCTACGACCCCATCAAGGATTTCGTGCCCATCACGCTCGTGGCTGCGGTGCCCAACGTGATGGTGATGAACGCCGACAAGGCCAAGGCCCAGGGCATCGCCAACGTGCAGGACTTCATCCGCGTGGCCAAGGCCAATCCGGGCAAGCTGAACATGGCTTCAAGCGGCAACGGCACGTCGATCCATCTGGCCGGAGAGCTTTTCAAGAGCATGACCGGAACCTACATGCTGCACCTGCCTTACCGAGGCTCGGGCCCCGCCCTCATGGACATGGTGGCTGGCAACGCGGACGTGATGTTCGACAACCTGCCCTCATCGATGGCGCAGATCAAGGCCGGCAAGCTGGTGGCGCTTGCGGTGACCAGCAGCCAGCGCTCGGGCGCCCTGCCCGACGTTCCCACGGTCGAGCAGGCAGGAGGGCCGGCGCTCAAAGGTTATGAGGCCAGTTCGTGGTTCGGTCTGCTGGCACCGGCAGGCACGCCGTCCGATGTGGTCAACCGCATTCAGCAGGAAGTCGCCAAGGCCCTGGCCTCACCGGCCATGAAAGAGCGCCTGCTGGCCCAGGGCGCCATTCCCGGCGGCAACACGCCCGCCGAGTTCGCCCGCCACATTGACAACGAGCACCGCAAATGGGCGGGAGTGGTCAAGGCCTCGGGCGCCAAGGTGGATTGACGGGCCAGGGTATCGCGCGCCTCAGGCGCCCCAGACCACGTCGCGCTCTTCGGCCACCGAGCGGCGCAGCATGTCCAGGAAGGGTGCCGCGCGCTGGCGAAGGTGCACGGCATCGGCGCGCTCCGTGCCATCGTCTTCAGTTTCCTGGGCGGCGGCCAGTGCCTCATCGGCCAAGACGGCGGCCTCCAGTGCGGACACTGCAGCAGGAATCTGCGCGGCCGTGATGATGCCGCTGGGGCCCGGCGTCTTGCCGATGATCTCGAGGATCTGGCGCCCGTGGGGTTCAAGCATGATCAGGTCGGGCGCAGCCCTGGATTTGAATTTGTAGAGCATGTGTCGCAGGCTTTGGAGTACATGTAGTCGCGTGTGAACGGATAGACCGATTGTGCGCCGGCAAGTGTGCCCGAACCCACGGCGCCATCCGGGTGGATTGCCAGCATCTGGTGCAGCGCCATCCACCCCCGCTCGAAGCCAAGCGCGCTGCCCGCCAGGTACAGGCGGTAGGCACGCAAGGCCTTGTCCGCGCGCTCGGGGCCCGCCTGCATCAAGGCTTCGCGCGCGGGTGCCAGCGCCGCTTCGAGCGCATCGGACCAGGCCCACAGCGTGCGCGCGTAGTGAGGGCGCAGGTTCTCGGTGTCGACCATCTCAAGGCCGGCGCGCGCCATGTCGTGCAGCACGGCGCTGGCATGCAGCAGCTCTCCGCCTGGGAAGATGTATTCCTCGATGAAGTCGCCCATGCCTGCGCCCAGCTGGGCGTTGTCCACACCGCCGGCGGTGATGCCGTGGTTGAGCAGCAGGCCCCCCGGGCGCAGCAAGGCCCGCACCGTCGCGAAGTACGACGGCATGTTGGCCCGGCCCACATGCTCGAACATGCCCACCGAGGCCACTTTGTCGAAAGGGCGTTCGGCCTGGAACTGGCGGTAGTCGCACAAGTGCATGCGCACCCGCCCCTCAAGGCCCCGCGCCTCGATGAGGCGCTGAACATGGGCATGCTGGTTGCGCGAAAGCGTGATGCCGGTGGCGTCCACGCCGTAATGCTCTGCCGCCCACAGCAGCAGGCCGCCCCAACCCGCGCCAATGTCCAGGAAGCAGTCGCCCGGCTGCAGGCACAGCTTGCGGCAAATCAGATCGAGTTTTGCCTCCTGGGCCTGCGCCAAGGTCATGGCCGGGTCGGAGAAATAGGCGCATGAATACACCCTGCGCGGGTCCAGCCACAGTGCGTAGAACGCGTCGGACAGGTCATAGTGGAACTGCACATGGCGCGCGTCGTGCTGGAGAGTGTGCGCCGCCATCGAACGCGCCCGCACCAGTACGCGGCCCCACCATGGATTGCCTTGCTCTTGCGCGGGGTTGTGGGTGAGCAGCCCCGCAGCCGCGGCCATCAGTTGGCGCATGCTGCCTTCCAGCGCCACCTTGCCTTCCACAATGGCAGCCCCGACGCGGCCGATTTCACCCGTCGCCAGGGCCACCAGCGCCATGCGGTCCCTGAAGCGCAGCGTGACGTCCGCATTGCGCGCACCCAGTTGCTGCCCGGCAGGCAGTTGAACCGCCATGCGGACAGGCAGCGCCTCGAGCCGCCCTTCAAGGATGTGCAGCAAGTGCTTCATGGAGGGCATTCTTCGAGCAGCTTGCCACCACGTCAACACCTCGGCCAGCGCCAATGCGCCCCGGCAGGTGGATCACCCCGCCCGAATCGCCCGCGCCAGCAGGCACGCGGCGTCCGGCGTGGCCGCATGGGGCGCACCGACAGAGGATCAGCGTACTGCTGCCGGCCGGCGCCGCAATTGCAAGCGAGCCGTGGATGCTCTTACCTTTGGTTTCATGGCGACAAGGTAGTCAGGCCAGGGAACGGCCCACAAGTCAGCCAAATTAACCACGGCTGTCGCATCTGGGGCCGCCCAACGCCGACGTTGATGGACTTGGGCCGGCGCATGCTGGCTCGGCTCTCAAGCCGAGGGCCGCTCCCAAGGCCGGGCCGCAGGCAACCGGCGCCAGCCCGCCCACCAGGCCTGCATCGCCGGCCCATAGAGGATGAGGGCCAGCGCTGCTGCCACCAGCGGCAACGCAGCAAACACCCAGCCCGTCAGGCGCTCGCCGCCCAGGGCCACTCCAACCAGCAAGGCCACCGCCGGATTCACGAATGAATAGCTCCCCGCCAGCGCCGCCGTGGTGTTTTGCAGCAGCCATAGGTAGGCGTTGAGCGCGACCAGGGTGCCGAAGACCAGCAAATAGCTCCATGCTGCCCACGACGCGGCGCTGACCAGGGCCAGGGCACCCAGCGGCTCCGTCCACAAGGCCACGCCCAAGCCCATGGCGCCGCCAGTGAGCCACTGGGCCGCTGCCGCCATGGCCGGCCCCGGTAGCGAGATTCTGCGCGACGCGTAGGAACCGATGCTCCAGCACAGGGGCGCGCCGAAGGCCAGCAAAGCGCCCAGCCACGTGGCAGAGAAATCCCCCTCCATCGCCAGAAGCAGGGTGCCCGCCACACCGAGCACCAGCCCGATCCAGGTGGGGGCGGCAATGCGTTCACCGCCCCAGCGCGACCACAGCGCAAGCCACATCGGCATGGTGGTCACCACGGTGGCCATCAAGCCCGAGCCGATGCCCAGCTTTTGCGCAAAGCCGATCAGGTTCATGGCCAGAAAAACCATGAGTCCTCCGACCAGGGCCGAGTTGCGCCACTGCACGGCCGTGGGCAGCGCATGGCCCTGCCACAAAGCAACGATGAGCATGACGCCCCCCGCGCACATGAAGCGGATGGCATTCATCAAGAGCGGCGGCATCGTCTGCAGTGCCATGCCGATGGCGAAATAGGTCGTCCCCCACACGATGTACACCAGAAGCAAGGCCACCGCGACCAACGCACGGCGAGGCACGGCTTGCGCATTGAAATTTGCCGGCATATTCTTCACCTGACCGAATAATTTATGGAAACCACAACGGTTTCGGAATTTATACCGAAGTAGCGCTGCGATGCAAGCAAATATTCAGACAGATGATATAGATGCAAGAATTATTTCGGCCCTTGGAACAGATGGCCGACGTTCTTATGCCGACATTGGAGCAGAGGTGGGCCTTTCCACCGCTGCAGTGCACGAGCGCGTGAAGAAGATGCTGGACAAGGGCGTGATCCGGCGCTTTTCCATCAGCGTCGACCCCGAGCGCGTGGGACTGAGCTTCACGGCGTTCGTGGCCATCCGCAACGATGGCGGCATCCACTGCCGTGACGTGGCCCCCCGGCTGCGCGCCATGCCGCAGGTGGAAGAATTGCACAGTGTGGCGGGCGAGTACGATTTTCTGGCCAAGATACGCACCACGCATGCGCGTGCGCTCGAAGATGTGATCTACGAGATCAAGGCGATCGCCGGAGTGGCCCGCACAACGAGCACGGTGGTGCTCAATACCGAGTTTGAAGACCGGCCGCTGGACCTGGGCTGGCTGCACGAGGCAAGCACCTGACAGTGGTGTGCAGGCTCACCGGCAGAGCTTCAGACCTGCCGGCCTTCGAATGCCGTCCCCAAAGGCGTGCCGCGCTCAGCCCCCGGTCTTAGTCTTACCTTGCCCTGCAGCGGCCAACGCATGCCGCGCAGCCACCGAGGCCAGCGTGGCCATGAAATGTTCGAACGGCGGCGTCGCCCGGCCGGGCACCTTGGCGGCATCGTCAAAGCGGCGCAGCCGGATGGCTTCCATGGCAAACGGCTGGGCAGCAAACTGCGCAGCATCTTCCACCGCGTAGGCTCCACCCTGCAACGCCAGGCTTTGCCGGGACGCTGGAGACAAGCCCTGCCAGTACCCGGGCTCCATGGTGCACAGGTAACGTTTGGCGTCGACATGCATGCGAACGGGCTCCAGCACCGCCGGTGGCAGCAGGGCACGCAAAAAGGGCAGCGCCACGTACTGGTGCAGGCCGTCGCGCCCGCCGGCGTCCGTCTCGCCCGAGGGCATCAGCAGATGCCCGATATCGTGCAGCAGGGCCGCGGCCACTGTCTCGGGCGTCTCGCCCGCCAGCTCGGCCAGGTGGGCGCATTGCAATGCATGCTCGAGCTGGCTGACGGCTTCGCCGCCATACTGCTCCCGGCCGCGGGTGGCCAGCACATGCGATATATCGACAAGACTCAATGCCATGTTTTCCTCCGCTGCCGGCTTCAGACCAGCGCCTTGCGGATGCGCGCCGACACCACGTCAATGGCACTTACCGTGACCACGATGATGAGCATCACTGCGCAGGTTTCGGCATATTGGAATCCGCGGATGATTTCCCACAGCACCACGCCAATGCCGCCCGCGCCCACCATGCCCACCACGGATGCGGAACGCACGTTGGCTTCGAAACGGTAGAGCGTGAAGGAAATCCACAGCGGCATCACCTGTGGGATCACGCCGTAGATGATTTCGTGCAAGGCACTGGCCCCGGTCGACCGAATGCCCTCTACGGGCTGGGGGTCGATGGCTTCGACCGCCTCGGAAAACAGCTTGGCCAGCGTGCCGGAGGTATGGATCCACAGCGCCAGCACACCAGCGAAAGGCCCCAGTCCCACGGCCACCACGAACAGCATGGCAAATACCATTTCGTTGATGGCACGGAAGGCATCGAGCACGCGGCGCACCGGCTGGTACACCCACCACGGAACGATGTTGGACGAGGCCAGCAACGCCAGTGGCACGGCGGTCAACACCGCCAGGGCCGTGCCCCACAGCGCGATCTGCAAGGTGACCAGCATCTCCTGCACGTAGAGCTGCCACTGCGCAAAGTTGGGCGGGAAGAACTCCGCCGCATACCGCGCCATGTTGCCAGAATCCTGCAGCAGGTCGAGCGGACGCATGTCCGCGCCTTTCCACGAGGCGGCCAGCAGCACCAGCAGAATGCCCCAGGACAGGTACCAGCCCAGGCTGCGCTTGGGCGCGGCGGCATGGGCCAGTGTTGTGAGCGAAGGGGTCAGAGCAGAAGACATGGGATATACCTGCGGTCACCAGGGCGGTGGGAAAGGCCGGGATCAGCCGCCCACCGCTGGCAAAGAAGTGACGTGCTTACTTCAGCGAAGCCAGTTGTTGGTCGATCTCGGCCAGGCGCGTCTTCTTGTCGGCCTCCGCCAACGTGCTGTCGGCCTCGATCTTGTTGCGCTTGCCGAACAGGTCGAGCTGGCGGATCGGAATGAGCTGCGCATTGCTCGACGGCTTGAATCCCGACAGCTTGGAGATCTTCATCACGACCTCCTTCTCGCGCGCATCGGTCTTGGCGTAGTTGTAGAAAAAATTCTTGATTTTCGTCTTGGTGGCCTCGGGCAGCTCCTTGTGCATCACCAGGGGGTCGAGCGCGATGAGGGGCGAGGTCCAGACGATCTTGATGTCCTTGAACTTCTCGGGCTGGCGTTCCTTGATCTTGTCGAGGTTTTCGCTGTTGTTGGTGGCCACATCGACCTGCTTGTTGGCCACAGCCAGGGCATTGGTCTCATGGTTGGCGCTGCGCACGATCTTGAAATGCGTCTTCACGTCCACCTTGTTCTGCGCGAAGGCGTAATAGCCCGGCACCAGAAAGCCCGAGGTGGAGTTGGGATCACCATTGCCGAAGCTCAGCGACTTGCCGTTCTTGAGCACGTCGTCCAGCGTGGCCAGCGGGCTGTCCTTGTGCACGATGAGGTGAGAGTAATAGCCCTGCGTTCCGTCGGCGTTGACCATCTGCGCGAAGACTTCGCCGTTGGCGCGGTCCACCGCTTCCATGGCCGACTTGTTGCCCAGCCAGGCCACCTGCACCTTGTTGAAGCGCATGCCTTCGATGATGCCGGCATAGTCGGGCGCGAAGAACGCCTTGATCTTGAGGCCGGTCTGCTTGGCCATGTCGTCCAGCAGGGGCTGCCAGTCGGCCTTGAGGTTCTGCGTGGCTTCGGTGGAGATGATGCCGAAGTTGATGTCCTGGGCAAAGGCCCCCGTCATGCCGAGGCCCAGGGCCATGGCTGCGCACAGTTTCTTGATCATGAAAACTCCCGTGAATGGAAAGAGCAAAAGGAAAACATCAGGTGGCCTGGGCCAGCGGCGGCATCCAGCCTGCAGTCGGTGCGGCGGCAGGCGTGGCAGCCGCCGGCAAAGGGTGGGCGCCGGTCAGGATCTCCTCGGCCTGGACGCCATAGAGCTCACGCAGCAACTCCGGCGTCAGCGCAGCAGAGGTGCCGTCGTACACCACGCGCCCCTGGTGCAGCGCCACCACGCGGGGGCAGTATTTGATGGCCACATCCACCTGGTGCAATGACACGATGACGGTGCTGCCGTCTTCGCGGTTGATGCGCGCCAGAATGTCCATGACCTTGCGCGACGACTCGGGGTCCAGCGAGGCAATGGGCTCGTCAGCCAGCACCACCTTGGCGCCCTGCACCAGCGTGCGGGCAATGGCTGCGCGCTGCTGCTGCCCACCCGACAGGGTGGATGCGCGCTGGGCGTGGCAGTCGGCGATGCCGACGCGGGCCAGCGCCTCGAGCGCGAGTGCACGCTCCTGAGGCCTGAACAGCCGCAACCAGCCGCGCCAGCGCGGCGTGCGGTGCAGCAGGCCCACCAGCACATTCATGAGCACCGGCAGGCGATCCACCAGGTTGAACTGCTGGAACACGAAACCCACCTGCGAACGTACCTGGCGGATATCGCGGTGGATGCGCCCGCCCTGCTGAACGCAACGGCCATCCACCTCGATCAGAGATTCGCTCGCGCTGTCCGCCACCACCAGCCCCGCCACGTGGCGCAACAGGGTCGATTTGCCCGATCCGGAGGCGCCGATCAACGCCACCATCTCGCCGCGCTGTACGGTCAGGTTGATGTCGCGCAACGCATGCTTGCCGTTTGCAAAATGCTTGTTCAGTTGCTGGATGCGAAGCGCTGGAGACATCACGGATTCCTCAAGTCGTCTAGACAACCCAGTGTGCGGGCGGTACGTGACATGGGTTTGACAGTTGCAAGAAGTTTGGGTGTCACCCGGTGTCAGAGCACCCGGGCGCCCTCGCGCCACACGCCCCGCACCACCGCCTGTTGCGTGCCGTCCGACAGCTCGGCCATGTGCACCTGGATCAGGTCGGCCCGCAGCCCGTGCGCCAGTTCCCCCCGGTCGGCCATTCCGGCCGAGCGAGCGGGGTTGCGTGTCACCGTGGCCACCGCCTGTGGAAGGGTCAGGATGCCGTCGTGCACCAGACGCATCACGGCACTCAGCAGGCTGCCCGGCACGTAATCGGACGACAGGATGTCGAGCAGGCCTTGGCGCGCCAGATCAGCCGCTGCCACATTCCCCGAGTGCGAGCCTCCGCGCACGACGTTGGGGCCGCCCATGACGGTGAGCAGGCCGCGCTCATGCGCGGCACGCGCAGCAGCCAGCGTGGTCGGAAATTCCGACATCGCTGCGCCCTCGGCATGGGCCTGCTCCACGTGCGCCACGGTGGTGTCGTCATGGCTGGCCAGCGAGATGCCATGCGTGCGGCAGTAGTCAACAAAGTAAGCCCGGTGGGGCTGGGCGTACTGCGCCTGTAGTGTGGCCGCGTGCGCCACCTGGCGCTCGAACTTCTCGGTGCTCCAGCCCTTCTTGCCGGTGTAGTAGGTACGCGCCTGTTCGATGTCTTCCCATTGGCGCTGGCCGGGAGTGTGGTCCATCAGCGAAATCAGCGACAGGCGGGGGTGCGCATGGAAGGGCTCGAACAGGTCGATGGTGTTGGGCGCAGGCAGTTCGCAACGCACATGCAGATGGTGGTCGGCCCGAAGCAGGTTGCGCTCGGTGCAGGTGTCGATGGTGTCGAGCACCCGGTTCCACGCGCTGCCGCGCAGGCTCTCGGCATCGGCCTCGCCCACCCCGAGTGCGTCCAGCACCGTGGTGATGCCGGCGGCGGCGATCTCGGCATCGTGCGCCAGCAGCGCGGGCATTTCGGCCCACTGCACCTTGGGACGCGGCATGAGGTGGCGCTCGAAATTGTCGGTGTGCACTTCCACCAGGCCTGGCAGCAGGTAGTCGCCGCCCAGGTCGATGCCCTCCGGGGCCATGGTGGCGCCCGTGTCCACCGAGGCAATGCGCCCCCCCTCTGCGCGCAATGAGCCCCGCACCACCTCGCCCGGCAGCACCATGCGGGCATTCTTGAACACGGTAGCGGTCATGGTGCCACCTCCCGGAACTCACCCACGTTCACGCGGCGCGTGGCCACGGCGGCGCCCACATTGGCGTCGTGAAAAATCCCCACCAGGGCAGCTCCGCGTTGCACGGCTTCGTGGATGAGTGCAATCACGGTCTCGGTGTTGGCGGCATCCAGCGATGCCGTGGGCTCATCCAGCAGCAACAGCGGCTTGGGCTTGATCATGTTGCGCGCAATATTGATGCGCTGCTGCTCTCCCCCCGAGAACGTGGCCGGCGGCAGGTGCCACAGGCGTTCCGGAATGCGCAGGCGCACCAGCCACTGGCGCGCCTGCTCGCGTGCCGCCTCCAGCGCACAAGCGTCGTCCCGAGCGTCTTCGGCCAGCGGCTCGGCCACCACATCCAGCGCCGACACACGGGGAATCACGCGCAGGAACTGGCTGACATAGCCAATGGTGTCGCGGCGCAACTGCACCAGCGTGCGGGGCGTTGCCTGCGTGACATCCACCGCCGCGCCACCGGGAGGCTGCACCGTGATGCTGCCCGCGTTGGCGCGGTAGTTCGCGTAGATCATCTTGAGCAGCGTGCTCTTGCCCATGCCCGAAGGTCCGTCGAGTACCACGCATTCACCGGAGCTCACGGCAAGGTCTACGTGGCCCAAAACGGGAAGCTCGATGCCGTTCTGGTGGTGCAGGGTGAAGCGCTTGGCCACCCCTTTCATCTGAAGGATGGGATGGGTCATGGCTGCAGTACCGAAGAAACGAGAAGCTGGGTGTAGGGATGCTGGGGGTCGTCCAGCACCTGGTCGGTGAGCCCGGACTCGACCACACGGCCGCGCTGCATCACCACCATCCGGTGCGCCAGCAGGCGCGCCACCGCGAGGTCGTGCGTGACGATGATGGCGGCCAGTTGCATCTGCCGCGTGAGCTGGCGCAGCATGTCCAGGAGGCGCGCCTGCACCGAAACATCCAGGCCCGAGGTGGGCTCGTCCATGAACACCAGGCGTGGCTGCGTGACGAGGTTGCGGGCAATCTGCAGCCGCTGGCGCATGCCGCCCGAGAAAGTGCGGGGCGCATCGTCAATGCGCGCGGGGTCAATCTCCACGCGCTGCAGCCAATCGGCAGCGGTGCTGCGCAGGCGGCCGTAGTGGCGCTCACCCAGGCCCATCAGACGCTCGCCCACGTTGGCGCCGGCCGACACGTCCATGCGCAGGCCGTCCGCCGCGTTCTGGTGCACGAAACCCCAATCGGTGCGCGCCAGCAGGCGCTGCTGGGCTTCGGTCATGGCAAAGACATCCTGCAAGGCACCGTCGCGGCCGCGAAACTGCACGCTGCCCGCGTCGGGGGCGCTGCGCGCCGCCACAGCGTTGAGCAGGGTGGACTTGCCCGAACCGGATTCGCCGACCACGGCCAGCACTTCGCCGGGCCACAGGTCAAATGACGCGTCTTGCAGCGCCACACGGTCGCCATAGCGCTTGCAGATGCCGCGCACGCTCAGCAAGGGGGAGGTTGAATCAGGGGTGTCCATGTCTCAGGTCTCGATCACAAAGCTGAGGCCGTGCTGCGCAAAGCCCAGGGATTCATAAAAGGCGTGTGCCGCCGTGCGCTTGGCGTTCGACGAGAGGGCGAGCTTGTAGCAGCCGGCCGCGCGCGCTTGCTGGACGGCGTGGGCCATCATGTGGCGGCCAATGCCCTGCCCTTGGCGGCCCGGTGCCACCACCACATCTTCGGCAATGGCCGATGGGGCGCCACGGTGCGCCAGGTTGTGCATGACCAGCAGGGCATAACTGCCGACCACGGCATCCCCCTGATCCGCATCGCACGCCACCCACAGGCGGTAGCTGGGGTAGCGCGCAAACTCGGCCAGCATGGCGCGGGCCTCGTCCAGCGAGAGCACTTGCTGCGGACTGTCTTCGATGCCTTCGTACAGTGCCAGCACATCCTCCAGATCGGCCGCAGTGGCTTCGCGGATGGTGATGCTCATGGCGCCTCCGCCACACCCATGCCTGCCAGGGACCCGTCCTGCTGCGCGGCCTGGCGCTCTTGGCAGTAGTCGGAATCCGAGCACACATGCATGCGGGTGCCCTGGTCGTCGGTGATCACCTCATCGAGGAAGCTGTCGGTCGCCCAGCACAGCGCACAGGCCGCATCCCAGCGCTGCACTTCGAACGGATGGTCTTCAAAGCCCAGGCTTTCCACGGGCGTGTAGGGCGGCACGGCGTAGATGCGCTTTTCGCGACCGGCCCCGAACAACTGCAGCGCCGGGTTCATGTGCAGCTTGGGGTTGTCGAACTTCGGAATCGGCGATGGCGACATGACATAGCGGCCGTTCACCAGCACCGGGTAGTCGTAGGTGGTGGCGATGTGGCCATAACGCGCGATGTCTTCGTAAAGCTTCACGTGCATCAGCCCGTATTCGGCCAGGCCGTGCAGGGTGCGGGTTTCGGTTTCGCGGGGTTCCAGCCGCTGCATGGGCTCGGGCACCGGCACCTGGTACACGAGAACCTGGCCTTCGGTCAGCGGGGTTTCCGGAATGCGGTGGCGCGTCTGGATCAGCGTGGCATCGACTGTGCGCGTAGTGGTGGCCACGCCCGTGGTGCGCTCAAAGAAGCGACGGATATTGACGGCATTGACCGTGTCGTCCGATCCCTGGTCGATGACCTTGAGGCAGTCCTGCGGCCCGATGATCGACGCCGTCACCTGGATGCCGCCAGTGCCCCAGCCGTAAGGCAGCGGCATCTCGCGCGAGCCGAAGGGCACCTGGTAGCCGGGAACAGCAACCGCCTTCAGGATGGCGCGGCGAATCATGCGCTTGGTGCGTTCATCCAGGTAGGCGAAGTTGAAGTGGTCGTCCGCAGGGGCTGCCTCGGCGGGAAGCCCCATCACGGTGGGCTCATGGGGTGCATTCATGCGTCGTCTCCTTGCACAGGGTCGGAAGTGGCCGCGAGCGACGCGGCGCGCATCTTGCGCACCAGCTCCAGCTCTGCCTGAAAATCCACGTAGTGCGGCAGCTTCAGGTGCTGCACGAAGCCCGAGGCTTCGAGGCTGTCGCTGTGCGAAAGCACGAACTCCTGCATCTGCGCCGGCGAGTTGATGGCTTCGCCCAGCTCGTCGGCCCGCAGGGCGCGGTCCACCAGGCTCATTGCCATGGCCTTGCGTTCGCTGTGGCCGAATGCCAGCCCATAGCCGCGCGTGAACTGTGGCGGGCTCGACTTGCTGCCGGCGAACTGGTTCACCATTTCGCACTCGGTAAGCTCGATGTCGCCAATGGAGATCGCAAAGCCCAGCTCTTCGGGCTCGATCTCCACGGCCACCGTACCCAGGCGCACCTCGCCCACGAAGGGGTGGGAGTGCGAATAGCCCCGCTGGGTGGAATAGGCCATGGCAAGCAGAAAGCCTTCGTCACCACGTGCCAGGTTCTGCAGCCGCGTGGCGCGGTCGGCCGGAAAGCGCAGGGGCTCGCGCGTGAGATCTCCGGGCATGGGATCGCCCGGGGGTGCCGTGCGGGTTTCGATCAGGCCCTCCTGGTTGAGCAGGTCCACCACGCGGGGGCTGGGCTCGGCTTGCGCCGTCGTTGGCGCGGTGAGCGCAGGGCCATCGGCCGCTGCACCCTGGGCCAGCAACGCGAAGTCAAGCAACCGCTGCGTGTAGTCGTAAGTGGGGCCCAGCACCTGCCCGCCGGGCAGATCCTTGAAGGTGGCGGAAATGCGACGGTCCAGCACCATGCCGGCGGTGTCCAGAGGGCATGTGGTGCCAAGGCGCGGCAACGTGGCACGGTAGGCCCGCAGCAGGAAGATGGCCTCGACCAGATCACCCGACGCCTGCTTGATCGCCAGGGCCGCCAGTTCGGGGTCGTACACCGAGCCTTCGGTCATCACGCGGTCCACGGCCAGCTTGAGCTGCTGGCGGATCTGCGCCACCGACAGCTCAGGCAGTGCAGGGTCGCCCCGGCGCTGCTCGGCCAGCAAGCGGTAGCTGTTGAGAATGGCGGACTCTCCGCCCTTGACGGCTACATACATGCTCAGGCCTCCATGGCGGATGCGATGCGGGTGGTGCGCGGCAGCCCCGCAATGTGGGTCGCCGTGGCCAGCAGCACGTCCACGCCGCGCGGAAACGCGGCGTGGTTGTCGGCCCACTGGCGCTCGAAATCGGCAGGCAGGCCGTCGACCCGGAGGTGCCGTGCAATCTGGATGCCGGGGCCACTCAGGCGCCAGGCTCCATTGACCTCTTCCCCCACGGTCAGCCGGTCCACATCCATGACGCAGGTGGCCGACTGGTCAGGATAGGCGTCACTGCCCTGCGCAAATGTGGCCAGGGGCGGAACGGCGTCACCTTGTGCCACCCAGGCAAAGCGGGCCAAGCCCGGGCTGTGCACCAGTTGGCAGCCCGTGTGAAAGCGCAGCCACAGACCGGCATCGCTGGCCGCCAGGCGTGGCGAAAGCCACAGCGCGCAATCGCTGTCGAGCAGGGCCAGCAAGGCAGCAGCCGAAGCGCCGTGGCCTGCGGCAGGCACCTCGGCATCATGGGCCAGATGCACCGGCTGGCCGGGCTGCGACAGCGCCTGCAAGACAGCACGGAACACCGTCTGGCTGCCCAGCGCTTCGCTGGAGAATCCCGCACCCAGTGCGGACAAAGCACTGGCGGTCATTCCGAGTCCTCCTCGTCAGTACCTGCGCTTTCGCGGGCCACCGTGAAGAAATCCACCTTGGTGCTGGCGGCGCGTACGCTGCGGCGCATCTGGACATCCGCGAGGTGCCTGCGCACCGGTTCAAGCAGGGTCGCATCGAGTGCCGCGTGCTGCGCAGGGTCTTGCAGCAAGGCGTCGGCCAACGCAGCCAGATGCACGTGGCGCTGCGAACGCCCCAGCACATAGCCCACACCCACGGCGGCTTCATCGGCGCCAGCCTCGACGCGCAACGCGCAGCGGGTGACCGTGATTTCACCCAGGTTGAAACGCTCGCCCGTGCCACCCGCGCGGCCCTGCACCATCATCAGACCCGTTTCGGGAGCACGCAGCCAACGCGCGGGCCGACCCAGGTGTTCGTGCAGCGCCGGCTCCAGCAGGTCGAGCGGCGCACGGGCCAGCAGCGCCATCCATTGCGCCCGCTCGGGTGGCCTGCCGGCGCCAGCGTTGTCAAAGGCTTGAAACATGAAAGTGATACCCTGAAAGTTGTATAGACAAATTGAACAACTCGCGCCAGCTTAAAGAGCGCTCATGTAGGTTTCATGACAGCCAGCCCATCGACCCTTCTTTCGTCCGCCGCGCCGCCGCGCCCCGCGCGGGACAGCTTCTGGACCCGCATCGCCGCCGAGCTGGCCGAGGCCATCGGCAGCGGCATCTACCCACCCGGCCAGCGGCTGCCGTCCGAGCACGCGCTGGCCGAGCAGTTCGGCGTGAACCGCCACACCATCCGCCGTTCGCTGGCCGCCCTGTGCAACCAGGGGCTGGTGCGCATCACGCAAGGCAGTGGCACTTACGTGGAAGACTTTGCGGTGGACCTGGTGCTGGGCAAACGCACGCGCCACCAGCAGGGCCTGGCACAGGCCGGCCTGCGGGGCAGCCTGGTGGTGGTGCACGAACAGGTGCTGCCTGCCACGGCGGCGCTGGCCAAGGCCTTGCAGGTGCCCGCGCGCAGCAAGGTGCTGGCGTTGCGCGTGGTAGGCAACGCCGAAGGCCAGCCCCTGCATGTGAGCGAACGCTATTTCCCCCTGCCCCGTTTCGAGAGGCTGGCCGCCGTGGTGCGGGAAACCGGCTCCATCACGGCGGGCTTCGCCGCCCACGGCGTGGCCGACTACACCCGCCGCGAAAGCCGCATCACCGCCGAACTGCCGGACACTCAGGTGGCCGCCGAACTGCGCCAGCCCGCCAGCCGCCCCGTACTGCTGGTGGAAAGCCTGAACGTGGACACCGCCGGCGCTCCCATCGAATGGGCCCGCGCCTGGTTCGCGGGTGACCGCGTCAAACTGACCATTGCACACGATGAGCACTGAACCCACCTCCGCGCACCGCTACGCGGTGTATTTCGCCCCCGCCCCCGGCACCCTGGGCTGGCTCGCCGGCAGCCACTGGCTGGGCCGCTGCGCCGCGCAGCTGGAACCGCTGCCCCAGCTGGACATCGCGGGGGTGCCAAAGGAAGATCTGCACCGCCTGACGGCCGCGCCCCGACGCTACGGCTGGCACGCCACGCTCAAGGCACCTTTCTCATTGGCGCCGGGCGTGGACTGGATCGCGCTGCACCAGGCCGTGCAGGCCGTCGCGCGCAACCTGCAGCCGTTCACGCTGCCGCCCATGCGCGTGGCACGCCTGGACGATTTTCTGGCGCTGGTGCCCATGGCATCGGCC
>NZ_ACQT01000033.1 GCF_000175235.1 Acidovorax delafieldii 2AN | reverse complement strand
GAATTCGCGCGGCTCGCCATCGAAGCAGGGCTGCCGCCGGGGGTGCTCAACGTCGTCACCGGCTTCGGCGAGGAGGCCGGCGCGGCGCTGGTGCGCCATCCGGGCGTGCGCAAGATTTCCTTCACCGGGTCGGTGGAGACCGGCCGCGTAGTACTCGAGGCCGCGGCCGAACGCATTGTGCCCGCCACCGTGGAGCTGGGCGGCAAATCGCCCTTCCTCGTATTCGACGACGCCGACCTCGACCGCGCCGCCATGCTCGCCATCAAGGCCTTCGTGCTCAACTCTGGCCAGATCTGTTCGGCCGGCACGCGGCTGCTGGTGCAGCGCGGCGTACAACGCGCCTTCACGGACCTGCTCGTCGAGCGGCTGCGGGCCTTGCGCGTCGGCCCCGGCGGCGAGAACCCGAATCTGGGTCCGCTAATCTCCGCGCGCCAGCTCGACCGCGTGCAGCGCTACCTGGAAATAGGCCTCGCGGAAGGCGCCGCACTAGTGCATGGCGGCGGCCGTCCGGCGCACCTGCCCGCGGGCGGCCATTTCATCGAACCCACGCTGTTCACCGACGCCCACAACGGCATGCGCATCGCGCGCGAGGAAATCTTCGGCCCGGTGGCCGTGGTGATCCCGTTCGACACCGAGGACGAGGCCGTCGCGATCGCCAACGATTCCGACTATGGCCTGGCCTCCGCCGTCTGGACAGCCAACGTGGGCCGCGCGCATGCACTGGCCGAGCGGCTCCAGTCCGGCCAAGTCTATGTGAACGACTATCAGCCGATCGGCGTTGAAGCGCCCTTCGGCGGCTACAAGCACAGCGGCTACGGCCGCGAGAAGGGCCTGGCCGCGCTGCACGACTACAGCCAGCTCAAGACCGTCATCGTCAGCAAGGCACGCGCGCCCCGCCAGGCTTCTCTGGCCTGACCGCTGTCCGCCCTACCAACCACACCCTCTCCATCATGCTCAACAGAAGACAATTCGGCTTGGCCACGCTGGCTGCGGCCGCCACGGCAACCGCCAGCGCGCAGGCGCCCTACCCCTCAAAGCCCATCACCATGTACGTCGGCTTCGCGGCCGGCAGCGCCACCGACGTGGTCGCCCGCGTTGTGTCGAACCGGCTGGCACAGCAGCTCGGCCAGCCCTTGGTCATCCAGAACGTGACCGGCGCTGCCTCCACGATCTCCACCGCCACCATCGCCCGCGCAGCGCCGGACGGCTACGCGCTCACCACCGTCTCGGGCGCGCTGGCCATCGGCCCCGCTGTGTACCGCGACCTGAAGTACGACGTCGAACGCGACCTGGAGCCCATCGGCCTCATCGGCTCACTGCCCACGGTGCTGCTGGTGCGGGACAGCCTGCCCGTGCGCAGCCTCGCTGAATTCATCCAGTATGCACGCCAGCACAGGGGCCAGCTCAACTACGGCTCCTCCGGCGTGGGTGGATCCACGCACCTGGCCACCGAGCTGCTCTGCGATGCCATCGGCGTGCGCATGGCGCATATCCCCTACCGTGGCAACGGCCCGGCGGGCGCGGCGCTGCTCGCCGGCGAGATCGACGTGTTGATCGATACGGTGCTGCTCGCGGCCCAGTCCACCAAGACCGGCCGGGTGCGCGCGCTGGCCGTCACCGGCGCCGAACGCTCGCCCGCGCTGCCGAACGTGCCCACCTTCGCCGAGGCCGGGCTGTCGGGCTTCGACGCCTCGATCTTCTTCGGCCTCACGGGCCCGGCCGGCATGCCCGAGCCGGTCGTCACGCGGCTCAACCGGGAACTGGCGGAGGCGCTGCGCGACTCGGACGTGCACCGCCAGCTTGTGGAAACGGGCGGCCTGCGCCTGTCGCCGGGCACCCCCAGGCAGATGCGCGACGTGGTGCGCGCCGAACTCGCAAAGTGGAAAACCATCAGCCGCAAGGCTGGGATCCAGGCCGAATGACCGAAGCGCATTCCGACCACACAGCGGATGGCGCCGAGCGCCGCGGGCCGTTAGCGTCCTACCGGGTGCTGGAGATCGGCTCCACGATCGCCGGGCCGTTCTGCGGCCGGTTGCTCGCGGACTTCGGCGCCGAGGTCGTCAAGGTGGAGGCGCTGGAGGGCGACCCAGTGCGCACCATGGGCAGCCACGACGAAGGCGTTTCGCTCTACGCCGCGAGCATCCTGCGCAACAAGGCCAACGCCGCCATAGACCTGCGTACCGAGGCCGGCCGCGAGGTCGTGCGCGCGCTGGCTGCGCGCTGCGACGTGATGATCGAGAACTTCCGCCCCGGCACGCTGGAAAAATGGGACCTGTCCTGGGCGCGCCTGCACGAGGCCAACCCCGGCCTCGTGCTCGTGCGTATCAGCGGCTACGGGCAGACCGGCCCCTACAGCGCCCGCCCCGGCTACGGAGTCATCAGCGAAGCGATGAGCGGCCTGCGCAGCGTGACGGGTGACCCGGACCGACCGCCCGCGCGGATGAACACCTCGCTCACCGACTATCTCACCGGGCTGTATGCCGCGTTCGGCGCGCTGGCGGCGCTGGACCATCGCAACCGCACGGGCCAAGGGCAGGTGGTAGACGCCGCGCTCTACGAGTGCGGCTTCAGCCTCATGGAGCCGCACGTGCCCGCCTTCGCCCACCTGGGCATCATCGCGCAACGCACGGGATCGGCCCTGCCGGGCTCCGTGCCCAACAACCTCTATGCGACGCGCGACGGGAGGCACCTGCACATCACAGCGATGGCCGACACGGTCTTTCGCCGCCTGTGCGGCGCGATGGGGCAGCCCCATCTAGCGGCCGATCCGCGCTTTGCCCAAGGGCGCGATCGCGGGCGCAACGCTGCCGCGATCGACGCCATCGTCGCGGCCTGGGCCGCCAGCCTCGCGCTGGAAGACGCCGAGGCCGCGCTGCGCAAGGCTGATGTGCCCGCCGCACGCATCTACTCCGTGGCCGACGCTTTCGACGACCCGCACTACCGCGCTCGGAACATGCTCGTCACCGCGCCATCGTCGGCCCTTGCCAGCGGCGTGATGATGACCAACGTCGTGCCCCGGCTGGAGCGCACGCCCGGCGAAGTGCGACACGCTGGTCGCAGGCTCGGAGAAGACACCCGGACCATCCTGGAGCGCTGGCTCGCGCTGGAAGACGACGACATCGCCGCGCTCGCCGACGCGGGCGTGGTACACATCCCATGACACCATCACAACAGACACCGCACATCCCCCCCCCCGAAGCCGACCCCTCCGCGCCCCTGTGGCAGCCTGAGCTCGTGGAGCTCTCGCAGCGGCACGCCTATGCCGAAGCCATGGGCGGCCCCTACGCGGTGGCACGGCACCGCGCCAACGGCAAGCTCACAATCCGCGAGCGCATCCGCACGCTGGCGGACGAAGGCAGCTTCCAGGAGATAGGCAAGCTCACAGGCCAAGGCAGCTACGCCGATGGACGCCTCACAGGCCTGACGCCGGCTCCCTACGTGATGGGACTGGCCCAGATCGACGGACGCGACGTGGCCATCGGCGGCGAAGACTTCACCATCCGTGGCGGAGCGAGCTGGAGCGGCGACCGCAAGAAGGGCGGCCAGGGCGGCTTCGTCGAGGATCTAGCACTGCACTACCGCATGCCGCTCGTGAACCTCGTCGACGGCGCTGGCGGCAGCGTGGGCGCCCAGCGCAAGCGCGGGCACACGGTCTTCCCGGGTGTGCACGGCTTCGAGACCTCGGTGGACCTGCTGGGCACCGTGCCCGTGGTCAGCGCCGTGCTCGGCTCGGCAGCTGGCGGGCCCGCGGGGCGGGCCATCCTCTCGCACTGGTCCGTCATGACGCCGGGCTCCGGCCACATCTTCGCGGCGGGCCCGCCGGTGGTCGAGCGCTCACTGGGTCAGAAGATCACCAAGGAGGAACTCGGCGGCGCGCGCGTGGCCGTCGAGCAGGCCGGCCTCGTGGACAACGTGGCGCCCGATGAGCACGCCTGCTTCGCAATGGTGCGTCGCTACCTTTCGTACATGCCCCGCAACGTGTGGGAACTGCCACCGGCCATCGACGCCACCGACCCGCCGTGGCGCCGTGAAGAACGACTGGCTTCAATCGTGCCGAGGGACCGCCGGCGCGCCTACGACATGCGCCAGCTCCTTACACTGGTGGCCGACCAGGAATCGCTGTTTGAGATCCAGCCCACCTATGGGCGGGCGCTCATCACGTCGCTCGGACGCCTGAACGGCAAAGTCGCCGGCTTCATCGCCAACAACCCCCGCCACTATGGCGGCGCGATGGACGTGCAAGCCGCCCGCAAGCAGACCCACTTTATCGAGCTATGCGATACCTTCCACATTCCGCTGGTGTTCTTGGTGGACGTGCCCGGCTTCATGGTCGGTCGTGACGCTGAAGCCGCCGGCACGCTGCGCGAGGGCATGCGCAGCGTGTATACCGCGCTGCAGGCCAGCGTGCCCATGATCACCGTGGTGATCCGCAAGTGCTACGGCATGGCCGGCATGGCCACGACCGACAAACGCGGCATTGGCCTCAAGCTGGCATGGCCATCAGCCGAGTGGGGCTCGCTGCCGCTGGAGGGTGGCGTGGCCGCGGCGTTCCGCCGCGAGATCGCCGACGCCCCTCACCCGGCCCTGCGCGAACGCGAGATTGAGGCCGAGCTGCGCGCCCTCTCCTCGCCTTTTCGCACGGCCGAGGCGTTCGGCGTGGAGGACATCATCGACCCGCGCGACACCCGCCGCTACCTTTGCCGCTTCATCGACGCCGTGCAGCCCCGGCTGCGCACGGAGCTGGGGCCGAAGGCGCGGTACGGCGTGCGGCCATAGCCCTCACGGCGACTCCATCGCGCGTATACATCGCGCAGCGCCTGCGCGAACAGCAACTGCTCCTCGTGCCGCTCGCCGCTGTGGCGCTCGAACAGCGTGATCGGCGGCTGCGTCCAACCGAATGCGTGGCGCACGATGGCCACGCCTGCGACACGCGCCAGCTCCTGCGCGATGTCGGCCGGGACGATGGAGACGGATCGCTCGTTGGCCGCCACCAGCTCGCCGATCACCTTGGCCAACAGGCTTTCGACGAAGGGCGGCAGCGGCTCGACGCCCACGCACAGCAAGATGTCGGTGATCTGTTCGCGCATGGGCGTGGCGCGCTGACCCAGCACCCAGTCCAGTTCGGCCAGTTCGCTCCAGCACGGGGCTGGCGGTCGAGCCGGGAAGCCAGCCGCCGGTGGGCAATCAGGCGCTTCTGCTGCTGGTCGAGCACTTCGTGGCGCAGCCCGCCCATGTCGAGAATGGCACCGGTGCGGCCGATGACGCAGCTGAGCTCGTGCGCGCAGCCGCTCCGGCATACGGCCGGGTATGTTCGACATTGAGGGCCGTCAACCGTTCTTCGGCATCCACCTCGAACGAATTCTCGTCAGCCCAGCCAGTGGCAGGCTCCACAGAGAACACCTGACCGCAGCGTTCAAGGTCGAGAACCTCCAGCAGATTCCCGTCATCGCTAGGGGCATTGGCGGTTTGGACGGCAGCGTACCTGCCGCACTTTGAGAGCCCTATGTTGAATACATTGGCACTGTAGTGCCGCCGATACCGTTCGCAGCCACCGGGATCAATGGCGACCACATCGCCTCGCAGGGCCGAACCGCACCCCATCCTGAACGATGTAGTTGCCTGCATCGCAAGCCGCCGCGTCCATGGGGCGGGCGAAGCAATGCAGTTCGTGCATAAGCCTGTCGGACGAATGATCGACAAGAACGACTCGACCATGGCCGCCTTCTCGAAAGCCACCTCTTCCGGCGCCATCAGAGTCATTGCAACCGACGATCCACCGCTTACTGGGTGAGCGGCGTACCCGCCCAAAGAAGTCGGGTCGCTTCAGGGGCGATTCATGGTGCCCACCGCGGTCTGAGTGAACCACTGATCGGTCACGGCCTGCGTAGCCAGCGGACAAGTCGAGCTTGAGCTGGTACTCGTTGTACCAACCCTTCAAAGAATTCTTCGTTGGATAGCCCAGCTGCCGGATGGTCGGCCTGACGCGCTTGCCCAGCTTGATGCGGAGCTCGACGGCTCGGATTCGATCTTCGTAGCAATACATGAACTACCTCCTGATAGTCCGATTTTTCGTCCGCCCCCCCCAAAGCTCCTTGCATCTGGACGCCTGCACACGACTCACAGGCTTAGCGCCTCACCAGCGTCGGTTCCTCGCTCCAACTCTGAAGGTTAACAGGCCCAATATCGCCGACAACACGATCAATCCCCACTGGGAGAGTGTTGGAATGCTATTCACGCCGCTGGGCGGTGTGGTAACCGTGGTGGTCGCGGTGGACGCATTATTAGCCGGGTTGGTATCGCCTGGCGCATCTACAGTGGCCGTATTGACCAGTGGGTGTGCGCCAGTGTATGGCGAGGCCAGTGTGGTGTTGACAGTGAAAGTGCGTGATGCGCCAACCACCAAGGAGCCTACATTACAAGTGACCTTACCAACAGCCTCCACACAGCCGGGGGCGGAAATGAAGGTCAGCCCGACAGGCAGCACATCCAGAATCTGTGCGCCATCGCTGGGCAGCGGGCCATTATTGGTGACAACCAGCGTGTATGCCAGGGCGGCACCGGGGGGCAACGGGCCTGCAGGCGCTGTCTTGCTCAACGCCAAGTCTGTGGCTACGGTAAACCGGCGGGCTGTGGTGTCGTGTGCCACCACATTGTTGGCAAGAAGGGTCTCTGGCTCATCCACAGTGACACTTGCCTGATTGAACGCCGTGCCGCTTGTGGCACCGCCCACCGTGAGCGCCTCTGCGCGCATCACGTAAGTCACAGTCGCTGACTGACCACTGGCTAGCCCCGGGAAACTGCAGATCAGCGTACCGCTTATGGCACCGATGGCCGGTTGGCTACAGCTGCCGCCCGCATTCACCGTGAGAGAGCCCTGATAGCTGAAGGTGGCAGTCGGCGAAGACCCTGGCGCAGGGAAGATGTCCGTCAGTACGACATTAGTACCGAAGGATGGGCCACTATTGTTGACGGTGATGGTGTAGGTTGTCGGTTGGCCCAAATCCACGGGGTCAGAGCTGTCCACCTTGTTGACAAGAATGTCCAGCTGCGCGGCTGTTACCGCTGTGGTGGTGGTCGCCGAGTTGTTAGCGGTATTGGACTCGGCTGTGGTGGTGGAAACGGACACAGTGTTTACCACGTTGCCGCCAATCGCCGTGCCAAGAGGCCGCAATTGGTAGGTGATCGTGTTCTGTGAGCCACTATTGAGGCTGGCCCATGTGCAGGTGAGTGTGCCACCCCGCGCCCCCACAGCAGGCGTGGTGCAACTCCCACCGCCGGAAGCAGAGGCACTGATGAACGCCGCATTGGTGGGCAGGTTATCCACGGCCTGCACGTTCTGCGCAGTGGAGGGGCCATTGTTACGCACAGTGGCCACAAATGTGATTGGCGCGCCAGCGGGCACGCTCAATGGCGTGGCCGTCTTGGCGGCAGTGAGGTCCACGGCGGCAGTGACCTGGCTGGTCACAGTAGCGCTGTTGTTGCCAGGAACCGGATCGCCCACATCAGGCGAAGTAACGCTGGCCGTATTGGTTCGCATGCCCGTTACGGCGATGCTGGGGCGAACCACTAGCGTTACGGTGGCTTGTGAGCCTGAATTCAACGTGCCGAGATTGCAGCTGAGCGTTTGCGAGGTTCCATTGGTCGCGCTGTTGGGTGTGCAACTGCCTTGCGATGCAACGGCAGATTGGAAACCCCCTGTGTTCAGCAAACTGGTGAGCCCATCCGTCACCATCACATTTGTGGCTGGGTCAGGCCCTTGGTTATCTACCGTGATGATGTAGGTGAGATCCTGGCCTGCCACCACCGGGTTGGGAGCAGCAGTTTTGGACACCAAACGCAGATCGGCTCCCGTCACAGTTGCGGTAACGCCTACGCCCGCACAGTCGTTCGTGGGGTTGTTATCTGTGCGTACGCCAGCGCCCAATGCCACACAGGCGTTGTTGGTCGCGGTACCTGCACTCGTGAGCACAGCTGACACTGTCACGGGAGATGCATTCACGTTGACGGCCAAACCGTCGCTTCGGGTGCAACTCCAGGCGGTCGGTCCTGTCACGGGCAGTGCACCGCAAGTCCAACCGGCAGTGCTCACGGCACTGCTGAGGGTTACACCAGCTGGCACTTGGTCAGTGATGGTGATGTTCTGACCGACAGGCACCGCCAGCGGGCCGAGGTTGCGCGCTGTGAGCGTGTAATTGAATGGCACATTGGGCACCACGGGGTTGATGCTGGCGGTCTTGGCCAGGCGCATGTCTGCATCATTGCTGGCAGTGACATTCACATTGGCCAGATTGTTGCCCGGCACCGGATCCGGTACCAGCGTGGTGATGCTCGCCGTGTTGCCCACTGTGCCTGCCAGCGTCGCTGTGGCAGTGACTGTGATAGCGGGCATATTGGAGAAATTCGAACCGGTGTACTCCGCTCGCGTACACGTGACGGTCGCGTCGCATGTCCAACCGCTGCCCGTGGCAGACACGAAGGTCAGACCCGCGCCCAACGTATCGATGACGGTGATCGGCTGCCCCAGGAGCGACACGCCACCGTTCAAGCGGGGCGTAAGCGTATACACCACGTTGTCACCCACGGCCACATTGGCAGCGTTGGCGGCCTTGGTGATGGATACGTCCACACCGTTGGTAGAAGTGACGTCAACAGCGCTGGTGTTGTTCGCAGCGTTGCCGTCAGGCATCGCAGAACCATCTGACTTCAAACCGGCCACTGCAAATGCTGCCGTGACCGTGCCATTTACGTTCGCAACGGCAGGCACTGTCAACTGAGCCGCTGCCGCCCCATTGGCAAGTGAGCCAGAGCGAGTACAAACAACGGTACCACTGCTCAGCGGATATCCGGATGATGGGCTACAAGACCAGTTAGTACCTGCAGGTACACCGGTGATGGACGCGCCGCTGGGTACTGTAAACGTAATGCGCTGGCCGCCATCTGCAGCATCGGGGCCATTGTTGACTACGTGAAGCCCATAACTGAACGCTTGACCGCCAGCTACGCTGCTCGCCGAAGGGATTGCTGTCACGGCCAAGTCTGCAGCCTGCGTGGCCGTAGTGTCCTGGATGTTGTTGACGTTGTTGCTGGTATTCGGATCCGACGTAGCACTCCCTGCCGTTGCGCTATTGGTCCACACGCCTGCTGAGGGTAGCCGCACGCGAATAGTGACTGTTTGGTTGGCATTGAACGGAATGTTGCCCAGAGTGCAGTTAACGACTCCGCCCGCTTCGCCGCAAGAGCCGGCTGTCGTGGTTACATCGACGAAAGTAGAGCCTGCCGGGATTGTGTCGGTGAGCGTGACCCCCGATGCGCCATTGGGTCCATTGTTGTCGATACGCAGCGTGTAAGTGAATATGCCGCCAGCGGGGCCAGGGTCTGGCGAGTCCGCGTGATTGATCACCAGGTCTGCCGATTGAGCCAATGCCGCACCAGCAAACAAGGTGCTAGTCAGTAGCAGCCAACGAAATCGGCGCACTGCCGATGCGGCGCTGGGTGGTGAAGGCGCATGTGCGCGCCACCAGGATCGCGTCAATCCAGAATGCATGAGATTTCCCTGAGACTTAATGAACTTGAGGTGCGCGCTCATCGCTTCTACCTGGAGAGCGCAAGCAAACGGACGTGTTATGAAGACCGGCTTTAGCGGTCGCTCAGTCAACGCAGGCTGCGAAATTTACCAAGGACCGCGCGTGAAATTGACTGCGCAATCGTTAACAATCTTGTTTGAGGTTTGCTGCCAACAGCTGAGTTACTGCGGTACGCAGGACCAGCCCCACGGGGCAAGAGCCAAGTAGTCGATCATTGCGCTGATCCAGAGCTCGCCGTGGAGTGCGGCGTGGCGATCAAGTTGGACGTGAATGAGATCGCAGCGCTGTCGCGTCACTGCCATTCATTAGCGGTTGAGATCATTCTTTCTGAGTAGCTCGGTGAATCGAAATGAGTGCACCGGGCTGTCCATATCAGACCTTGTTCAGCCGGCCGACGAAAACGTGGGGTAGCGGTTGTATCTCGGAAAAGGAGATGCAACTTTTCATCACGCGCTCACGCTCCGATTTTCTTTTCTTGGCGTGCGCGTTGCACCGTCAACAAATGTCAAAGCCGTGGACGGCACAGGCCCCAAGGCCAGACGCCAAGGTTTTATCGAGAATAATCACACATTGCATGTTCAGGGGAGAAACAATGCGCATCGCTGCGCTGGACGACGATGCACTCCAGCTGGATCTGATCAAACAGGCTACGCTGGCCATGGGACACACCTGCCATACCCACCTCCACGGTGCTGATCTGCTGCGCGAAATGCGCCGAGAGACCTTTGATTTGCTGATCGTGGACTGGCACCTTCCGGATATGACTGGCCCGGACGTGGTGCGATGGGTGCGCAAGAATGTCGGTGCACAATTGCCCATCTTGTTCGTGACACACCGGCAGGAGGAGCGAGACATCATCGAAGGACTTGGCAGTGGCGCCGATGACTTCATGGTTAAGCCTGTACGCATCGGTGAACTTAGCGCACGCGTGGCCGCCCTGCTGCGCCGCGCGTATCCCGCTTCGGCTGGCGGGGAGATAGTGGAGTTTGGCCGCTACCGCTTCCTGTCTGAAACCCGATCGATCGAGATCGACGGCGTCCCTGTCGAGCTGAAGAACCGCGAGTACGATCTAGCCCTGTTCTTGTTCCAGAACATGGGAAGACTGTTATCGCGTGACCACCTCAAGGAAATCATCTTGGGTCAGGTGGCAGACGTAATGTCGCGCTCGCTCGACACACACATCTCGCGCCTCCGTACTCTGCTGGATCTGCGCCCCTCCAACGGCTTCATCGTTTCCGCAGTGTACGGAGTGGGTTACCGGTTTGAAGCGCTCGAAACCCAGCAAAGGGCATGAGACGTCTTCGCAGCCCGGCTCGCTCCACGGCAGGCCTATTCCGCCGTCCCTGCGGCACGAAGGAGAGTAACTTGGCGACGAACAACGGCCGCAGGCGCGGGGCCTCGCGGGTCACCGCATTTGCCATCACGGCGCTTGCTGGATGGATGGCGGGCGCAAGCGCCCAGGCTGGCCCCGGCATTTCCCAGACCGATGAAATTGCCCACACCGTACAGGAGGGCGACACACTTGAAGGCCTTGCCCGGGCCTATCTGGCTGCCCCTCGACAGTGGTCGCTACTGCAGGCACGCAACAAAGTGTCGGATCCCCGCCGACTCCGTCCGGGCTCCGTGGTCTGGATTCCAGTGAGCCTGCAGCCTTCCGAAAGTGCCACAGTCGAATTCGTCGATGGCCAGGTCACGCAGCAGCCCCGCAGCGGCGGCGCGCCGACGCTGGTGGCTCCTGGCGGACGGCTTGGGGAAGGGACAGTGCTGCAAGTGGGCACAGATTCATTCGTGACGGTCAAACTCGCCGATGGCACCTTGGTGCGGGTGCAAGCCCGTTCTGAATTGCAACTGCGGCAGCTGCGCCGAAGAGGCCGCGCGGGAAGCCTACAGTCGGTGCTGGAAATGCGAGGCGGCGGGGTGGAATCCACGGTACCGCCTAACAACGAGACATTTCGCCGATTCGAGCTGCGCACGCCGATGGCTGTAACGAGCGTGCGCGGCACTCGCTTCAGCGTGACCATCGACGATACGGGTCAAGCCGTTGCTTCGGTACTCAACGGATCTGTAACGGTGCAATCGCGCGAGGCCACAGTTCCGCAGAACACCACGGCGTTGCTGGCGCCGGGTCAAGGACTGGCCATAACGGCCGATGGCGCGGTGGGTGCGCCTCGGCCGTTGCTGGCAGCGCCCGACACCTCGGGCGTTCCGGATAGGCTCGGAGACGTCGGTATTCTGGCCATTGACGTGCCGGAACTGCCAGGCGCTGCGCGCTACGAGGCCCAGGTTGCGCGTGATACCGATTTCACTCAGGTGCTGCGCCACGGGAGCTTCATTGACGGCCATTTGCGGTGGAAAGCCCTGGACGACGGGACTTACTATTTGTCCGTACGAGCCTTGGATAGCTCGGGAATCCCGGGGACCCCGGCTATACGACCTTTCGCCATCAAGACCCGCCCGGTACCGCCGCTGTACCAGGAACCGGCGCCCGATGGCGTGGTGGCCAGCGGCGCAGGGGAGCTACGGTGCACGCAGGTTCCTGGAGTGCGCTGGTATCGCATCCAGGTGGCTAACGACGAGCAGTTCAGCCAGCCGGTGCTAGACGACCAGCGGCTGATGGACTGCCGCATGGCGCTGGCCACATTGCCTGCGGGGCGCTATTTCTGGCGCGCCGCCAGCCAGCAACTGCTCACCAAGAGCGATTCAATCGATCAGGGTCCCTTTGCACAGCCTCAGCCGTTCACGGTGGCGGATCGCCCGGCCACTGTGCAGCTTCAGTCGATTCGTGCACAGGCCAATGACACAGCGGTGCATCTGCACTGGCCAGCGCGGCCCGGCCAGCGGTTCCGACTGCAGCTGGCTCTGTCCACCGATCCGGTATTTGAACAGGTGCTGCAGGACGCCACCCTCGATGATCCCGAATGGACCGCGGCCCAGTTGCCCGCTGGCGAGTACCTAGTGCGCATCCAAGTGCTGGATGCCACCGGTTTGCAGAGCGATTTCTCGGCGCCCCGCCAGATCCGGGTAGATTCAGGCGTCCGAACGGGCACAGGCCTGCCGGTCTCCACTTCCTATGGCCAGCCGGTAGGCCGCCCTTGAGCCATCACACCAGCCTCTCCCAGATGGATATGCGCATGCGCCTCCCACCGCCACACCGCAGCTGCTGACCCATGCGGCGTTTTGTGTCTTACCGAAGCCGCCAGCGGCGTTGGGAGTGGAGTCTTTTATCCGCCGCATTGCTGGGCATGGTGGCCTGGCTCAGCGGCCCCGAAAATCTGGGTCGCGTCAATTACATTGTGCAGGATGCAGGTTTGCGCCTGATATCGCGCCCCGCGCATCCCGACATTGTGATCGTAGCCATCGATGATGCGAGCCTTGCTGCCATCGGCCGCTGGCCCTGGCGCCGAGCTCTGCACGCAGAGCTGATTTCACGTATCTCGATGCAGCAGCCACTGGCCATCGGAATGGATGTGCTATTCAACGAAGAAGACCTGGACTACCCGGAGGATGATGTGCTGCTTGCCGACGCCATTCGGCGCAGCGGACGCGTGGTGCTGCCGGTGCTGCAGCGGGTCAATGGCCCGACGGCCAGTAGTACCGCCCTGCCCTGGCCCGCGTTTGCCAGCGCAGCGGCCGGCTTGGGCCACGTGCATCTGGTACCCGACCAGGACGGAGTGGTACGCAGTTTGTACTTGCAAGAAGGGCCGGCGGCTGCACCATGGCACCACGTGAGTATGGCACTGCAGTGCGTGGCCACCTCCGTGGTGCCCCACTGCACCTCGGCAGACGGCAAACCACCCGCTAATCCACCAATTATGAGCAGCGGCCCATGGCAGCGCGCAGAGCGCACCGTCATTCCCTATGCAGGTGGCCCCGGCCACTTCGCCATGTACTCCTACATCGACGTGCTGCGGGGTCAGATACCAGCGACAGCACTTCGGGGAAAGTACGTGCTTGTCGGCACCGCAGCGCCCGGCCTGGGCGACATGTTTGCTACTCCCGTAGGCCAGCCATCGCCTCTGATGCCTGGGGTAGAGATGGTGGCCCAGGTACTGGACGCACGTCTGTCGGGCGTTCAAATCACGCCTGCCAGCACTGCGCTCAACACCGCCTTCAACTTAGTGCCGGTCGGGTGCGCGCTGGCAGCAATGCTGCTGGCAGGCCCGCTCGTGGCACTATTGATCAGCGTCGGCCTGGGCATCGTCACTCTGCTGCTGAGCGTGGTCTTGCCTTCTTGGGTCGGCTTGCAGTTCGCGCCGGCAGGCGCCCTGGCAGGACTGGCACTGGCCCATCCGCTTTGGAGCTGGCGGCGGCTGAGCGCGGCAGCGTATTTTCTACGGTTGGAAATAGACCGTCTGCAAAAGGAGGGGTTGTCTGGGCGAGTACTGGGCGGGGGCCGCGAGACTGGCGATTTCCTGGAGAAGCGCATCAATGCCGTGGAGCACGCATCCCGCCAACTGCGCGACCTGCACCACTTTGTAAGCGAGAGCCTGCAGCAATTGCCCGCGCCTATCATCGTCTGTGACCTGCAAGGGTGCATCCTACTAACCAACGTGGCAGCACGGCGGCACTTGGGCGTGGACGCGACGATGTCGCTGCAGGGCCAGTCCATAGTCAAGCTACTCCGCGACTTAGTGCAGCCAGATACGGGCGAGCCTCTTATCACCCAGGCAACGCTCCGGAGCCGCGATACGTCCGTGCAGAGTGAAGTCCGCGACGCCCAAGGCCGTAACGTTCTCGTGCAGTGCAGCCCTTTCACCGATTTGGCTCAGGCGGGCTGGCTGCTGACGCTGGTGGACGTGACTGACATGCGGAGTGCGCAGTCGCAGCGTGACCAGGCGTTGAACTTCATTTCGCACGATATCCGCTCGCCCAATGCATCCATCCTCACGTTACTTGAAATGCAACGCGCGTTTCCTGGTCGCATGTCATCTGACGAGCTGATGCTGCGTATTGAACGTTATGCACGCGCATCTCTCGGCATGGCCGAGAACTTCGTTCAGCTCGCCAGCGCCCAGTCGCAGGAATACAGCATGGGACCCGTAGATCTCGTCGCGCTGCTAACCGAAGCGGTGGACGATCTATGGGTCTTGGCCCGCGACAAGGGCGTAGGTGTTGCTGTCACGGAGGCTCCGGACTCCGCGCCCATTCTTGGCGAGCGAGCTCTACTATCTCGCGCTTTGAACAACGTACTGCACAACGCAGTTAAGTTCAGTCCGCCATCTGGCGCAGTACGATGTAGCATCGTTGCGCAACAGAGACACTGGATAATGTCGGTGCGCGACGAAGGGCCAGGTATCGCCCCTGAACTTCAGAACCAAATGTTCCTGCCGTTTCAGCGCCTGCACGACCGTAGCCATCCGACCATCACGGGCGTGGGCCTAGGTTTGGCATTAGCGCGTTCCGTCGTCGAGCGCCATGGTGGCACGATGGAAGTACATAGCGAAATTGGGCGTGGAGCGGATTTCAGGCTAGTGTTACCGAAGGACGCCGGAGCAGTTCAGAACCATTCAGTATTGCAAGCTCCGTAACTTATCCATGACTACGTACGCGGACCTATTCGCACCAAAGGAAGCCCTCGATAGACGGATCGAGACTGCGCGGGAGGCACAAGCGGCGAGGGCACCGAACTGTGTTCGGCAGATAAGGTTCACGAATTCGAGTTCACTGCTCAGGGCGCTGGGTCCAGCATCCATTTCTGGGCCGTTGAGTTCAATCGGGCATGGGATCATCGATTGTGATTGCCGCCAGCGAAGGCGCTAAGCTCAAACGACATGGTGTTGGCTGTCGCTGTTCTCGTTCGCTGGCTCGATGTTGCGACTTGTGATGCAAGACATCCATCTGAGATCTGCGCCAGAGTATGAGGACTGCATATGAAATTTGCACCATATCTCCTGAGGTCCAAAGAACCATTTGTCACAGGTTTACGGCTAGGTCCTGGGTAGCATCTTCACCAATAAGAACAGTTTGCAACAAAGCTCTGCATCCGTTAGCAAGGGGAGGAAGGCCAACACGGATTGGTCGTAGACACTTTCCGTGTGCGCGATGAGAGAAGAGAGGGATCTCCTGCATGCGCGCGACGGTAGTTCACCGCGCAGCGGCTGCCGTGCGGCAGTGGCTGTGTTTCGCCCTGGTGGCGGCCATTCCCTGCATCGGTTCTGCGGATACCGCCACAGGCCTCACCTGGCTCCAGTCACAGGTACAGGCAGGAGGCCAGCTCAGCAGTGTCTCCAGCGCCGCCACCGTGGCACAAAGCCAATGCGAAGTCGCCCACACCCTGCTGGAACTCTCCGGTCCGGGAACTGCACCTGCAGCCCTCACCGCCGCGCTGGACAGCGCAGTCCTTGGTGAGACCGTCACCGAAGTCTTGGCTTGCACCCAATGGCTGCAGCAACAGCAAGGCCAGATTCCACGGACCTCCGAACTGCAAAGCCGCCGCACAGCCACCAACGGCTTTGCAGCCTTCGAGGGCCAAACCGGCCCCAGCGTTCTGGATACCGGCTGGGCCCTGCAGGCCCTGGCCAGCCAGTGGAGCAGTGCCCAGACAGACCCCACCCTGGCGTGGCTGCAACAGCAACAAATGGTCGACGGAAGCTTCACTCTGGGCCCCGGAAGTGACCTGATGACCACTGCCAGCGTTCTGCGCGGCCTGCAGGACCATCGCCAGCGCTCAGCCGCTGCCGCAGCCATCGCAGATAAGGCCGCCAATTACCTGCTGGCCCAGGCCAATGCAGCCGGACACTGGCAATCCAACGTTGGCGTCACGGCACTCGTCTATGAAGCCGTCCACCCCTACAGCGGCACACAACCCGCTCTCGCAACTGCCGTCCAAAACTGGCTTCTCGCAGGCCAGGCCACCAACGGAGCCTGGAACAACGACGATCCCTGGACCACCGCCGTGGCTCTGCGCGCTCTCGTCCTCACGGGGCGCACTCCTGTCAATCCTGCCCAGGCCGCACTGACGATCCAGTTCGTGGACGCACGCACCGGCACCCCCATCTCTGGCGTGCAGCTCACCGGCACGGGGGCAGGCAACCTCAGCGCCAACAGCAACGCGTCCGGCCAGATACAGATCCATGGATTGGCCCCCGGAGCCTACACGCTGACCGCTACGGCACCGGGATACAGCACCGTACAGATCATTGCCACCTTGCTGACCGGTAAAACCACGGACCTGGGCACCGTGCAAATGCTCGTGCCCACCAGCAGCAGCACCGCCGTCATCAGCGGCACCGTGCGGGACAGCGCAAGCGGCTCCCCCCTTGCTGGCGTGACCATATCCATCACCGGTCAAGCCATGACGGGCACCAGCGACGCCAACGGGCTCTACCTGATCAATGGTGTTGCTCCAGGCGCTGTCAGCCTGAAGGCCAGCCGGACCGGGTACTTCGACGCCACCGGACAGGCCAACGTGCTTGCCGGCCAGACCCTGAACTTCTCGCCCAGCCTGGTACTCGGCACCGCAGGTGGCCCTGGCGGGACTGCGGACTGCCGTATCGTTGGCACCGTCTCCAAAGCAGCAGACGGCACCCCCATTGCTGCCGCCACTGTCACCTTGACCGGAGCCAACACCGGCACCGCTACCTCCGACGCCAGTGGCGCATACATGCTCGCGGGCCTTGTCTCGGGCGACACCCGCATCAGTGTCACTCAGAGCGGGTTTGATGTTGCAGCCGCCAACACGCGGCTCAACTGCAGTCCCCAGGGCAACACCGCGCTGCAGTATTCACCCAAGCTGTACCCCAGCACCCAAAGTCCCGTGGACGCCAACACCGCCAGCTTGAGCGGTGTCGTGATGGATGCAGGCACCAACCAGCCCATTGCGGGCGCACAACTGACCGTCACCACGAACACCAACATCGTTCGTAACGCTGTCAGCCACGCGGACGGACGCTTCACCCTCAGCGGCCTGGACGGAGCCACAGCACAACTGGTCGTGGTAGCCACCGGATACCAAGGCCTGAACGCCACCTACACCCTGCAGCCAGGGCAGGCGATTGACCTGGGACAGATCCGCCTGCGCCCGCCCAAGGTGACGCAGCTGACGCTAGACCTGCAAGTGCAATCCGTCAAGCGCCACACCACACAGACCGACCCGCAGACCCTGCGGGTGTCCGGGGCGCTGCAGGTGCAAGTGCGAAACGCTGGCACCCAGGCCGCACCGGTGAACGTGCCCGTCCTGGCCTTCCAGGATAGCAACGACAACGGCCAGTACGACCCCAGCACCGACACCGTGCTGGGACAGGCAACGCTGGCCGCAGCACTGGGTACTGGCCAGTCCCAAACATTGACGATCGACGTAGCGGGCTTGCTGCCATTTCGCGATGCGCCCATCCATGTGGTGGTGGATCCTTCGGGAGCTCTGGCCGAGAGCGACAAGGCGAACAACGTGCGCTCCAGTGCGCAGGATGTGTTGTTTGTGCCTCAGCCGGGGACGTTTGATCCTCAACTGAAATGGCATTGGGATGGCAGCAATTCACCTTATCCCGAATACAACCAAGTCATGATGGCTCCTGTTGTTGGGCGGATTCTTGACACCAACCACGACGGGCGAATAGACGAAAAAGACAGCCCATCCGTTGTATTCACCTCCTTCACGGTAGCTCAGGGATACAACGGCGAAGCAACGATTCGCGTCGTCAACGGAAAGACAGGCGAACACCACCTTTCTATCCGAGATCCGAGCATTGCCGCCGCAGGCAGTTTGGCGCTCGCTGATTTGGATGGGGATGGCCAGCCTGAAATCGTCGCAGTTACGCGTAGCTATCAAATCGTCGTCTATCGGAATACGGGTGCCAGATGGTGGATGTCTGAAGTGGTCGCCACCGCCGATGGCTATCCCGCTTGGGGTGCGCCGTTTGTTGCTGATATTGATGGTGACGGAAGGCCGGAAATTCTCTACGGCAACGCAGTTCTAAACCATGACGGATCAATCAAGTGGAAAACAACGGGGAATTTTGTTGGAAGCTCATCCCAAAGTAACGGCCGCTTTTCTATTCCTGTCGTTGCTGATATCCAAGGTACTGGCAAAGCAAATGTGGTGCTTGGCGGGTCTCTGTATTCCGCCGACGGCCAACTTGTGTGGCAAGCTCCAATGGATGGGTTTACCGGAATTGGCGACTTTGGATCAAAGGGTGAGCCGTCAATAGCGGTGGTGCACAACGGTCGTTTGTCACTCATCGACGCCAGCGGGCGAGTGACGTGGACGGTCAATCTCCCTGGCGGTGGCGTGGGAGGACCACCAACCATCGCAGATATGGATGGCGACGGAGTTCCTGAGATTGGTGTAGCCGGAGCATCAGCCTATTCGGTATTTAAAGGAGACGGTTCCCTACTTTGGAGTCGGGCTTCACAAGATGCGTCGTCGCAAGTTACAGGTTCGACGGTTTTTGACTTTGACGGTGACGGCGCTGCAGAGGTCTTATATGCCGACGAAGTAAAACTAAGGGTATTCGAAGGCTCCACCGGAAAGGTGGTGTGGCAGCAGCCGAACACTTCTGGAACTACGCTCGAATTCCCTCTAGTAGTTGATGCCGACGCTGATGGCCATGCGGACGTCGTTCTGATTTCAAATGACTATGGAGCAATACCCAACGCGACCGTCTACTCGCATGGCGTACGCCTCTATGGAGACGCGAATGGAGGCTGGGTGCCCACGCGCAGCATCTGGAATCAGCATGCCTACAGCATCACCAACATCAACGACGACCTGAGCGTCCCACGCAACCCCGAGCCCAGCTGGAAGAGCCACAACACTTTCCGCCTGAACCGGCGCATGGACGCAGATCCTCGGGCCATCGCAGACATCACGGCCAGCTACGTGCGTGTTGTGGACATGGGTGCGCAACCCGGCTCGCGCATCATTGTGCGCGTGGGCAACGCAGGCTCCTATAAGGTGCCAGCAGGCACCCCCATCGCGGTCTACAACACCAACCCGGCCCTGGGCCAGCCAGCAGCAGCGGCACTGGTTGCACAGGGTACGACGCAGACCGTGCTGGACGGTGGCGCTTTTGAGGACTTGGCCATCGTTCCAGCGCTGCCGTTGAGCCAGCTCAGCGCGCAAGGTACCGTGTGGATCGTGGCCGACGATGACGGCACGGGCAAGCACACCCTCTCGGACTTTGACCGTGGCAACAACGTGGCCCTGGCCGACCTGGGTGCTATCGCGTCCAGCCTGCAAATAGCTGTGGCCACCGACAAGCCTGCCTATGCAGAAACAGACGTCGCCAGCTTCTCCGCCACCGTGCGCAACACAGGAAGCTTTGCGCGTGACACATTGGTGCGCCTGACCGTGCTGGACGCTGCGGGCAAAACCGTGGACGTATTGCCGCTTAGCGCAGTAGCCAAAATACAGCCCGCCTCCAATGGCCCCGTGCAGGCCCCTTGGTCCGTGGCTGCTGTGCTGGCCGGCAGTTACGAAATTCGGGCCGAACTTGTGACCCCTCAAGGCGTGGTGTACGGCAGCGCAAGCGCACCATTCACCGTAAAAGCTGGCAGCGGTAGCGCGGGGGCCACCAGTCTCAACAGCGCCCGCGTGAGCACGGACCGCAGCCGCTACAGCCCAGTACACACCATCTTCGTTGACTCGAGGGTGGCCAACCTCAGCACCAACTTGCTGCAGGAGAACCTGCGCGCAATCACGCAAGTCATAGCACCCAGCGGCCAGGTGGTGCTCACCCGCAGCGAAGGCATCCTCCAGGCCGTCCCCCGCAGCCAGCGCAAATACGGCTACCACCTCAAGGCAGGCACCCTGGTGCCAGGCACCTACCAAGTGCGCATACAACTCTTTGGCTCGCCCAGCTACAAGAAGAGCGGCAGCGCCTTGCAAGCCAAGACCAGCCTGAGAGCGGCGCTCAAGGCTGACCCGGCGGAGGCGGAGGTGGAGCTGGCCGCCAGCGTCACCAGCTTCGTGGTGCAGGACGCAGCGCTGGGTGGCGCAGGCCTTGCAGGCCAGCTCAGCGCCACACCCACCGCCGTCCCGGTAGGCACCAGCACCGCGCTGCAGCTGAACATCACCAACAACGGCAACGCCGCCATCACAGGCTCCACCGTGCGCGTGCGCGTGCTGGACCCTATCAACGGGACACCTTTGGCTGTCTTCGCCCAAAGCGGTGTGCAGCTGCCAGTGGGCGCGAGCGGCAAGTACAACTGGAACTGGACAGCCAATGGCGCTGTGGGTAGCACGGTGCCGGTGGCAGCCACCGTGGAAATCGCGGGGGCCGAGCAACCTTTAGCGCAAGCCACCATCACGCTCATCGGAGCGGGAGAGCCGCCCCCTGGCGGGCCACAGCCCGTGCCGCTGAACTGGCAATGGTTGCTCGCACTGACTCTGCTTGTGCCCGCTGCAGCGCACATGCTCGGCAAGACCGCCAGACTGCGGGCGCACACAAACCCACAACAAAAATGATCCGCGCGAGTTCCTCCATGACAGCAGCCCACAACACCCAGACCGCCTGGCACCCCTGGCTGCGCCCCACTGCGCGCATTCTCATGGGCGCACAACTGGCTCTTGCCCTGCAGCCCCTGAGCGCGCTCGCCCAAGAACCTGGAGCTGCCCCGGTATCCGCTGCCGCCCAGGCCCAGGTGCAACGCCTGGCCCAATGGCAGCAGCGCATGGAAGCGGTAAAGATCGAACAGGCCAGAGCCGCGCAACCGGCCGGCGCCATTGCCACAGAGCGCACCAGCCGCAACCTCACTCGCGTGCATGAGCTGCTCAAGGGCATCAAGGCCCGCACCGAACGCCCGATGGTCGTCAACAAGGCGCGAAGCATAGGTGGCGCACAGGCTGCCAAGGCTGCGGCGAATCCTGAACAGGCCAACCAGGCAGACCAGGCCCAGATCAGCGAACTGCTCACCGCCATCGACGCTGACACTGATGCCGTACTGGCCGACTTTGCCGCACTGCGCGGGCAGCTCCATACCCAGCAGGTCAGCCACGAAATCCTGGCCCGCCACGACCAGGCACAGGCCGAGCTGGACAAACGGGCCAATGAACTGCGTGACCTGATTCGCCAATGGCGCCAGGCGCCCGGGACCGCCACACTGGCCGCACTGGACGCCTACTTCGAGCGCTACCCCGCCGTGCGCGCCAGCACCCCGGTGAACCCCGCCAAACTGCCCTGGAGCAACCCCACTCCCAACCAGCGCCCCCCTGCAGAAACCAAGGTGGGCTGGCTGCAGAACCTGCACAAAGGCCAGGAGGTGAAGCTGGCGCAGGCGGGAGGTGGTACAGGGGGCATCCAGTTCAACATCCCGCCCGAGCCCGGCCAGGCGCCGACTGCCGCCGACCTCGCGGAAACCCCGGAAGTCACCCTGACCGCCGCCATCCGAGCCAAGGCCCAGGAACTGGGCAACAACCCCGTGGCCATCCACAACTGGGTGCGCAACACCATTGAATGGACCCCCACCTGGGGCGCCATCCAGGGCGCGCAAGACACGCTGGACAAACAACGCGGCAATGCCGTGGACATCGCCAGCCTGCAGATCGCCTTGCTGCGCGCAGCCGGTATCCCCGCCCGCTACCAGTTTGGTACCGTGGACATGACCGCCGCCCAGGCCATGAACTGGGTCGGCAACGCAGCCAATCCTCAGGCAGCCCTGCAACTCATGAATCAGGGCGGCATTGCCGCCCGCGGCATCGCCCAAGGTGGCGCCATCCTGGCCATCCGCTTTGAACACGCCTGGGTACAGGCCTACGTCAACTGGGCCCCCAGCCGGGGAGCCAACAACGCCACCCCCACCCAACACGTCAACCCCAGCGGCCCCTTGAACGCCTGGGTCGCACTGGATGCCAGCGTCAAGCAATACAGCTACGCCAGCGGCATGAACCTGCAGACCGCCGTCTCCCTGGACGCACAGGCCCTGCTGAGCGCTGCCCAAAGCGGCGCCACCGTCAACGAACAAGAAGGCTGGGTAGAAAACCTCAACCAGGCTGCCATCCAGAGCCAGCTCACCAGCTACCAGAGCCGGCTCAAGACCTACATCGACACCCAAAAGCCTAACGCCACCGTAGGCGACGTCATCGGCAAAAAGATCATTCCCCAGACCGTGCACAGCGTGCTGGCAGGCATGACCCCGCTGGCCACCATCCAACTGGGCCAACAGGCCGCCGCCGTGCCCACCAGCCTGCAGCACCAGTTCAGCTACACCCTGAGCGACAGCTGGGGCAACGAGCTACTGAGCTACACCACCCCCACCAGCACCCTGGTGGGCAAGCGCCTGACCCTGAACTACGTCCCCGCCGACAAGGCCACCGCCGACCTCCTCGCCAGCTACCTGCCCAAGCCCAATGCCGACGGCAGCCCCATCCGGCCTGACCAGTTGCCCACCAGCCTGCCGGGCTACCTCATCAAACTGAAACCGCAAATTACCCTGGACGGTCAGGTTGTGGCGCAAAGCAGCACCACCGTCACCATGGGCACCGACCTGCAGGGCCAGGGCGGCTTCACCCAACTGCACAACCCCAAACAATGGGACTTGACCCCTGATGCCAGCCACACCGCCGGGCAAGCCACCGCCATCGGCATCAGCGCAGGCGGCATCAGCGCCAAACAGCTCGATACCCTCAAGACCAGGCTGGAGAACACCAAAACCCAGCTGCAGGCCAACAACTTGCAGAACCTCACGGGTGAGCAAATCTACGGCGACCTGCTCACCGCAGTGATCTGGAGCTGGTTTGCAGAGGCAGAAAACCACAACCGCCTGAGCCAGAACCAGGCGCACATCATTGAAAGCCCCGGCCTGTCCTACGGCCTGTTCCACTCGGTGGCCAACCCCATCACCAGTTGGGGGGTGGTGAGGAAAGTGACCTTCCCTGGGGTGAACATCGACATCGGCCACCTGAGAAACATCACCTGGGCCAAGGACAACGACGACAAGAAGTGGGTGGCGTACAACCGGCTGCGGGGCCAGTACATGAGCGCGTTAGAGCATGCGGTGCCAGAACGATTCTTTAACGACCCCGACCAGTGCAACCTGCAGGGCACAACAACACCCTCAGTAGGCTTGCCGAAATGCCCGCAAGGCATCAGCGCAGTCAAGGCCCTGGGCATCGCAGCGGCCCAAGGGCAAAAGATTTACACCATCACGCAGAAGGTCTACAACGACAACCCGGGCATCGTGAACACGGCGCTGTCAGTGCACAGCTATGAAACACAAAGCAGGGTGCAGCAGTCGCTGGATGCGGGGTATGAGGTGACCATTATTGAGAGGCCGATCACGGAGAGTGGGTGGACGGGGGCGGGGTATATCCAGATCGACCCGGCTACCGGGGCTGGTGCTTACACCATTGAAGGGGGCGGCAATGGAGGTAGTCTTGGAGATAGCGTGGCAGCTAGCGTGATGAATATCATCCAAGTTAATGTTCGCCCTCCGGTATTGGTCGCAGCAACTGCAGCAGTGACAATGTCCGTTACTGCTGTTAGTTTTACTTCTATGTGGATTTCAAATGTCGTTGAGTGCCATAAATCTGAAATTATGACTTTTATGGCGCTAATTCTTATCGCTATCGCCGCGGCATATTTGGTTTCATCTATTCCCGGCGGCCGCGAGGCTGTTGGTTCGGCAGTCGTTATAATGATTTCCGCTCTCGCACCTAGCACAGTGAACGCAGCGCAAAACAAGGGGTGCCAACTAAGTTGTTCAAAGGCCAATGGATTTCATTTTTCGAATGCCACTCCCTTGAAAATAACTGATGTTGAGCAATTTAAGATAGATGAAGGCTTTGGCCCACCAACTTCTCCTTTTGACGTTTGCGCGTGCGAGGATGGTAGTCTTGTTATATATTCTGTTGGACAGTGTGGTCGTATAAGCTGGAATAATCTTCCGCATATCACGGGTTATAGGTGGAAATAGAATGAATTTATTGAGATACTATTTAATGATCGGAGGCGCGGGTTTCGATATGAATGCTTACTCTCTTGCCTGTAAGCAGCGCAGCATCCCGACAGGTAGGGTGGGTTTTATAAAAAATCCCAGAATAAAAAATCACGAAGGAATCTCTGTGTCAATTGAATCTGGGGTTCCAGGCACTTTTGGCGATGGGTATTTTATGTGGCAATCGGAAATTGTGAACTATGCGACCAAAGAGAGTGAATTTCAGAGACAATATTCGATGCCAATGGGCTCCGATTATTCGCAGCTTTGGGTAAATGAGGAGAGTGCAATGATTAATTTTTTATTGCCATTTAAAAGCAGGATGCCAAATGTCTCGAATTACTGTGTTGGCGACTACTTTATCATTTTTAAGGTAATCTACGGCTCTTCTGATGAGGGGGGGTGTGTTTGCGCCGGATATTCTAGGCGGATCATCAGCATTCTGGCTGAAATAGGAGCGGGCATCGAATCAGACTGTGAATCTCATCAAATGCATTTTGCCAAACTAAGAAATATGTAGTTTGCTGGCTAGCACGATGCCTTGATCATTGCCCAAGTGGGCCAATACGCATCGTCTTTGGCGTACAGCACCATTTCAGGCGGCCCTGGCCGACCAGGCCACCATCGAACTCATCGCCAGCTACCGGTCCAAACCCCACGCAGGCGGCAACGCATCCTGCCGAGCGAATTACCCACCAGCCTGCTGTGCTGCCTCATCAAACTGAAGCCACAAATCACCCTTGATGGCCAAGTGGTGGCGTAAAGCAGCGTGGTCGTCACCATGGGCACGGACCTGTAAGGCCAGGGCGGCTTTACCCAGGTGTACGATCCCACGCAGCAAGACCTCACCCCGGATGCCAGTCATACCGTCTGGTAAACCACACACAGTAATGGGCATCAGCGCCGAGCAGCTCGACACCCTCAAGTTAAGGCTGGAGAACACCAAAGCCCAGCAGCAGGCCGAGAGTCCCAAGGAAGGTCTGCAAAACCTCCCCAGCTGATCTTCCGCAGCGCCAGGCATCCAAGACAGTGGCGCCATGGATCAATACAACCTGGGCCTGGATCCGCTGCCCAAGAAGACCCGCAAGGAGGTCTTCTGTTGATTTCCATGCAAAGCTGCCCCACC
>NZ_ACQT01000034.1 GCF_000175235.1 Acidovorax delafieldii 2AN | reverse complement strand
ACGGCGCGCATCGACCCGACGCCCCCGCATGCCGCACTGGCCAGCAGGATTAGCACGAACCGCGAGGAGGTCACGCGAGAGCTCAGCGCCCTCACCCGGCGCGGCCTGCTGCGCAAGGATGGCGCGCATGCGCTGGTGGTGACCGACGTGCGGGCACTCGAGGCGCTGGTGACCGGGGTGCGTGGAGACTGAGCGCGCGCCGACGTATTGCTCATTAATTAATAGCTTCTGGCGCTTTTTGAATAATTTCAGTCGAATTTGACTTGAAATTCATGGCAAAGCTGGTTTACCCCTCGGTTTACTCCTGAGATCACTCTGCGAGGACAGAATCGGCATAGGGGCCTCCTTATCGGAGGCGCCCCTGCCACACCACCCGGCATGCGGGTCCGCACCGGGCGGTTCGAGAGTTTGAGGTCAGGACAGCCTGGGTAGTCCCATCCGGTCGAAGTACGCAATGGTCAGTACGGTGTTGATCGCCCCATCGCTGTTGCGCCACCAGCGGTGGCAGTTGCCCGCCACCTGCCTGGCCGCATCCTCCGTTACCCCCAGCGCCCTGAGTTCGCGGTAGATCCTCTTGGGCCTCTTCCAGTGCTTGAACTGGATCGCCCTCAGGCGATGGCGCAGCCACCCGGCTGTCGCTGACGGACCATGGCCAAGGCCTTCTGACGGAAGCCAACGGCATTCTCAAAGCGTTGGCATCGCTCGAGGAACTCAGAAGCGAGAAGAGCCGCATTCGCCGCACCTTGCGCATCGGCATACCGAGCTTTCCGCGCTGACGTGGTTTCCCTCCTTCGCCAAAAATATGCGGTCTGCCTACCCCGATCTTAGGCTGCATCCCGAGATCGATCTGTCTGCGGTACTCTTGGAAAAATTGCTGAATGGCGAGTTGGATGTCGTCGTCATTCAGGATCTCTACCTCCCCCAGGAGTTGGAGTCGATTGTCATACAAACGGTGCAGTACGGCTGGTTCTGCAAACCGGGGCTGCTGCCCACGGACCGCGCAGTCTCCCTCGATGAAGTGGCTGCATACCCCGTGATCGAACAGAATGCAGGCTCAGGTTTGACGGCCCTCACCCGCCGCTTGTTTGCGGGCATGGGCATCGACATTGAGCATGTCTTCGGCAGCAACAGCCTTACCGCGCTGGCTGGGTTGGTGGAGACCGGCGTCGGCGTGGCCTGCCTCCCCGTCAAGTACTTCCAGCCTGTTCGCCAGGGATGCATGGTTTCAGTGCGCACCGCACCCGCTGTCCCAACTGCAACATACCACCTGGCGTTCCGGCCCGACGATCAATCGACATTGCGAACCAGAATTGCAGAGATCGCAAAGAAATGCGCAACCTCAAAGCCACCGCCATCCGCGGAATTCGGTAGCCGCAAATAGACAATGCTGCGCGGGCTCCAGTCGCCGTTGAAGGCTGCCTCATGGAGCAAGATGCCGACCGTGCGACGAAGATCGTGGAGCGCGACGGGCGGAACTGCTGATCTCGGTTGCAGAGAGTTGCCATGAGGCGCAGAAGCTCTACAGGCCTGAGCGTCGATCGTCTCATTGCGCGCCATGCAATCCCATCTACGCACGGGGATCGGGACGGGGCTCAGGAGCAAAAAAGCCACCCGAAGGTCAATGCCAGTCAGTTAAGCCAAAGCGAGGCTGACTTGCTCTACAAAGGGAACGTGTTCAACACGTTCCCTTTTTGTTTTGAGCCTGCTGCAAACCACCCTGAACGAGACGTTGGAGACGCTGCCTGCCAACGCCATAGCCGAATTGAGCGCGCTGCTCGATCCAGCCTGGATAGCGCAAGCTTTGCAAGCCACAGGCAAGGCCTCCATGCGCCGGCGCAAGCTGCCCGCCGAGCACGCCGTCTGGCTGGTGATCGGTCTGGCGCTGTTTCGCCACATGCCGCTGTGGCAGGTGGTGCAGGAGATGGCGCTGACACTCGATGGCCAGGAGCTGCCCGCACCCAGCGTCAGCGTACAGGTTCGTCAGCGGCTGGGGGCCGAGCCCATGGAGCACATGTTTGGCTTGCTCGCCAACGCCTGGGGCCGTGCCCATGCAGTGCATGCTGGAGCGTTGCGTGTATTGGCTGTCGATGGCGTGGCCTGGTCAGCACCGGACAGCAAGGACAACCGCCAGGAGCTGGGCAGTGGACAGACACAGTATGGCCCCCAGCCCTGGCCCATGGTGCGCGCCGTTTGCCTGCTGGACACCGATAGCCATGAGCTGCTCGATGCCCAACTAGGGGACTACGGCTGCGGTGAGTTGACGTTGGCTGCCGACCTGCACGGCCTGGATCACTCGATCACCTTGTTCGACCGCGCTTACTTCAGCGCCGCCTTCTTGCTCGCTTGGAGCCAGGCGGGCCAGCAGCGCCACTGGCTCATGCGGGCCAAGGACAACTTGCGCTACGAGGTGGTGCAAACCTTGGACGAAGGCGATTGGCTGATTCGCATGCCGGTGTCGCCACGGGCCAGGAAACTGCACCCGCAATTGCCCAGCCATTGGCAGGCCCGGCTGATTGAGGTGAGGGCTGGGGGCAAGGTCCGGCGTTTCATCACCTCGATGCTTGATCCTGAGCAGTTTGCCGCAGCACCCCTGGCGCAACTGTACCGCCAGCGCTGGGAGATCGAGCTGGGGTTTCGGGAGATCAAGCAATCGCTGCAACAGGGCCAGGCCGTGTTACGCAGCAAACAGCCCGAACTGGTCAAGCAGGAGGTCTGGGGCGTGCTGATTGCCTACACGCTGCTCAGACGATGGATGCGCCTGATGGCAGAACATGAAGGGGTGGAGCCCACCCGCATCAGCTTCCACACGGCCCGCCATGCCATCGTGGGAGCGATCAACACGGTGCATCTGGCGCGCGCTGGCACGGTCCCTGCACTTTTGCAACGGCTGCTGGAGCAGACCCGCTACTTCGTTCTCCCGCCTCGCCGAGAAGGTCGATCATTCCCGCGCGAGGTCAAGCGCTCGCGCAGCAAGTTCCCAACGAAAAAATGCCAGTCAGCGGCTTAACTGACTGGCATTGACCCGAAGGTGGCTTTTTTCTCTTCTAAATCAACGACCTAGAAGACTCGTTTTGGCGGAGTGGACGGGACTCGAATCCCCAACCCCCACCATGTTACCTAGACGTTGCAGCCTCACAACACGCATGCGCCTCGAGCGAAGCGCGCTGCTCGCCAGCCTCCTACATCAGTGCGGATACCTGCTCAGGTAACTGCGGCCTCCGGCGGACACCAGGAGAGTCGCTAGCTATCTGTGGGCCTGGCTCAGCTGAGTTCAACTTGATTGCGGAGGCATCGCTGACATTCACCTGCGGAACATGACTCGAGCCAGTCGATATCCATGAGTCCACCATGTCGGCCCAATCCTGGAGCATCCTGCGCCGCTGCTGCGCATACTCAGCCCTGTTATAGATCGCGCGAACTCCCTTCTGCTCATGAGCCAAACATTTCTCGATCCAGTCCGAGCTGTACCCTGCCTCATGTAGCAAGGTGCTGGCTGTACGACGGAGATCATGAACGGTGAAGGGCTCGAAGTCCTCGCCGCGCTTTCGAATCACCTCAACGCCCCCTACTAGCAGACGGTTAAGTGTTCCATTGCTGAGCGGAAAGTCGGACTCGTAGCGCCCTGGATGAAGGTAGGGGCTAGCTGAGTAGCACGCCTTGAATGCAACCAAAATGTCTACGGCCTGATAGCTGAGGTAGACAGTGTGAGAGCGCCCGGCCTTCATCCGCTCCTTGGGAATAGTCCAAGTCGCGGTTTCGAAGTTGATTTCGTCCCACCTTGCTTGGATGAATTCGCCCTTTCGCACCATCGTTAGCAGCATGAACTTGACGGCGAGACGTAGAGTTGCGGCTGATGCGACTTCCTCCAGTGCCCGGAAGAATTTGTGGATCTCCACAGGAGATAGCGCTCTGTCTCGTGCCTTGAATGTGGCAATCGCACTGGGCCGGATTGCTTCCGCCGGATTTTCGACCTTCACTCCTCGGGCCTGGATGAAGCGGTAAATCTGCAGCACGATGTCACGCGACTGTACTGCCGGCGCCTCGGCACCACGCTCCTTGATCTTTTCGCACCGCGCCATCAGACGAGCAGAAGTGATTTCTTCGAGCTTCAAGCGGCCAAACTCCGTGGCCAAGTTTCGATCGTAGACATACTTGCGCATTGCACGGGTGGACTCGGCTAGCTCGGCCTCGGAGAAGTACTTCTCGGCCCACTTCCCGAACGTCAGCGCTTCGTTGGCCTCGATGCGCTTCTCCACCTTGGTTCGAGACGGGCTTTCCCCGCGCTCAAGCGATTTCCGCGCCCTAGTCAACAGAAGACGAGCTTCCGCGAGCGAAAGCGTCATGCCGTAGTCCAACTCGGAAAGTTCCCGCTGGCACTTCGCTCCGAGGTTCGCATCGTACTGCCCGATCACCAGCGTCTCCCGGCGACCGTTCACCCGATAGTCGTAGCGAAAGCTGATAGTCCCCGAGCGAAGAACAGCGGCATAGAGCCCCTGTTGGTCGGCGACCTTGTAGACCTTCTCGCCGCCTGTCAACGTCTTCAACTGCTTGTCAGTAAGCATCTCAATCCCCTTGTTAGTAGATACCGTCAGACCATTTGACGGTACCAACTGAGGTCATTCAAGGACTGAGATCTGATACCGCCAGCAATGCCGTCAAAACCGGCGAGGTTGCCTGTGGCGATATCGGACTGGGTGAAACGTCAACCGGTTGCTGGTCCTATGAAGTCCACCAAAATCGGGACTACATTGGATGCCCTGAACCGCCTCGGTTTCACTCCCACTCGATCGTCGCTGGCGGCTTGCTGCTCACGTCGTAGGTCACGCGGTTGATACCGCGCACCTCGTTGATGATGCGGCCCGACACCTTCTTGAGCAGAGCGTACGGCAGTTCGGCCCAGTCGGCAGTCATGAAGTCGCTGGTCTGCACGGCGCGCAGGGCCACAACGTAGTCGTACGTGCGGCCATCGCCCATCACGCCCACGCTCTTGACGGGCAGGAACACGGTGAAGGCCTGGCTGGTGAGGTCGTACCAGGTCTTGCCCGTGGCTTCATCTGTGAAGTTGCGCAGCTCTTCGATGAAGATCGCGTCGGCGCGGCGCAGCAGGTCGGCATATTCCTTTTTCACCTCACCCAGGATGCGCACGCCCAGGCCGGGACCGGGGAACGGGTGGCGGTAGACCATCTCGGGCGGCAGGCCCAGGGCCACGCCCAGTTCGCGCACTTCGTCCTTGAACAGGTCGCGCAGGGGTTCCAGCAGCTTCAGGCCCAGCTGCTCGGGCAGGCCACCCACGTTGTGGTGGCTCTTGATGGTGACAGCCTTCTTGCTCTTCGCGCCGCCGGACTCAATCACGTCGGGGTAGATGGTGCCCTGCGCCAAAAAGGTAGCCCCCTTGTGGCCCGCGCCGCCGGCCTTGAGCTTGGCGGCCTCGGCCTTGAACACGTCGACAAACAGGCCGCCGATGATCTTGCGCTTCTGCTCGGGATCGCTCACGCCAGCCAGCTTGCCCAGGAACAATTCGCTCGCATCGACGCGAATCACCTTGGCGTGCAGCTTGCCCTCGAACATGTCCATGACCATGTCGCCTTCGTTGAGGCGCAACAGGCCATGATCGACGAACACGCAGGTGAGCTGGTCGCCGATGGCGCGGTGGATGAGCGCTGCGGCCACGGAGGAATCGACGCCGCCGGAAAGGCCCAGGATCACTTCTTCATCGCCCACCTGGGCGCGGATCTGCTCGACGGCTTCGGCGATATGGTCGCGCATCACCCAATCCGGACGCGTGCCGCAAATGCCGAGCACAAAACGGTCGAGCAGCGCCCTGCCCTGTACGGTGTGGGTGACTTCAGGGTGGAACTGCACGGCATAGAAGCGGCGCTCTTCGTCGGCCATGCCGGCGATGGGGCAGCTTTCGGTGCTGGCCATCAGCTTGAAGCCCGGGGGCAGCTCGGTGACCTTGTCGCCATGGCTCATCCAGACGTTGAGCATGCCATGGCCTTCGGGGGTGGTGAAGTCGGCGATGTCCTTGAGCAGCGCGGTATGGCCACGTGCACGCACAGCCGCAAAGCCGAACTCGCGCTTGTGGCCCGTTTCGACCTTGCCGCCCAGCTGCTGCGCCATGGTCTGCATGCCGTAGCAAATGCCCAGCACGGGCAGACCCAGATCGAACACGGCTTGCGGCGCTCGGTCGGTGGTGTCTTCGGTCACGCTCGCGTGGCTGCCCGACAGGATGATGCCCTTGAGCGAGCCGTCCTTGGCGTAGTCGCGCACCCACTCGTCAGTCACATCGCACGGGTGCACTTCACAGTACACATTGGCCTCGCGCACGCGGCGGGCGATGAGCTGAGTGACTTGCGAGCCAAAGTCGAGGATGAGTATCTTCTGGTGTTGCATGGTGGGATTTCCGTCAGAGGCGGGAGAGGTCGAGAAGCGGTATGCCGCTGCGCTGAGCGGCAGCGGCCTGGTCGGGGTCGAAAGTGGCCAGCGGCAGGCGCAGCGAGCGCGCCAGCCACAGGTAGGCGGCATCCAAGGTGGGCAGGCCTGTTTCCAGCGCCACATCCAGCACGGCCTTGTGCTGTGCGGGGGCAAGTTCGTGCAGTTCCACCCGATGGCGAATGGCCTCGAGCACGCTCCACAGACCTTCGACGGAATCAGCAGGGATACGACCACTGTTCACACCGTTGGCGAGGATGTTGCTGCACTCCCACTGCCACAGGTTGGGGGCTTGGGGTTCGACTTCGTCCCGGCGGATAAGGGCGTAGAGGCGACGGGTATGTTCACTGGCAGCGTCGGGCAGCAACCAGGCTGCCGTGACTGAAGCATCGAGGACGAATGCGGTCACGCGCCGCTCCGGCCTGTGCGGCGCAGCACGTCCACAGTGGATGCGCCTGCGGGCTGAATGCTGGCATGCAGCGCATCTATCTGACCCAGCTCGCGCGCAATCTGCTCATCCGAGATCACCGGGCGGCGGCGCACCGGCAGCATGCGCACCACCTCCTTGCCGTGGCGGGTGATGCGCACTTCCTCGCCCTGCTCCACGAGCTCGATCAAGGCAGAGAACCTGCTTTTGGCCTCGTAGATACCGACGGACTGCATAAACAAAAAAGTCTGGCCTGAAAATGAATTCAGACCAGACTATACCAGTCTGGCCAGATTTTTCAATCCAGCCAGATGCGATCCCAACAATGATCAATCAGCCCTGTAGTTGGGCGCTTCCTTGGTGATTTGCACGTCGTGCACGTGGCTCTCACGGATGCCTGCCGTGGTGATCTCGACAAACTCGGCCTTGTTGTTCATGTCCTCGATGGTTGCGCAGCCACAGTAGCCCATCGCCGCCCGCACGCCGCCGGCCATCTGGAACACGATGGACACCATCGAGCCCTTGTACGGCACGCGGCCTTCGATGCCCTCCGGCACCAACTTGTCTGCATTGGGATTGCCGGTGGTGGATTCCTGGAAGTAGCGATCAGCACTGCCCTGCTGCATGGCACCAATGCTGCCCATGCCGCGGTAGCTCTTGTAGCTGCGGCCCTGGAACAGGATGACTTCGCCCGGCGCCTCTTCCGTGCCAGCGAACATGCCGCCCATCATGATGGTGCTGGCGCCAGCAGCCAGCGCCTTGGCGATGTCACCGCTGTAGCGGATGCCACCGTCAGCGATCAACGGCACGCCCGTGCCCTTGAGTGCCGTAGCCACGCTGTCGATCGCCATGATCTGCGGCACGCCTACGCCGGCCACGATGCGGGTCGTGCAGATGGAACCCGGACCAATACCGACCTTGACCGCGTCCGCCCCCGCCTCAACCAGCGCCAACGCAGCCGCTCCTGTGGCGATGTTGCCTCCGATCACGTCGATCTGCGGATAATTCTGCTTGACCCAGCGCACACGGTCGATCACGCCTTTGCTGTGCCCATGGGCCGTGTCGACGACGATGGCGTCCACGCCTGCCTTGACCAGGGCTTCGACACGCTCTTCCGTGCCCTCCCCCACGCCGACGGCAGCGCCCACACGCAGGCGGCCAGAAGCGTCACGGGCCGCGTTGGGGAAGCTGGTCTGCTTGGTGATGTCTTTCACCGTGATCAGGCCCTTGAGCTCGAAGTCATCGTTGACCACGAGCAGCCGCTCCAGCTTGTACTTGTTGAGCAATGCTTTGGCCTCGCTGGCCGAGGCGCCTTCCTTGACGGTGATGAGCTTCTCACGCGGCGTCATGATCTGATGGACCTTGACGTCGTAACGCGTTTCAAAGCGCAGATCACGGCTGGTGACAATGCCAACCACCTTGCCGCCGTCGCACACCGGAAAACCCGAAATGCCCAGCTGCTCCGACAGCTCCAGCACCTGGAGCACGGTGTGCTCGGGGGTGATGACCACGGGGTCGCGCACCACGCCCGACTCGTACCGCTTGACCTTGGCCACGTGCGCGGCCTGCTCCTGCGGCGTCAGATTCTTGTGCACGATGCCGATGCCACCCTCCTGGGCAATGGCAATGGCCAGCCGTGCCTCGGTCACGGTGTCCATCGCTGCGGACACGAGCGGCAGGTTCAACTGGATGTTGCGGGAGAGTTTTGTCGCGAGGGACGTGTCCTTGGGCAGGACCTGGGAGTACGCTGGCACCAGCAACACATCGTCGAAGGTGAGCGCTTTTCCAAGAAGGCGCATGAGAAAGCTCCAAAAAACGGATTGTACCCGCGCGGCCTGTGGCGAAAACGCCGTGGGTGAAAGCCGCGCACTGGCGGCTGCCTGGAGGCACGGCTAAACTTGCCGCCATGAAAATGCACAAGCTTTTGCTGCTGGCCTTCGCCTGCACCTGGTCGCTGGGCGCAGCAGCCCAATGGCAGTGGATCGACAAGGACGGCCGCAAGGTGTTCAGCGATCGCGCGCCACCCCTCGATATTCCCGAAAAAAGCATTCTGAAACAGCCCGGCGGCCAGCCAAGCGGGCGCACTGCCCCGCGTGCCGTGCCGTCCGAAAACGCCGCCGAGCCAACCGCAGCGACGCCACGTTTGCCTGCGAGCGCAGCCAGCGGCAAGGACAAAGAACTCGAAGAAAAGAAAGCGCAGGCTGACGCGGCAGAAGCAGCCAAGAAAAAGGCCGAAGAAGAAAAACTGGCCAAGGCCAAGGCCGAAAACTGCACCCGCGCGCGCCAGGCGAAATCCACCTTTGACTCGGGTCGGCCGTTGATGCATACCAACGCTCAGGGAGAGCGGGGGTTTCTCGACGAAGCCACCCGCACGGCAGAGTCCAAGCGGCTCGACGGCATCATTGCGTCCGACTGCGCAAAATAAGCCGGCCCGAGCCAAGCTCAGCCCTTGGCGCGGTTGATCAGTAGCCTGCCTTCGCCCCTTCACGCTGCTTCGCGAACAACCCGGTCGTGCGGGCGCCCTGTCGTGCAAAGCGTTCGCGCCGGGCTGTCTTGGGGTCGACCGTGAGGGCGCGATAGACCTCGACCCTGTCGCCGGCCGACAACCTGCGGCCCAGGTCTACCATGCGCCCCCAGATGCCCACGGCAACCAAGGCAGATCCGGGCACCCCAGGGGGCGCCAAGCCGCAGGCCCTGATTGCGTCAGCCACCGTGGCGCCCTCGTGCAGGTGCACGTACCACTCGCTCGTGGCGCGGGGTGACGGACACGCCACCACCGTGATCGGCATGCAGTGCGCATCCTCACCCATACACCTGCTCCGCGCGCTTGACGAAGGCGTCCACCATGCTGGCCGCGATACGATCGAACACCGGGCCTACCAGCGCGGCCAGCGCGCCGCTGGCGAACCCGTAGTTCAGCACCAGTTCCACCTTGCATGCACGCTGGCTGCCGTCGGCCACGGGGTAAAAATGCCAGTCTCCTTCCAGCTGCGAGAACGGCCCCTTGACGAGGTGCATCTGCACGCGCCGGCCCGCTTCATGCACGTTGCGCGTAACGAAAGTCTGCCGCAACCCCGCCATGGCAATGCCGACCTCGGCCATCATGCCGTGCTCATCGCGCTCCAGCACTGCCGCACGGTCGCACCAGGGCAAAAAGCGCGGGTATTGCTCCACATCCGTCACGAGGGTGAACATTTCGTCGGGGCTGTACCAGATAAGGACGGATTTATGAACGGTTTTCATGCAGACACGGCAGGCACGGTGCACTGAGAAGGTGCAGCCAGGGCTTAGCGGAGGAATTTAGAATCACTGTTGCGAGACCCAAGCATTGTAGGGAGGCCTTTTATCTCCCCGTTTGCGCCGCATCTAATCCTTCATGGCCAAAAAACCCGATCCCACGTCCCGCATTGCCGACAACAAGAAAGCGGCCTACAACTATTTCTTCGAAGAGCGCCACGAGGCAGGCATGGTGCTGCACGGCTGGGAAGTCAAGGCGCTGCGCGAGGGCAAGGTCCAATTGACCGATGGCTACGTGCTCATCCGCGAAGGCGAGCTGTACCTGCTGGGCTGCCTGATCCATCCGCTCAAGACCGCATCGACCCACGTCAACCCGGAATCGGCGCGCACCAAGAAGCTGCTGCTCAAGAAGGACGACATCAAACGCCTGATCGGCAAGGTCGAGCAAAAAGGCTACACCCTGGTGCCCATCAACCTGCACTGGAAAAACGGCTTCGTGAAATGCGAAATCGCCCTCGCCAAGGGCAAGGCCGAACATGACAAGCGCGACACCATCAAAGACCGCGAAGGCAAGCGCGAGGTCGAGCGCGCCATGAAAAGCCGCAACCGCTGAGAAATTTGGAGCTCGGAGGGAATAAACCGCCGACTCCATGTGTTTGTCCGCATGCAGGGCCGCATATAGCCGGCTCCTGCTCCTTTCAACGGAGAAACCCATGAAAAAGCTCTTGCCCATCGCCGCGCTCCTCGCTTTCGCCGGCTGCTCGTCCATGGCCCAGTCACCCGCCAAGCCCCTCGACGGCGTACTGGTCGGTGCGGGCGACATGACGCTCTACACCTTTGACCGCGACACGGCCGGCAGCGGCAAATCCGCCTGCTATGGCCCCTGCGCCACCAACTGGCCTCCCCTGCTCGCCGCCCCTGCACAGGCCAGCGGCGACTACACCGTGATCACGCGGGACGACGGCAAGACCCAGCTCGCCTACAAGGGCAAGCCGCTGTACTACTGGGCCAAGGACGCCAAGCCCGGTGACAAGACCGGGGACGGCTTCAATCAGGTGTGGCACGCCGCACGGCCTTGAAGGCGCGCACCTGCATGCCCCACTGCCCTGTTGCGCATGAACCGCACGCAAGTCATTGAGCAGCTCCCCGGTCTGCGCCGCTATGCGCGGGTGCTGACGGGCGACACCTGGGCGGCCGACGATCTGGTGCAGGACACCCTCGAGCGGGCATGCAGCAAATGGCGGTTGTGGCGCAGCGGCAGCGATCTGCGCGCGTGGCTGTTCACCCTGATGCACAACCTCTACCTGAACCAGCGCCGCGCCTTGCCCACCTTGCAGCGGCTTGAGATTGAAGAGGTGCAGGACAGCCTTGAGGGCCATGGGGCATCAGCGGATGAAGCGCTGGACCTCGAGCGCTGCCTCCAGCGCCTGCCTGCCGATCAGCGCGCCGTGCTGCTGCTGGTCACGCTCGAAGACCTCAGCTACGAGGAAACCGCGCGTGTCCTGGGCATTCCGCTGGGCACTGTCATGTCTCGCCTGTCGCGCGCACGCAGCCGCTTGCGCGTGCTGATGGACCAGGCAGCGACCCCGGCCTCGGCAGAGCCGCAGCCCGCTCCCACCGCTACGCCACTGCTTCGCAGACTCCAATGAAACTGGCTTTTTCCATGGAAGCGTCCACACCCTCTCGCGCCGAAACGGCCCACGATCCTGCATGGCATGCGCTGGTGGATAGCAGGCTGTCGCCCACCGAAGCGCAGACCCTGCAGCAGCAGTTGGAGGGCGATGCGGCGGCTCTTGCCACGGTTGCACAGTGGCAGGCACAGCGCGAGCGTTTGCGCTCGCTGCACCGCGACATGCTGCACGCCCCCGTGCCCAATGCACTGCTCGAGATCCTGGCGCATGCCCAGGCGCGCCGCGCCGCGCAGCAACAGTGGTGGCGCTGGGGCGGCATGGCAGCCTCGGTAGCGGTGGCGTTTGGCCTCGGGTGGATGGGCCGGGGTTACGCCCCGCCGCCGGGGCGTGACAGCGCCATGGCTGTTCCCGCCATCGCACCGGCGACCCGGTTCGCAGCGCAGGCCGCCGTGGCCCACGCGGTGTTCCAGCCCGAACAACGCCACCCCGTCGAAGTGCCGGCAGCCCAGCAGGAACACCTGGTGCAATGGCTCTCCAAGCGGCTGGGCCGCCCTCTCAAGGTGCCGGCGCTCAGCGCACAGGGCTATGAACTGATGGGTGGGCGACTGCTGCCCGGCGATACCGGCGCGCGTGCGCAATTCATGTACCAGAACAGCGCAGGCGAGCGGGTGACGCTGTATTTGGGAGCGCTGACGCCCCTTGCGTCCCGGTCCACCCCAGAGCGCAGCGCCCTCCCTGAGCACGGCATGGCCGCGCCGCCCTCGGAAACCGCTTTTCTCTTCACCAACGAAGGTCCCGTACCGGGGTTCTACTGGACGGACGGCGGCTTTGGCTATGCACTCAGTGGCCAACTCTCACGCCCGGCCCTGCAGGCACTGGCGACGGCAGTGCATCAGCAACTCTGACGCTTCGCGGGCGCGGAGGTGCAGCACAGGCACGCTGCTGTACGAATAGCGCGCAGTAATGACAGGCAGGGCCTGTCACGTATGGGCAAACCGCGCCAGCACCACACCGCGCGGACACCGCGACTCTTGGCGCCGCACCCAAACCGCTCTGATCAAGGTGCGGCGCGAGACGGGTACACCGCCCCCGCCTCAGCGCAGCGCCGCAAGCGGATGCGCGTGGGCGGGCCAGGGGCTCACGAAGAAAGGAGCCACCATCTCAGGCGTCACGTCTTCGATGCGCGCAGGCTTCCATTGGGGCGCATGGTCCTTGTCCACCGCCAGCGCACGGATGCCCTCGACAGTTTCGCTTTGGCCTGCCCGCAGGAAAAAGCAATGCCGCACCATGTCGCGCTCCATGCGCAAGTCTTCGGCCAGGCCCATGCTGCGGGCGCGGCGCACCTGCTCGAGCACCACGTGCAGCATCAATGGCGAACGCTTGCGCAGCGTAGCAACCGTGGCGCGCGCCCACTCGCTGTCCGCGGCTTCCAGCGCACGCACGATCTCCCCCACGGTGGAGAACGCAAAAAAATGGTCAATATATGCGCGGGCGCTTGTACCACTTACCGGAAGCGCTACAAATTGAGAAGCAACGTAAGACTGGACAGCCGCACCATCCGCAAAGCGTTGCGTTGCCAGGGCCTCCCACACAGCTGCCTGCTGGTCTGAAGGCAGATAGCCATCGGCCAGTTGGTTGGCGATAGCGTCACCGGCACCGATGGTGTCGCCGGTCAGCGCCAGCCACTCGCCCACGCGACCCGGGCAGCGGCTCAGGAAATAGCCTCCGCCCACGTCGGGGAAGAGGCCAATGGCCGTCTCGGGCATGGCCATCTTCGTGCGCTCGGTCACCACGCGCAAGGCGGCGCCCTGGCTGATGCCCATGCCGCCGCCCATCACGATGCCGTCCATGAAGGCAATGTAGGGCTTCGTGTAGTTGTGAATGAGGTGGTTGAGCGCGTATTCCTCGGTGAAGAAATCCTCCAGCAGGGGATTGCCCTGGCTGCCCGCCTGGTGCAGAAAGCGGATATCTCCCCCGGCGCAAAAGGCCCCGAACGGCCCTTCCTTGTTGCTGCCGCGAATGGCCACGGCCAGCACCTGCGCATCGTCCTTCCAAGCCAGCAGGGTGGCCATGAGATCGCGCACCATGCCCAGCGACAAGGCATTGAGGGCGCGTGGACGATTCAGGGTGATGAAGCCCACCTGGCCTCGCACTTCACTCAACACTTCAGACACTACCGTCTCCGTCATTTTTGTTCCTTCCAACCCAATAGTTCATTGAAAACCAGCGCACCGATCACCAGCGCGCCCCCTGTCAGCACCGCTGAGCCGGGCTTTTCGCCCGCCCCCAACCACGCCAGCAAGATGCCAAAGATCACTTCGAGCAGACCGAGCAGCGCCATCTCGGGCGCCTTGAGCACGCGCCCGCAGCGCACGGCCAGCACACAAGGAATGGCCAATTGCACCACGCCCAGCAGTGCCAGCAAGGCCAGGTCATGCCCCGATGCCTGGAGTGGCATTGCCAACGGCAGAGTGGCCATCACCGAAATCACCGCGCCCACCAGCACAGCGGGCACCAGGTCTACTGCATGGCCGTGGCGCTGCGAATACTGCACCACCGTCCAGTTGATGGCTGCCGCCACGGGCACACACAGCGCCACCAGCGTGCCCGCCAAAGGCAGGCCCGCCATCTGCGAACCATACATCCACGCAATGCCAAGGCCCGCCACCCCAATCGCAGCCCAGGTGCGCGGCGCGATACGGTGTCCGATAAACAGCCACGAGAACAGCGCCGTGAGCAACGGACCCGCCGCCATGGTGACGAGCACGTTGGCCACGGGCATCAGCACCAGCGCCACCATGAAGGCCGTGAACATCACGCTCCAGCACACGCCGGAGATCCAGAGCGCCCGCCCGCTGTGGCGCATAGAGGTGAAAACCGCCCTGCCCTGCAAGACGGGCAGGATGACCAGCAGCGACAGCAACGTGAAGAAGCTGCGCCAGAAGGTCACCTCGAAGCTTGCCGCATGCTCCAGATGGCGCGTGACCACGCCGGCAATCGACCACATCAGGGTCACTGCCACCATCAGCAGCACGGCACGGGAATGTGTGAGTTTCAACATGGGCTTCGGATTGCAGACGGAAAAAAGGCCACTGCGCAGCAGTGGCCCTTCCGGGAACGCTTAGCCTATCAGGACCGGGAGGCGCGCTTGCGCTCGTTTTCGGTCAGGTAGCGCTTGCGCAGGCGCACGGACTTGGGCGTGATCTCGACCAGTTCGTCGTCCTCGATGAATTCCACGCCGTATTCCAGCGTGAGGTCGATCGGGGGCGTGATCTTGATCGCGTCTTCCTTGCCGGACACGCGGAAGTTGGTCAGCTGCTTGGTGCGCGTGGCGTTCACGATCAGGTCGTTGTCGCGGCTGTGGATGCCGACGATCATGCCTTCGTACACGGGGTCGTTCGCCTTCACGAACATGCGGCCACGGTCGTCCAGCTTGCCCAGGGCGTAGGTGAAGATTTCACCGTCGTCCATGGAGATCAGCACGCCGTTCTTGCGGCCACCGATATCGCCCTTGTGCGGTTCATAGCTGTCGAAGATGTTGGAAATCAGGCCCGAACCGCGCGTCAGGTTCAAGAATTCGTTGGTGAAACCGATCAGGCCACGGGCCGGAATGCGGTATTCCAGGCGCACACGGCCACGACCGTCGGACTCCATGTTCACCAGCTCGCCCTTGCGCTCGCCCAGTGCCTGCATCACGCCGCCCTGGTGGCCTTCTTCGATGTCGGCCGTCACCAGCTCGATAGGCTCGTGCTTGACACCGTCGATGTCCTTGAACACCACGCGGGGCTTGGACACGGCCAGCTCGTAACCTTCGCGGCGCATGTTTTCCAAGAGGATGGTCAGGTGCAGTTCACCACGGCCCATCACTTCGAAGATGCCTTCTTCGTCGGTTTCGTTCACGCGCAGGGCCACGTTGTGCTGTAGTTCCTTTTGCAGGCGGTCCCAGATCTGGCGGCTGGTCACGAACTTGCCTTCGCGGCCAGCCAGCGGGCTGGTGTTCACGCAGAAGTTCATGGTCAGCGTGGGCTCATCCACCTTCAACATGGGCAGCGGCGCGGGGTTGGCAGGGTCGGTCACGGTCACGCCGATGCCGATGTCTTCGATGCCGTTGATCAGAACGATGTCGCCAGGGCCAGCCAAGGGGGTCTGCATGCGATCAAGGCCCTGGAATGTCAGTACCTGGTTCACACGGCCCTTCACGGCCTTGCCATCAGGGCCTTCCATGACGATCACGTCCTGCATGGGCTTCAGGGTGCCCTGGCTGATGCGGCCCACGCCGATGCGGCCCACGAAGGTGGAGAAGTCCAGCGCCGAGATCTGCAGTTGCAGCGGAGCGTCTGGGTTGCCCGTGTTCGGTGGCACGTGCTTCAGGATGGTGTCGAACAGGGCCGACATGTCGGGGCCCCACTGCTCACCAGGAGCGCCTTCTTCCAGCGACGACCAGCCGTTGATGCCCGAGGCGTATACCACGGGGAAGTCGAGTTGCTCGTCGGTCGCGCCCAGCTTGTCGAACAGATCGAACGCAGCGTTCACCACCTTGTCGGGGTTGGCACCGGGCTTGTCCACCTTGTTCACGACCAGGATGGGGCGCAGGCCCAGGGCCAGGGCCTTCTTGGTCACGAAACGCGTCTGGGGCATGGGGCCTTCTTGCGCATCGATCAGCAGCACCACGCTGTCCACCATGGACAGGGCTCGTTCCACCTCACCGCCGAAGTCCGCGTGGCCGGGCGTGTCGACGATGTTGATGTGCGTGCCCTTCCAGCTCACGGCGCAGTTCTTGGCCAGGATGGTGATGCCGCGCTCTTTTTCGATCGCGTTGTTGTCCATCACGGTGTCGACGACCTTTTCGTGGTCGGCAAACGTACCGGACTGGCGCAGCAGCTGGTCAACCATGGTGGTTTTGCCATGGTCAACGTGGGCAATGATGGCGATGTTGCGGATTTGTTTAGTCATAGTTTTTCCAATGTGCCGCTGTGCGCCATGGACGCGGAATGCGGCGTGCCTTCCAAAATTTGTTGAATTTCCAGCGGACTCAGGAGCCTGTCCGGCACCAGCTCCCCGCCCACGATGTGGCCCACCCCCAGCAGCGCCGGGGGATTCTCGCCAAACACCGCCACGGCACTGGCATCGGGCCAGTTGCCACGGCGACGCACGCCCGACAGGAACCGGGCTGCATTGTCACTGTTCAGCGTGACACGCACGTGTTGTGCCAGCAGCGATTCGGGCGCCTCCAGACTGGCCAGGCGCTCCGCCTCGGGCATGGCCTCAAGCTGCGCCAGCGTGACGCAACGCTCCACCCCCAGCCCACCGGTGTCGATGCGGCGCAGAAAAGTCAGGTGCGCCCCACAGCCCAGTGCAGTACCAATGTCTTCACCCAGCGTACGGATGTAGGTGCCTTTGCTGCAGGTCACTATTATTTTGATAGCTGGATGCGCTTGATCCGTCTGCACTAGCGCCAGCTTGAGGACATGAATGACCACGTCCCGCGCTTCGCGCTCCACCGTGACACCGGCGCGTGCATATTCGTACAGCGCCTTGCCGTCCTTCTTGAGCGCGCTGTGCATCGGCGGCACCTGGCGAATGGGGCCAGTGAACTGCTGCTGCACAGCTGCCAGGCGCTCGGGCGTGAGTTGGGTCAGGTCTACATCGCAGCGGTGCACCACATCCCCCTCGGCATCGCCGGTGGTCGTGGTGGTACCGAGCAACGCAATCGCCTCGTAGGTCTTGGCCGCATCCAGCTGCAGCTGGCTGAACTTGGTGGCGGCGCCAAAACACAGCGGCAACACGCCCGTAGCAAGCGGATCGAGCGTGCCCGTGTGGCCCGCTTTCTCGGCGCGCAGCAGCCATTTCGCCTTTTGCAAGGCGTCATTGCTCGAAAGGCCGAGCGGTTTGTCGAGCAGCAACACCCCATGCACAGGGCGCCGCTGCACCCTGGTGCGTGGCGCGTTCATGGACTAGTCCTCTTTCGCGCGCGAAGAAACGGCCTTGGCGATCAAGGCGTTCATGTCGGCCGCACGCTCGGAGGTGCGGTCAAACACGAAGTGCAACGTAGGCACGGTGTGGATGTGCAGGCGCTTGAACAGCCCGTTGCGCAGGAACCCTGCTGCCTGGTTGAGCGCCGCCTGGGTCTCGACCGGATCGCCCACCAAAAGGCTGAAAAACACCTTGGCGTGCGCATAGTCGGGGGTAACCTCCACGCCCTGCAGCGTCACCATGCCCACGCGCGGGTCTTTCAACTCGCGCGCGATCAGTTCCGTCAGATCGCGCTGGATCTGGTCGGCCACCTTGAAGGCGCGGTTGGGGGTGGAAGATTTCTTCGCAGCCATATCGTCGTCACCAAGGCCTTACAGCGTCCGGGCGATTTCCTTGATATCGAAGAACTCCAGCTGATCACCTTCCTTGATGTCGTTGTAGTTCTTGAGCTTGATACCGCACTCGAAGCCTTCCTTGACTTCCTTGACATCGTCCTTGAGGCGTTTGACCGAATCCACTTCGCCCGTGTAGACCACCACGTTGTCACGCAGCAGGCGGAACTTGGCATTGCGGTGGACCATGCCCGAGGTGATGTACGAGCCGGCCACGGTACCGATCTTGGAGGCCACGAACACGGTGCGAATCTCGGCCGTGCCGATGATTTCTTCGCGCTGCTCGGGAGCCAGCATGCCGGACATGGCAACCTTGAGCTCATCCACGGCGTCGTAAATGATGCTGTAGTAGTGCAGATCCACACCATTGCTCTCGGCCAGCTTGCGCGCACCAGCATCGGCACGCACATTGAAGCCGATCACGATGGCCTTCGAGGCGATAGCCAGATTGATGTCGGACTCGCTGATGGCACCCACAGCGGCGTACACCAGCTGGACCTTGACTTCGTCGGTCGAAAGCTTGAGCAGCGACTGGGCCAGCGCTTCTTGCGAGCCCTGCACGTCGGCCTTGACGATGATGGGCAGGGTCTTGACCTCGCCCGCCGTCATGTCGGCGAACATGTTCTCCAGCTTGGCCGCCTGTTGCTTTGCCAGCTTGGTGTTGCGGAATTTGCCGGCGCGGTAGGTCGCGATTTCGCGTGCCCTGCGCTCGTCCGTCAGCACCATGAACTCGTCACCGGCCTGCGGCACTTCGGTCAGGCCCTGGATCTCGACCGGAATCGAAGGTCCGGCCGTCTTGGCCACGCGACCGCTTTCGTCCAGCATGGCGCGCACACGGCCATAGGTCTGGCCCGCCAGCACCACGTCACCGACCTTCAGCGTGCCGGACTGCACCAGCACCGTGGCCACCGGGCCACGGCCCTTGTCGAGCTTGGCTTCGATCACGAGGCCCTTGGCCAACGAATCGACCGGTGCCTTGAGTTCGAGCACTTCAGCCTGCAGCAGCACCTGCTCGAGCAGTTCATCGATGCCCATGCCGGTCTTGGACGACACGGCCACGAAGGGCGAATCGCCGCCATACTCTTCGGGCACCACCTCCTCGACCACCAGCTCCTGCTTGACGCGCTCGGGGTTGGCATCGGGCTTGTCGGCCTTGGTGATGGCCACCACGATCGGAACACCGGCCGCCTTGGCGTGCTTGATGGCTTCCTTCGTCTGGGGCATGACGCCATCGTCGGCCGCCACTACCAGAATCACGATGTCGGTGGCCTGCGCGCCACGGGCACGCATGGCGGTAAACGCCTCGTGGCCGGGGGTGTCCAGGAACGACACCATGCCACGCGGTGTTTCCACGTGGTAGGCACCGATGTGCTGCGTGATGCCGCCGGCTTCGCCCGACGCGACCTTGGCACGGCGGATGTAATCCAGCAGCGAGGTCTTGCCGTGGTCGACGTGACCCATCACGGTGACCACAGGGGCGCGCGGCAGCACTTCAACGTCCTGCTGGCCTGCATCCTCGTCAGTGAACGCTTCCGGATCGTCCAGCGCTGCCACCACGGCCTTGTGACCCAGTTCTTCCACCACGATCATGGCGGTGTCCTGGTCCAGCGGCTGATTGATGGTGACCATCTGGCCCATCTTCATCAGCGCCTTGATCACTTCCGAGGCCTTGATCGACATCTTGTGCGCCAACTCGGCCACCGTGATGGTCTCGGGCACGTGCACTTCGATGATGCGCGCTTCCACTGCGGCCGCGTGCTGGTGATGGTCGTCGCGCTGATCACGATCATTGCCACGGCGACCACGCGGGCCACCACGCCAGTTGTTGCGACCGACGCCGCCGCTGCTGTCGCCGCGGGTCTTGATTTCTTTCTTCTTGGCAGTGTCGTTGGCCCAGCTGGACGACAGCTTGGCCGACTTGACTTCTTTGCCTGCCGCAGACCCTGGGGCCGCTGGCGCGCCGGCGCGCGCACCGGCGCCAGTACCCACGGCGGGCTTGTGCAGCGTGCCCTTCTTGGCGTCTGCAGCAGACGCCGGCTTGGCAACAGGCTTGGGTTCTTCGGGCTTCTTGGCCACCATGACCGCCTTCTTGGGCGTGGCCATCATGGAGCGGATAGCAGCGGCCTCGGCCTCGGCCTTGCGACGACGGGCGTCGAGATCGGCTGCGCGCGCAGCTTCTTCATCCGAGCGGGCCTTCGATTCGGCGGCCGCCTTTTCACGGGCCTCGTTCTGGGCAGCAAGGCGGGCGGCGGCTTCGGCAGCCTGCTCGCGGGTGGCTTCCTGCTTCACAGCCGATGCCTGGGCCTTCTTCTCGGCCTCCTGTGCGGCGTAGGCGGCAGCGCGCTCTTCGGCTTCACGTTCGCGCTTTTCACGGGCTTCACGCTCGGCACGCTTTTCGGCCAGTTCGGCCTCCTGGCGGCGAATCAGCTCGGCCTGGCGGCTGGCTTCCTCTTCACGACGCGCCAACTCGATGTCTTCGCTGGACACGGCGGAATCTTCCACCGAGGCAGGCACGTGGGACTCGGCAGCGGCCTCTGCGCTTTCGTCGCGCTGGATGAAGGTGCGCTTCTTGCGCACTTCCACCTGGATGGTACGGGCCTTGCCCGTAGCGTCGGCCTGCTTGATTTCGCTCGTGGACTTCTTCACGAGAGTGATCTTCTTGCGGTCAGCCGAAGCCGTTCCGTGGGTGGCCTGCAGATAGGCCAGCAGCTTTTGCTTGTCCGACTCGGTCAGGGCGTCGGACGGCGCTGCCTTGGGCACGCCCGCAGCCTTGAGCTGGTCGAGCAAGTTTTCAGGCGATTTTTTGAGTTCGGTTGCAAACTCGGCGACAGTGTTACTGGACATATGTGGTTCGTGCCTCCCTGACCTTACTCTTGCCCTGCGAACCAGTGTTCGCGCGCCTTCATGATCAGGGCTTTGGCATCTTCTGCGGACTGTCCGGTCAGGTCGGTCAGTTCATCAATGGCCAGATCGGCCAGGTCGTCACGCGTGTGCACACCATTTTCTGCCAGCTTGGCAATCAGTTCGGGTGTGAGGCCTTCGAGGTCGCGCAGGTCTTGCGAAACCTCGCCAACACTTTCCTCGCGGGCGATTTCCATGGTAAGCAGCGCATCCTTGGCGCGGGCACGCAGCTCGTTCACGGTGTCTTCGTCGAAGCTTTCGATCTCCAGCATTTCCTGCAGCGGCACGTAGGCCACTTCTTCCAGGCTGGCGAACCCTTCGGAGATCAGGATGTCGGCGATTTCTTCGTCCACATCGAGCTTTTCCATGAATAGCTTGCGGGCCGTATCGGTTTCGTTGGCCTGCTTTTGCGCGCTTTCGGCGGCGTCCATGATGTTGATCTTCCAGCCGGTCAGGTCGGACGCCAGGCGCACGTTCTGACCACCACGACCGATGGCAATGGCGAGGTTTTCCTCGTCCACCACCACGTCCATGGCGTGCTTTTCTTCATCGACCACGATGGACGACACGTTGGCCGGGGCCAGCGCACCGATCACGAACTGTGCGGGGTCTTCGGACCACAGCACGATATCCACGCGCTCGCCGGCAAGCTCGTTGGTCACCGCATTCACGCGGGTGCCACGCACACCGACGCAGGTGCCAATGGGGTCCACGCGCTTGTCATGAGACAGCACGGCGATCTTGGCGCGCGAGCCGGGGTCGCGGGCGCAGGACTTGATCTCCAGCAGGCCTTGCTCGATCTCGGGCACTTCGTTGCGGAAGAGTTCGATCATGAACTCGGGCGCCGAGCGCGACAGGATGATGGGGGCGCCGCGCAGGGTCAGATCCACTTCCATGATCATGGCCCGCACGCGGTCGCCACTGCGCAGGTTTTCCTTGGGGATCATCTCGCCGCGGCGCAGACGGCCTTCGACCCGGCCGGACTCGACGATGATGTCGCCCTTGTCCATGCGCTTGACGGTGCCCGTGAAGATCTTCTCGCCGCGCGACATGAAGTCATTGAGCAGCATTTCGCGCTCGGCGTCGCGGATCTTCTGCAGGATGACCTGCTTGGCAGCCATGGCGCCAATGCGGCCGATGGGCACCGATTCGATGGCCTCTTCGATGTACTCGCCGACCTCGACATCAGGAACGCGCTCGCGCGCATCCATCAGCAGCTCTTCGGCGTCTGGATTCTGCAGGCCGGCATCGTCGGGCACCACCAGCCAGCGGCGGAAAGTCTCGTAGTTGCCGCTGTCGCGGTCGACGGAGACGCGAATGTCCACCTCGCCCTGGTACAGCTTCTTGGTAGCCTGGGCCAGGGCCGACTCTACGGCGCCCAAGACCACATCGCGCTCCACGTTCTTCTCGCGCGAAATGGCCTCAACCAACATCAACAATTCGCGATTCATGCGATGACTCTCCTGTTTCAATCACCCGAAGGCGGCAGCTGCCCACAGCACCAGCCCCATCCAAACCATTCAGCGACTCAGCCCGGCACCTGACCGGTCTTTGCCCCTCGCCCCTTGAAATCCACGATGGGCGCCAGTCGGGCATCCCTCAGTTCATCCAGCGTGAATCCCAGCGCCTGCAGGGGAGCCGGGACACGCTTCTTGCTGACTTTCTGCCCAGGTTTTACCGCCGGCTCGTCGCTCCAGACGATCTGCCAGCCACCCGACTCGGCCCGCGAGAGCAGGCCCCGAAATTTCTTACGGGTGGCGCTGACCTGGCCCGCCGCCGCAGCACCGATGGGTGCCTTCAAAGTGAGGTCAATGACCGAGCCTTCAAAACGAACGAAATCCTGCTCATGGCGCAAGGGACGGTCGATACCGGGCGAGGAAACCTCCAGCCGCTTGTACTCAACACCGTCAACTTCCAGCGCAAACTGCAACTGGCGGGTAACTTTTTCGCAGTCTTCCACCGTGATGAACTGCTCTGTCGCCGGGACCGGGGCATCCACCGTAGGCTGAACCCAGGGCAAATCGATGGTGACGCGCAGCAGCCCGCCGGGGGATCGCTCGATCTCCACCAGGTCATATCCCAGACCGGTCACAATTTGTTCAACGACTTGCTGCAGTGCCACGTGGTTCAGTTAATTCCTGAAAAAACAAAAAACCCGACAACCCCCAGAGGCTTCGAGCTCCAAAAGCAAACGCCCAAAAAAAAGGGCGGTTTGTACCCGCCCGTTTGGTCGTGAGAACCATATTGTAGCCTGTAAAGCCTTGATTTGTAAAGGTTGGCGGTGGCAGGCGCGCAGGTCAAGCAAAAAAACCTCTGTCACCGCTTTCCGCCCAGCGAAAAATACATGCGCCAGCGCTGCCGCCACGGGCCGCCAAGACAGTCATAGCAAAAATCGTCAGCGCCTTCCGGCGTGCGCGCTCGCAACGCCCTCAATCGGCGTTGCCTGCCTGGGCGGCACGCACGCGCTCGAACACTTCTTGTGCCTCTTGGCCCGCGCCGGAGCCTGGTGCAGCCTGCAGGCTGGCCAGCAGCCGGGTAAGCACGGCAGCCTGTGGCAGCAGCGGCCCCAGAAAGCGCGCCCGGGCACCGTCGGCGATCAGCAGGGTGGGGAACGTCTCCACGTCCAGATCCCCGGCCAATTCAGACTCGTCTTCGATATCCACCCACACAAAACGCATTTGCGGGTGCGCGGCGGCCAAATCATCAAAAATGGGACGGTATTCACGGCAGGTGCCGCACCAGTTGGCGCACAGGCACACCGCCCACCAGCCGCTGCCGGGGGCCACGGGGGGGGATTCGGGCAACGCTGCCGGGCTCTGCATGGGGTTCTCCTTCAAGAACCGCGCCGCTCCCGGGCACGGTAGATCCCAATGGTATCCACTGCGGGCGCCTGGTTGCCCCAGGTGTTGCGAACAAAGGTACTGACCGCCGCCACCTCGTCGACGGTCAGTACCTGCATAAAGGGCGGCATGCCGTGCGGGCGCGGATTGCCCGCTGTGGCCGGCAGATACCCGCCCTGCAACACCGTGCGAATCAGGTTGGTGGGGTCTTGCAGCATCACGGCGCGGTTTCCCGCCAAGGCGGGAAACGCCCCTGGCTTGCCCTCGCCTTGCTCGCCATGGCACTGCGCACAGTGCTTCTCGTACACCTTGCCTCCGCGCGCCATCATGGCGGCGGAAGGACGGGCGACAACCGCAACGGCCGGCGGCTGCTGCGGCAGTGCCTGCAAGTACACGGCCACGGCCTGGGCATCGGCGTCGCTCAGGTACTGGGTGCTGCGAAACACCACCTCGGCCATAGGCCCCGAGACGGATCCTTGCGGCGCCACGCCCGTCTTCAGCAGGGCCACCACGTCCTGCACCGGCCAATGCGCCACGCCCGCCTCGGCAGCAGCGGTGAGGGCCGGGGCGTACCAGTTCTGCACAGGAATCAGCCCCCCGCCGAAGGCACGCGACGAATTGCTGGCACCCAGCGCATTGCGCGGCGTGTGGCAAGCCGCGCAATGGCCCAGGCCGTTCACCAGATAGGCGCCTCGTTGCCACTGCGCAGACTGCCCCGTGTCGAAAGAGGGCGTGCCTGGCGCAAAGAACAACGCGCGCCACACCCCCAGCGCCACCTGCGTGTTGAACGGAAACCGCAGCGCATGGGCGCGGTTGGCCTGCTTCACGGCGGGCAGGCTCTGCAGGAACGCAAAGATGGCATCGGAATCATCGCGCGTTACCTGGGTGTAGTTGGGATAGGGAAAGGCCGGGTACAGCAGGCGCCCGTCCTTCGAGCGCCCGTTGTGCAGCGCCCGCCAGAACTCGTCGGCAGACCAGGAGCCAATGCCCGTAGCCTTGTCGGGCGTGAGGTTCGAGGTGTGAACCACGCCGAAGGGCGTGTCGATGCCCCGCCCGCCCGCGTAGGCGGCACCGCCCTGCGCGGTATGGCAGGCCATGCAATTGCCGGCCCGCGCCAGGTATTCACCCCGCGCCACCAGTGCGGGCGTGGCAGACAATGCCGACGGCGTGGCCGGCAGTGCGGCCTCCCC
>NZ_ACQT01000035.1 GCF_000175235.1 Acidovorax delafieldii 2AN | reverse complement strand
AGGCCGTAGCGGCCGAAGCCGCACCACTGGCCGCCGCCAGGCCCCGTAAAGCACCGGCCCGGCCCCGCAAGGCGCGCAAGGCCCGCAGCCGACACCGGGGCCGAGTGAAAGAAACCGGCCCATCGGCCGGTTGCTGCGTCGTTGCCTTGCCACGCCGACGCACTGATGCATTGATGCGAAGACGCATCTGTGGCTGCTCGGGACGGAGCACCTGTCTCGCTGCGAGCCATGGCCCCCTTGCCCCCCCTTGCCCAAGGGCATCGCCGACATCGGGCACAGGGCAAGCAAGCAGGCCCGCAGCGCAGGCGGGCCCAGGAGCGGGTGACCCGGCACGTCACAGGTCCCGCGCCAGGCGCACCCCTGAAAACTGCCAGCGTGCCGTGGCCGGGAAGAAATTGCGGTAGCTGGCGCGTACATGGCCGCAGGGCGTGGCGCACGAACCACCCCGCAGCACGTACTGATTGACCATGAATTTGCCGTTGTATTCACCCACGGCCCCTTCCGCTGCCTGAAACCCCGGGTAGGCCGCGTAGCCCGACTGCGTCCACTCCCAGGCATCGCCAAACATCTGCGCAAGGCCCGGCTCTACCGCCGCCTGGGGATGCAGCACGCCCGAGTCCGCGAAGGGGCCCACCGAGGCCTGGGGCGGCAGAGAGGCGGCCGCGACCTCCCATTCGGCCTCGGTGGGGAGGCGAGCACCCGCCCAGCGCGCATACGCATCCGCTTCGAAGTACGACAGGTGCACCACAGGCTGAGCGCCCTGCAAGGGCCCCAGTCCCGCCAGCGAGAACTCTTGCCAGGCGCTGCTGGTGCGCCCCCAATACAAGGGCTGCTCCAGCGCAAGGGCGCAGCGCCAGTCCCAGCCCTCGGCCAGCCAAAGGGCCGGGTTGCGGTAGCCGCCAGCCTCCACAAAACCCGCGAACTCCGCATTGGTGACCAATCGCGAAGCCAGCGCATAGGGGTTCAGGTACACCTTGTGGCGAGGACCTTCGTTGTCGAACGCGAAGCCGCTGCCCGCATGCCCGATCTCGCAGAGCCCGCCATCGAATGCGCACCACTGCAGCGGCAGCGCGGCAGCGGCAGGTGGAGGGGGCGCCGAATGGTAGGCTGGTTGCAAGGGGTTGCACGACAGCAGGTGCTTGATGTCGGTGACCAGCAGTTCCTGGTGCTGCTGCTCGTGCTGCAGGCCCAGCTCGACCAGGGCGCACTGGGCCGGGTTGCGCGCCAGCGTGGGCAGCAGCCGCTGCAGGTGCTCGTCCACATGGGCCCGGTAGGCCAGCACCTCGGCCAGCGAGGGCCGCGTGAGCAGGCCGCGCTGCGGCCGGGGGTGCCGCTCGCCGACGCCGTTGTAGTACGAATTGAACAGGACCCGGTAGGCAGGCTCGAAGGGTTCAAAACCGGGCTCGTGGGCTTCCAGCACGAAGGTTTCGAAAAACCAGGTGGTGTGCGCGAGGTGCCATTTGGCCGGGCTGGCGTCGGGCATGGACTGCGCCTGACAGTCTTCGGGCGACAGCGGCGCTGCCAGGGCCGTGGTGCGGTTGCGGATGTCGGTGTAGCGGGAATGCAAGGAAGTCATGGCGGAATCCGGACAAGGGCTCAAGGCAGGGCCAGCACCGTGGCAAACCAGGCCTGCCCGTCCGTCCAGGCCTGGGCGCGCGAAAAACCTGCCTGGGCCAGCAGGGCAGTGAACGCAGGCAACGGGTATTTGTAGCTGTTTTCGGTGTGGATGCGTTCGCCGGCCGCAAACCGGCGCTCTCCCGCAGGCCAGCGCACACGGATGGGCTCCAGGGCCTCCAGGTGCATTTCGATACGCGAGTGCTCATCGTTGAAGAAGGCGCGGTGGCCCCACTGGTCTTCCACGAAATCGCTGCCGATGAGCCGGTTCAGGTGGGCCAGCACGTTGAGATTGAAGGCGGCAGTGACCCCGGCGGCGTCGTCGTAGGCGGCCTCGAGCAGGGCCACGTCCTTGGGCAGGTCGATGCCGATCAACAGGCCGCCGTCGTTGTCGATCAGCCCGCGCATGTGCCGCAGCAGGTCGAGTGCATGGGGCGGATCGAAGTTGCCGATGGACGAGCCGGGATAGAAGACCAGACGCCCTTCAGCGGGAATGTCGGGGGGCAAGACAACTCCCTGGGTCATGTCGCCCGCCACGGCCCGCGCGTCCAGGCCCGGCACCTGCTCGCGCAGGCGCTGCACGGCCTGTTGCAGGTAGTCTGCCGAGATGTCCACCCCCACGAAGCAGGCGGGGCGTACCCAGCCGCACAAGGCGCGCGCCTTTTCGCAGTTGCCTGCGCCCAGCTCGATCACCGTGCGCACGGCGCCAGCCGCGCGCGCGATGTCGGCGCCATGCGTCTGCATGAGGGCATTTTCGGTGCGCGTCGGATAGTACTCGGGCAGGCGGGTGATGGCTTCGAACAGCCGCGAGCCCTTCTGATCGTAGAAATATTTGGGCGAAATGCGCGCGGGGCGCTGGATCAGGCCGTCGGTGATATCGCTATGGCGGGTCAGGGGCATGGCGGTAGGGCTCTGGGCATCGGCGGTAGGTGCGCACGCGCTGGGGACAGGCCCCTTGCGTGCGCCGAGGCGGAAAGCAAAGTGCCCGCGCGCGAACACGAAACAGGCCCGCGGCCCGGCCATGGGCCGGCAGCCAATCGAAGCCCCTCCCCGCACGCAGTCACGAGACACAGGCTAACGCACCCTGTGCGCGTTCCGCGTTACAACGCGCAACAGGATCCGGGCGGTCCGCCGGCGCGCCACCGTGGCCGGCCGCCTGCCGCAGCCTGTTTTGCCCGCAAAAACCACCAAAACATCGCCATGCGGAGGTGTGTTGGTCGCCAGCAGCTATGCAATCAATAGCAAGTAGGCGCGGATGGCAAGGCTTTGCTGCATGGCGGCCGCCCCGCCCCGGCAACCACCGCCACACCCCGCATGGCACGCACAGACGAAAAAAGGGCCGACGCATGCGTCGGCCCTTTTCCACCTTGGAGTCTTTGTGCCAGGCGCCGCTCGCACGGCGCCGCAGCATCAGAAGCGCCAGCCGAGGCCCACGCCCACCAGCACGGGATCGACCTTGAAGGTGCCCAGCTTGGCACCACCGGCGGTCACGTCGGTCTTGATGTAGACCTTCTTGACGTCGAAGTTCAGGTACACATTCTTGGACAGGGGGATGTCCACGCCGACCTGCAGGGCGGCGCCCCAGCTGTTGCGGTCGATGTCCACGCCGGCAGGCAGGTTCACGCTGGAGAAGCGCGTGTAGTTGACGCCCGCGCCCACATAGGGCTTGAAGCCAGGTGCGTCGAAGTGGTATTGCAGCAACAGCGATGGAGGCAAGTGCTTGAGGGTGCCGATGTCGGCGCCGCCAGCGCTCAGGGTGTGCTTCTGTGGCACCGTGAGGATCAACTCGGCGGCAATGTTCTTGTTGAAGAAGTACGAAATGTCGACTTCAGGAATCGTCTTGTTGTTCACCGACAGGCCCAGCGGCGTGCTGTCCTTGTTGGCGCTGTCGAGATGCACCGCGCGCACGCGGACAAGCCAAGGGCTCTCAGCTTGCTGCGCAAAGGCAGCGCCAGAGGTCAAGGCGCACAGAATGGCCACAGCCAGCAGGTTTTTTTTCATACAGAACTCGATGCGGTTAAACGGGGACGACCCCCGTAACGCAATTGAGCCTGTTAGCAAAATGGTCAACCTTGCCTCAGGTCAAACTGTTGGTACTTACCCCAACAAGCCGACACAACGGCGCCACGCTGGCCTGTCACCGCGCCGCCCGGCCCTTTCGCAAGCGGCCCAGCAAGCTGACGGCCGCCAGCACCAGCGCCCCGGCGGCCATGCCGATGAGTGCGTTGAGCACATTGGGCACCAGCACCGCCCACAGGCCGCCGGCCGGCCACAGGGCCGCTGCAGCGCCCAGGCCCTGAACGGCGTGATGCACCACTCCGACGCCATGCACCAGAATGCCACCGCCCACCAGGAACATGGCGGCCGTGCCGGCCACCGAAAGCGCCTTCATGAGCCAGGGTGCCGCACGCAGGATGCCCGCACCCAGCGCCTGGGCCGCGGCGCCGGGTTTGCGGTGCAGCCACAGCCCCAGGTCGTCGAGCTTGACGATCGCCGCCACAAAGCCGTAAACGCCCGCCGTCATGACCACGGCAATGCCCGCCAGAACGGCCACCTGCTGTGCGAAGGGCGCCGAGGCCACCGTGCCCAGCGTGATGGCGATGATTTCGGCTGACAGGATGAAATCGGTGCGCACGGCCCCCTTGATCTTGTCCTTCTCGAACGCCACCAGATCGACCGCCGGGTTGGCATTGGCCTGGGCGTGGCTGTCGTGGGCGGTCTCGTCGTCAGCGGCGCCGTGCAGAAGCTTGTGGGCCAGCTTCTCCATGCCCTCGTAGCACAGGAAAGCGCCCCCCACCATCAGCAGCGGCGTCACCGCCCAGGGGGCGAAGGCGCTGATGAGCAACGCAGCCGGCACCAGGATGGCCTTGTTCACGAGCGAGCCCTTGGCCACCGCCCACACCAAGGGAATCTCGCGTTCGGCACGCACGCCGGTGACCTGCTGGGCATTGAGCGCGAGGTCGTCGCCCAGCACGCCCGCCGTCTTCTGGGCCGCCACCTTGGTCATGACCGACACGTCGTCGGCCATGGCAGCGCTCTTCTTGGCGGCAACCTTGCTCATGAGGGCGACATCGTCGAGGATGGTGGCGATATCGTCGAGCAGGGCAAGCAGGCTGCCAGCGGCCATGAGAGTCCTTGAAAAGGGAGAAAGCGCTGACTATAGCAACGCCCCGAGACGGTTCCGCGCCAGACAATGCCGCATGAAAAACAGGGCCGAAGCCCCGTTGAACATTGAAATCCATGCCTGGACACGCGACTCAGCGAATTCAGCCTTCAAGGCGCGCTGCGCCCACTACCACCAGTTGAAAGCGCGCGGCCTCAGGCCAGGGCGACGGTGCAAGGGCCGGCCCGCCGCACCGGCTGCTTCTCCCTTCCCGATTCGCGCAACGAATCAAGAGAAGGGGCCGAGGGCTCCGAGCCTGCCGGTGCAGGCTTGGACACCCCCAAGAGCTGCCGCCTGGGGCGACCAGCACCGAGGTCCGCAAGGCCTCAGGGGGTGCCCCTCATCAATTCACCCACTTGCGCGCATTGCGCCAGATGCGCATCCAGCCGCTGTACTGCGACTGGTCTTCGCTGGTCCAGCTCATCTGCACATTGCGGAACACCCGCTCGGGGTGCGGCATCATGGCCGTGAATCGGCCGTCCGCCGTGGTCACGGCGGTGAGACCACCGGCACTGCCGTTGGGGTTGAAGGGGTACTGATCCGTGGCGCGGCCATGGTTGTCCACGTAGCGCATGGCGGCAATGGCCTTGTCCGCGTTACCCCGGTACTTGAAGTTGGCATAACCCTCGCCATGCGCCACGGCAATCGGCAGGCGGCTGCCGGCCATCCCTTGCAGGAACAGGCTGGGCGACTCGAGCACCTCCACCAGCGACAGGCGGGCCTCGAAGCGCTCGCTCTGGTTGGTGGTGAAGCGCGGCCAGTCTTGGGCGCCGGGGATGATGTCGGCCAGCTCGGCAAACATCTGGCAGCCATTGCACACGCCCAGGCCGAACGTGTCCGTGCGGCCAAAGAAGCCCTGGAACTGCGCGGCCAGCACGGGGTTGAAAGTGATGGAGCGCGCCCAGCCGATGCCGGCGCCCAGCGTGTCGCCGTAGCTGAAGCCACCGCAGGCGACCACGCCCTTGAAGTCTTCGAGCTTGACGCGGCCGGTCTGCAGGTCGGTCATGTGCACGTCGTAAGCCTCGAAGCCTGCCTCGGTGAAGGCATAGGCCATTTCCACGTGCGAGTTCACGCCCTGCTCACGCAGGATGGCAACCTTGGGTTTGGCGAGGTTGAGGAACGGCGCCGCCACGTTGTCGGCCGCGTCGAACGTGAGGTGCACGTGCATGCCCGGGTCGGTGGGCTCGCCCGCCGCCGCGTGCTCGGCATCGGCATTGGCGGGGTTGTCGCGCTGCTGGCAAATCTTCCAACTCACCGCATCCCACACCTGGTGCAGGTCGGCCAGCGGCGCGCTGAACACGGCCTTGGCATCGCGCCAGACCTGGAGTGCGCCCTTGCCTGCGTCGATTTCGGACGACACTGGGCGCGTCTTGCCCACGAAGTGGCTGAATTTGGACAGGCCATGCTCGCGCAGCACCTGCATCACATCGTTGCGCTCGGCGGTGCGCACTTGCAGCAACACACCCAGCTCTTCGTTGAACAGCGCCTTGAGCGTCAGTTCTTCACGGCGGGCACTGACCTGCTGCGCCCAGTTCTTGGCGTCACCGGTTTCCATGCGGCTGTCGCTGATGCCGTCGCCTTCAGTCACCAGCATGTCCACGTTGAGCGCCACGCCCACGTGGCCGGCAAAGGCCATTTCTGCCGCCGCGGCCAGCAGGCCACCATCGCTGCGGTCGTGGTAGGCCAGGATCTGGCCCTTGGCGCGCAGTGCGTTCACGGCGTTGACCAAGTTGACCAGGTCTTTGGGGTCGTCCACATCGGGCACCACGTTGCCGCTTTGCTCCAGCGTCTGGCCCAGGATGCTGCCGCCCATGCGGTTCTGGCCCTTGCCCAGGTCAATCAGCACCAGCGTGGTATCGGCCTCGGTGGCGTTGAGCTGGGGCGTGAGCGTGCCGCGCACGTCGGACAGCGAAGCAAAGGCGCTCACGATCAGGCTGACGGGCGAGGTGACCTTCTTCTTGTCCGCGCCTTCGCTCCACTGCGTGCGCATGGACAGCGAATCCTTGCCCACGGGGATGGACACGCCCAGCGCGGGGCACAGCTCCATGCCCACGGCCTTCACGGTTTCGTACAGCGCGGCGTCTTCGCCAGGCTCGCCGCAAGCGGCCATCCAGTTGGCCGACAGCTTCACACGCGGCAGCTCAATGGGCGCAGCCAGCAGGTTGGTGATGGCTTCCGCCACCGCCATGCGGCCCGATGCGGGCGCGTTGATGGCGGCCAGCGGCGTGCGCTCGCCCATGCTCATCGCTTCGCCCGCAAAGCCCTTGTAATCGGCCAGCGTCACGGCGCAATCGGCCACGGGCACCTGCCAGGGGCCGACCATCTGATCGCGGTGGCTCAGGCCGCCCACGGTGCGGTCGCCGATGGTGATGAGGAAACGCTTGGACGCCACCGTGGGGTGGGCCAGCACGTCGATCACGGCCTTTTGCAGGGGCACGCCGGTCAAGTCCATGGGCTTGAACTCACGCGCCACGGTGGTCACATCGCGGTGCATCTTGGGCGGCTTGCCCAGCAGCACGTTCATGGGCATGTCCACGGGCAGCTTCTGGTCGTCGGCCGTGGCAGCAGGGTCGTGCAGCACCAGCTGGCGCTCTTCGGTGGCCGTGCCGATCACGGCAAACGGGCAGCGCTCGCGTTCGCAGAAGGCTTTGAACTGCTCCAGCGATTCGGGCGCGATGGCCAGCACGTAGCGTTCCTGGCTTTCATTGCTCCAGATTTCCTTCGGGCTCATGCCGGACTCTTCGAGCTGCACCGCGCGCAGGTCAAAGCGTGCGCCCCGGCCTGCGTCGTTGGTCAGCTCGGGGAAGGCGTTGGACAAACCGCCCGCGCCCACGTCGTGGATGGCCAGGATGGGGTTGGCCGGGCCCTGCGCCCAGCAATGGTTGATGACCTCTTGCGCACGGCGCTCGATCTCGGGGTTGCCGCGCTGCACCGAGTCAAAGTCCAGCTCGGCCGCATTGGTGCCGGTGGCCATGGAACTGGCCGCGCTGCCGCCCATGCCGATGCGCATGCCGGGGCCGCCCAGCTGGATCAGCAGCGAGCCGGCGGGGAATTCGATCTTTTGGGTCAGCTCCGCATCGATCACGCCCACGCCGCCCGCGATCATGATGGGCTTGTGGTAGCCACGCTGCACACCGCCGACGTTCTGCTCGTACTCGCGGAAGTAGCCGTTCAGGTTGGGACGGCCGAATTCGTTGTTGAACGCCGCGCCGCCCAAGGGGCCTTCGACCATGATCTGCAGCGGGCTGGCAATGTGCTCGGGCTTGCCCACGGTGCTGCCCCAGAGCTTGGACACGGTGAAACCCGTGAGGCCGGCCTTGGGCTTGGAGCCACGGCCCGTGGCGCCTTCGTCGCGGATCTCGCCGCCCGCGCCGGTCGATGCGCCCGGGAAGGGCGAGATGGCCGTGGGGTGGTTGTGGGTTTCCACCTTCATCAGCACATGCTGGGTGGCACTACTTTTTTGATAGCTGCTGGCGCTTGATTCATCCGCGCCAGAGGCCATTTTGGCTACAAATCGCTCGACCTGGTGGCCTTCCATGACCGAGGCGTTGTCCGAATACGCGATCACCGTGTGCTGGGGCGCCAGCTGGTGCGTGTTGCGGATCATGCCGAACAGGCTCTTGTCCTGCGCCACGCCGTCGATGGTGAACTCGGCGTTGAAGATCTTGTGGCGGCAGTGTTCGCTGTTGGCCTGCGCGAACATCATCAGCTCCACGTCGGTGGGGTTGCGCTTCAGGCCCGCGAAGGCAGTCACGAGGTAGTCGATTTCATCGTCGGCCAGGGCCAGGCCGAAGCGGGTGTTGGCGGCCTCCAGGGCAGCACGGCCACCGGCCAGCACGTCCACATGCTCCATGGGCGCGGGCTGCAGTTCGGTGAACAGGGCGGCCGCGGCGCTGCGGTCGGCCACCACCGATTCGGTCATGCGGTCGTGCAGCAGGGCCGCGATCTGGCCCCGTTGCTCGGCCGTCAGCTCGGGCGTCTTACCCAGAAGTCCCGATTTCAGGCTGATGCGGTACTCGGTGATGCGCTCGACGCGGCGGATGGCGATGCCGCAGTTGCGCGCAATGTCGGTGGCCTTGGAGGCCCAGGGCGACAGCGTGCCCAGGCGGGGCGTGACGATGAGCGCGGCGCCGTCTTCAGGGCCCGCGTAGGGGTCGCCGTAGGTCAGCAGCGCGGCCAGGCGTTCTTGTTCAACGGGCGTCGGGGCCGCATCGGTCGCGACCAGGTGCACGAAACGCGCTGCAATGCCACTGATCTTGGGGTGGATCGCCTCCAGGGCGGGTTGAAGTTGCTGGGCGCGGAAGGAGCTGAGGGCGTTGCCGCCCGCCAGCGTGGTCATGTGCAAGGTCACGGTAGCGGCCTGTTCGGGTGAGAGGGGATGGGCGCGCGCAAGGCCCCGCGTCCCCGGGTTGGGCTGCCGCGCAAAGATGGCGTGGCCCAGCCGGACGATGCAGTGAGGCTTGTCAGCGCAGCCTTCCATTTTACCGGGCCCGAGCGCGGACCATTCCCTTCCCAAGCAAGGCTTGGGGGGCAATGGGATAATTGCAGGCATGAGCATCACCATCAAAACCGCAGAAGACATCGCTGGCATGCGCCTCGCCTGCCGCCTGGCCTCTGAAGTGCTTGACTACATCGCCCCGCACATCAAACCCGGCATCACCACCAAAGAAATCGACCGTCTGGGCGCCGAGTGCATGGCCGCACAGGGCACCATTTCCGCCACCGTGGGCTACCAGCCCCCCGGCTATCCGCCCTACCCCGGTTCGCTGTGCACTTCGGTGAACCACGTGGTCTGCCACGGCATTCCCAACGACAAGCCCCTGAAAAAAGGCGACATCGTGAATGTGGACGTGACCGTCATCACCAAGGACGGCTGGTATGGCGACAACAGCCGCATGTATCTGATCGGCGAGTGTTCGATTGCCGCCAAGCGCCTGTCCGCTATCACTTACGACGCCATGTGGCTGGGCATCCAGCAGGTGCGCCCCGGTGCGCACCTGGGCGACATCGGCCACGCCATCCAGAAGTTTGCCGAAGGGCATGGCTTCTCGGTGGTGCGCGAGTTCTGCGGCCACGGCATCGGCCAGAAGTTCCACGAGGAGCCCCAGGTGCTGCATTACGGCCGCCCCGGCACGCTGGAGGAACTGAAGCCCGGCATGGTGTTCACCATCGAGCCCATGATCAATGCGGGCCGGCGCGAGATCAAGGAATTCGGCAACGACGGCTGGACCATCGTCACCAAGGACCACAGCCTGTCGGCCCAGTGGGAACACACCGTGCTGGTCACCGAGACCGGGTATGAGGTGATGACGCTGTCTGCGGGCTCGCCGCCGCTGCCACCGTTCGTGACCGCCACGACCACCTGAGGTGCGGCCTCCGCGAGCACGAGTCTTGCTTGCCCGGGTCATGGCCCACCGCCTCCTTTCTTTGCCCTGACCATGACGGAAATTCACGCCCTGCGGGACGCCTACCGCCGCGACAAGGCGGCACTGCTCGCCTCGATGCAGGCCACGGGAGCATCCACACGCGGCATTCGCACCGTGCTGCGCAAGCTCTCGGGCCTGGCCGGCGGGCTGCTGCAGGCCCTGTGGCTGCGCGCCCAGCTCCCACCCGAACTGGCCCTGGTGGCGGTGGGCGGCTTCGGGCGTGACCAGCTCTTTCCCAGTTCCGACGTCGATGTGCTGCTGCTGCTGCCCGAGGGCAGCGCGCCCGAGGCAGGCTGCGACTTGCGCTCGCGCCTCGAGAGCTTCATCGGCAGTTGCTGGGACGCGGGCCTCGAAATCGGCTCCAGCGTGCGCACGGTGGCCGAGTGTCTCGCCGAAAGCGCCGCCGACGTCACCGTGCAGACCTCGCTGCTTGAATCGCGCCTGGTGTGCGGCAATGCCGCGCTGTTTGCCCAGTTCCAGCGCGAGTACAGCGCCCGGATGAACCCGCAGGCCTTCCTGGTGGCCAAGACGCTGGAGATGCGCCAGCGCCACAACAAATACGAAAACACACCCTACGCGCTGGAGCCGAACTGCAAAGAGTCGCCCGGCGGCCTGCGCGACCTGCAGATGATTCTGTGGGTGGCCCAGGCCGCGGGGCTGGGCCGCACCTGGAAGGAGCTGGCCGCCAGCGGAATGGCCACGGCCTTCGAGGTGCGCCAGATCGAGCGCAACGAAGCCGTGCTGTGCCTGATCCGTGCGCGCCTGCATGCGGCCGCGGGGCGGCACGAAGACCGGCTGGTGTTCGACCTGCAGACCACCGTGGCCGAGTCGTTCGGCTACCGCTCGCAGGCGCCCGACGGCACACGCCTGCCCATGCGCGCCAGCGAAACACTGATGCGCCGCTATTACTGGGCGGCCAAGGCCGTGTCGCAGCTCAGCCAGATCCTGCTGCTCAACATCGAGGAGCGCCTGAACCCCTCGACCCACGAGCCCCGCCCCATCAACCCCCGCTTCTTTGAAAAGGCGGGCCTCATCGAGGTGGCCAGCGACGACCTGTACCAGCGCGATCCCCACGCCGTGCTCGAAACCTTCCTGCTCTACCAAACCACCGTGGGGCTCAAGGATCTCTCGGCGCGCACCTTGCGCGCGCTGTACAACGCGCGCGGCGTGATGGATGGCGCCTTTCGGCGCGACCCGGTCAACCGCGCCACCTTCATGCGCATCCTGCAGCAGCCTTCTGGCATCACGCATGCCATGCGGCTCATGAACCAGACCTCGGTGCTGGGACGCTACCTGTGGGCCTTTCGCGGCATCGTGGGACAGATGCAGCACGACCTGTTCCACGTCTACACGGTGGACCAGCACATCCTCATGGTGCTGCGCAACATGCGGCGCTTCTTCATGGCCGAGCATGCGCACGAGTACCCGTTCTGCTCGCAACTCGCGGCGGGCTGGGACAAGCCGTGGATTCTCTATGTCGCGGCACTGTTCCACGATATCGGCAAGGGCCGCGGCGGCGACCATTCACAGATTGGCGCCGTGGAAGTGCGCCGCTTTTGCCGCCAGCACGGCGTGGACCGCGAGGATGCCCGGCTCATCGAATTCCTCGTCCGGGAGCACCTGGGCATGAGCCGCATCGCCCAGAAGGAAGATTTGAGCGACCCCGACGTGATTGCCGCATTTGCGCGCCGCGTCGGCAACGAGCGCTACCTGACGGCGCTGTACCTGCTCACCGTGGCTGATATTCGCGGCACCAGCCCCAAGGTCTGGAATGCCTGGAAGGGAAAGCTGCTGGAAGATCTGTACCGCGCCACCCTGCGCACCCTGGGCGGCCGGGCCCCCGACGCTGCCGCCGAGATCGAGGCACGCAAGCGCGAGGCGCTGGTGCTGCTGGCGCTCAACGCCCTGCCCTTCGAGGCCCACAAGGCGCTGTGGGCCACGCTCGACGTGAGCTATTTCATGCGCCACGAGGCGGCCGACATTGCCTGGCACACGCGCCACCTGTCGCGCCATGTCGGCACGGCCCACCCGGTGGTGCGCGCGCGCCAGTCGCTCGCTGGCGAGGGGCTGCAGGTGATGGTGTATGCCCCCGACCAGGCCGACCTGTTCGCGCGCATCTGCAGCTATTTCGACCGGGCTGGCTTCAGCATCCTGGATGCGCGCGTCCACACCGCCAACAACGGCCACGCGCTCGACACCTTCCAGGTTGTGGCGTCGGCGCTGCCCGGCCATTACCGCGAACTCACCCACATGGTGGAGAGCGACCTGGTGCGGTCCATCGAAACCGGGGGACCGCTGCCCGACCCTGCTGCCAAACGCGTGTCACGCCGCGTCAAGAGCTTTCCCGTGGCGCCCCGTGTGACGTTGCGACCGGATGAAAAGGCCCAGCGCTGGCTGCTGGCCATATCGGCCAGCGATCGTGCCGGTCTGCTGTACCTGGTGGCCCGCATCCTGGCCCGCCACCACTTGAGCGTGCAACTGGCCAAGGTGAGCACTTTGGGCGAGCGGGTGGAAGACACCTTCCTGATCCAGGGACCCGAGCTGCAGAACAACGCCCGGCAGATCGAAATCGAGACCGAATTGCTGCAGGCCCTCTCGGCCTGACACGCAAGGGCGCAGGCCGCACAGCGGGGCGTGCCAGCACGCGGCTACAGCGCGCAGATCGACGGCATGTGGAGCAAGCCTGGTGGTTCGGAGCGCGGGAAGCTCATCCACGCACCAGCGGCCCCTCTCCCCATGTCGTCAAGCCAAGCGCGTCTCGCTAGCGTCGTGGGCACTCAAAACGCGGTGAGCCACCATGTCGAGTGCGGGGCGAACATTGCCCTGCTTGTCGGTCCAGACCCGAGGGGTAATTCCGCCAGCCAGGGCCACGGGCTCGCCCTCTGCCAGCGCCTGCAAGGCCATGCACGCCGCAGGCTCGAATGCGATCACATTCACGATCAGCGTTTCACCATCGCCAGTGGTGGCCAGCACCTTGACCACGGCAAAGGGTTTGCCAGCTTTGTCGGTACGCAACTCTGCGGGTCCGTAAAGCTTTCCAGCGACTAGTCCACTGATCATCTGTTTGTTGAACGCCAAGGGAAGAACGGAACGATACCCGGCAGTTGCCAGGCGACGGAAACAGCAAAAAAGCCCAGAACCTTTCGGCTCTGGGCTTTTGCTATCAATGGTCGGCGTGGCGGGATTCGAACTCGCGACCCCTTGCACCCCATGCAAGTGCGCTACCAGGCTGCGCTACACGCCGACAAGACCTAAATTATATACAGAAAAACCTCACTCAAAAGAAAGTAGCGCACGAATTTCAAATAGTTCCTGGCGAACCGCATTTCCATCCGCGAACGAGCCACCCACCCCCGCACGCACACTCAGCACCGGAGCCATCTCTGGCACAGTCATCACAGCGGGTAAGGGCGCCTGTACCGGAGCGTCTTCGACAACACCATGGGCCTGGTCCTGCAGGCGGTTGCGAGCGCCGCTGATCGTGAAGCCCTGGTCATACAAGAGTTCGCGAATGCGCCGGATCATGAGCACCTCGTGGTGCTGGTAATAGCGACGGTTGCCGCGCCGTTTCATGGGGCGCAACTGGGTGAACTCCTGCTCCCAGTAGCGCAGCACGTGGGGCTTGACGCCACACAGTTCCGCCACCTCACCAATCGTGAAGTACCGCTTGGCGGGAATGGAGGGAAGCACGGTGCCCATGGATGCTCGTTTGGACGAAAAGCTCGCTAGCGTACTGCAGACGAATCCCGTGCGCCAGACCCCAACAGCAATTCAGGCCACGGATGGGCAAAAACTCACACCGCCGCCTGGATCTGCTCTTTGAGCTTGCTGCTGGCGTGAAAAGTAACCACCCGGCGCGCCTGAATGGGAATGGCCTCGCCAGTGCGCGGATTGCGGCCCGGCCGGGGCGCCTTGGTGCGGATCTGGAAGTTACCAAAGCCCGACAGCTTCACGTCCTTGCCGTCCACCAGGCGCTGCGCGATAAGGTCGAAGAACGCGTCGATCATGTCCTTCGATTCACGCTTGTTCAAACCGATCTGGTCGAACAGAAGGTCCGCCAACTGCGCCTTGGTGAGCGCAGGGGTCTCGAGATTGTCTACCGCAAATTCGATCACGCCGGCACCTCCCTCTTCCTTGTCAAACACGCAGCCGCCCACCCGTACGGGCAACGAGCTGGGCCACCACGGCCTGCATGGCCGCCTCGATCTCGGCCTCGGTGAGCGTGGCTTCGTCACGCCCCAGCGTCAGGCGCACCGCCAGGCTCTTCTCACCGGCAGCCAGCCCGCCCGCAGGCGCCACCTCGCCGGCCCGCAGCGGCTTCGGACGATAGACATCGAACAGAACGGCAGAGCGCAGCATGGTGCCCGGCACGGCCGCGGCAATGGCGTCCATGACCTCGGTGTGCGTCACGCGCTCGGCCACCACCACGGCCACGTCGCGTTCAACCGCCTGGTGCTTCGCCACCGGCTTGAACTGCGGCACCGCACGTTGCTGCACGGCGTCCAGCTCCAGTTCGAACATCACGGGGGCTTGCGGCAGGTCCCACGACTGTCGCCATTGCGGGTGCAGTTCGCCGACGAAACCAATGGCCCGGCCGTCCAGCAACACGCGTGCGCAGCGCCCAGGGTGCATGGCCGGGTGCGTGCCAGGCTCGAAGGTCGCGCGCAGCGGCGCGAGCAACGCCTGCACGTCCCCCTTCACATCAAAGAAGTCAATGGCCTGTTCCTTGCGGCCCCATTGCAGCACATCGTTCGGGCCGTAAGCCAGGCCCGACACGCGCATGGGCTGATGAAAACCTTCCACCGTGGTGTCGGTGTTGCGCACGCCGGCGTCGCGCAGGAACACGCGGCCGAGCTCGAACACGCGCACGCGCTCGGCCTTCCGATCCAGGTTGAACTTCAAAACTTGTAGCAAAGAACCCAGCAGCGTAGAGCGCATGACGCTCATCTGGCTTGCAATGGGGTTCAACAGCTTGATCGGCTGGGCATTGGCGGCGAGCTCATGCTCCCAGCGCTCTTCCACAAAGCTGAAATTGATGGTTTCCTGGTATCCCAAGCCAGCCAGTGCGCGCCGCACGGCGAACGGACTGCGTGTCGCCTCGGCCGCCAGCTTGGGCGTGATGGGCGCCAGCGGCGGCGTGGTGGGCAGGTTGTTGTAGCCCACCATGCGGGCCACTTCTTCGATCAGGTCCTCTTCGATCGTGATGTCGAAGCGGTACGAGGGCGGCGCGACGGTGAGGGTGCCCTCGCCTTCCACCACCGGCAGGCCCAGGCCGCGCAGCGCATCGGCGCATTGCGCCTGCGTGAGCGGCATGCCGACGACCTTGGCAGCGCGCGCCACGCGCAGCGTGACAGGCTGCGGCTGGGGCATGTTCACCTGCTGGTCGTCCATGGGGCCACAGGCTGTCTCGGGTGTGCCGCAAATGTCGATGACGAGCTGCGTGATGCGCTCGATGTGTTCCACCGTAAGGCTCGGGTCCACACCCCGTTCGAAGCGGTGGCCTGCGTCGGTCGAGAAGTTGAAGCGGCGCGAACGCCCGGCCACCGCCTTGGGCCACCAGAAAGCGGCTTCAATGTAGACGTTCTTGGTGTCATCAGAGACCGCCGTCGCGTCGCCGCCCATGATGCCGGCCAGCGACTCGACCTGCTGGCCATCGGCAATCACGCCCACCTTGTCATCCACCGTGATGGTGTTGCCATTGAGCAGCTTGAGCTGTTCGCCCGCCTTGCCCCAGCGCACATCCAGGCCGCCATGGATCTTGTCCAGATCGAAAATATGCGATGGACGGCCCAGCTCGAACATCACGTAGTTCGAGATGTCCACCAGCGGCGACACGCCGCGCTGGCCGCAGCGGGCCAGGCGGTCCAGCATCCATTGCGGCGTGGCAGCGCGCGTGTTCACGTTGCGCACAATGCGGCCCGAAAAGCGCCCGCACAAATCGGGCGCGCTCACCGTCACCGGCAGCTTGTCCTCCAGCTTGGCTTGTACCGGCGGGAACGAGGGCTGCTGCAGCGGTGCACCCGTCAATGCGGACACTTCGCGGGCGATGCCGTAGACGCTCAGGCAATGCGCGAGGTTGGGCGTGAGCTTGAGGGTGAAGAGCGTGTCATCCAGGTTCAAATGCACGCGGATGTCTTGGCCCACAGGGGCCGAGACATCCAGCTCCAGCAGACCGCCATGGTCTTCCGACAGCTTGAGTTCGCGCGCCGAGCACAGCATGCCCTGGCTTTCCACGCCGCGCAGCTTGCCCACCTTGATGAGGAAGGGCTTGCCGTCGTCGCCGGGCGGCAACTCGGCCCCCACCAAAGCACAAGGCACCTTGATGCCCACGCGGGCATTGGGCGCACCACAAACGATGTTCAGCAGGGCGCCCTGCCCCACGTCCACCTGGCACACACGCAGGCGGTCGGCGTCTGGGTGCTGTACCGCCTCCTTGATCTCACCCACCACGATCTTGGTGAAAGGCGGAGCCACGGGGCGCAGCTCTTCCACCTCCAGACCGGCCATCGTCAGCGTTTCGGCCAGCTCGGCCGTCGTCAAAGGGGGGTTGCAGAACTCACGCAACCAGGATTCAGGAAATTGCATAGTCGGACACTCTTGTACGGAAGGTGCGCAGCACGGCCACAGGGCACGCGCGCGGCGCGAAGTCGGCTGGCTTTACTGGAACTGCGACAGGAAACGGATGTCGCCGTCGAAGAACAGGCGCAGGTCATTGACGCCGTAACGCAGCATGGTCAGGCGGTCCGGCCCCATGCCAAAGGCAAAGCCGATGTACTTCTCGGGGTCGAGTCCCATATTGCGCACCACATTCGGGTGCACCTGGCCCGAGCCCGCCACTTCCAGCCAGCGGCCGGCCAGCGGGCCCGTCTGGAACTGGATGTCGATCTCGGCGCTGGGCTCGGTGAAGGGAAAGAAACTGGGGCGAAAGCGCAGCACGAGATCGTCGCTTTCAAAGAAGGTGCGGCAGAACGCCGTGAAGATGACCTTCAGGTCCTTGAAGCTCACGTTCTCGCCGATCCACAGGCCTTCGCACTGATGGAACATGGGCGAGTGCGTGGCGTCGCTGTCCACCCGGTAGGTGCGGCCCGGCGCGATGACGCGAATCTCGGGCATGGGCTGGCCGGCATCCAGCAATGCGCGGTGCTTTTTGACGTGCTGCACGGCGTGGCGCACCTGCATGGGGCTGGTGTGCGTGCGCAGCAAGTTGGGCGCCTCGGGCGTACCGCCTTCGACGTAAAAGGTGTCGTGCATGGAACGCGCCGGATGGTCTTCGGGCGTGTTCAGTGCCGTGAAGTTGAACCAGTCGGTCTCGATCTCGGGCCCTTCGGCGACGTCAAAACCCATCGAGCCGAAGATGCCCTGAATGCGCTCGAGCGTCAGCGACACGGGGTGCAGGCCACCCTGCCCACGTTGGCGGCCCGGCAGGCTCACGTCCAGCGCTTCAGCCTTGAGCTGCACCTGCAGCTCTGCGTCGGCCAGCGCCTGCCGGCGCGCCGTGAGTGCAGCCTCGATCGCCTGTTTGGCCACGTTGATGGCTGCGCCGCGAGATTTTTTATCCTCGGGAGAAAGCTGCGCCATACCCTTCATGAGCTCGGTCACGCGGCCCGACTTGCCCAGAAACTGCGCCTTGGCATTTTCGAGGTCTGCAGGAGTGGCACTTTGGGCAAACAGTTGCGTCGCGCTCTCGACCAGGGAATCCAACTCGTTCATATCGACTCTTGAAAATGAACAAGGGCTAGTGCCTTTTCAAGCCCTAGCCCTTGCTGTTATTGCGCAAGCAGCTATCAGAACGATAGCTCCTCATCGTGAACTCAAGCAGCCAGCTTGGCCTTGACTTGCTCCACGATGCTGCCAAAGGCAGCCTTGTCGTGCACGGCGAGGTCGGCCAGCATCTTGCGGTCGATCTCGATGGAAGCCTTCTTCAGGCCGTTGGCGAACTGGCTGTAGGTCAGGCCCAGTTCACGGGCAGCGGCGTTGATACGGGCGATCCACAACTGGCGGAACACGCGCTTCTTGGTGCGGCGGTCACGGTAGGCATATTGCCCAGCCTTCATTACCGCCTGTTTGGCGATACGGAAGACGTTACCGCGGCGACCACGGAAGCCCTTGGCAAGGGCGAGAACTTTCTTGTGACGGGCACGGGCCGTTACACCACGTTTGACGCGAGGCATGTATGTACTCCTTGTTCGTCAGTTATTAAAGGCCAGCGCTCGGCAGCATTTGTGCGATCGAGCCCATGTTGGTCTCATGCACATTCACTGCACCACGCAGATGGCGCTTGTTCTTGGTGGTCTTCTTGGTCAAGATGTGACGCTTGAAGGCTTGACCGCGCTTGACGGTACCACCTGGACGAACGCGGAAACGTTTTTTCGCGCTGCTCTTGGTCTTCATTTTGGGCATGTGAATGCTCCTTTTGTTTGTGCTCGTGAGGCGTTTGCAAACCGATCTGCAAACTTGTTGGCCCCGAGCCACTTTTATCGAAAGGCTTTCGCCCTTCGTTCGACGGCACCTTGGCACCGCCTCTGGCCACCCCACCCTTGCGGGTGCAGAGGCCAAATTACTGCATCACCCTGCGGCTCAAGAAGCCGAGCCGGCAGCCGGCGCGCTTTCTGCGGCGGGCTTGGCGGCGGGCTTCTTCTTGCCCGGGGCAATCATCATGATCATCTGGCGGCCTTCCAGCTTCGGAAACTGCTCGATGATGATGCTGTCTGCAAGTTCGTCGCGGATGCGATTGAGCAGCGCAAGGCCCAGTTCCTGGTGGGTAATTTCACGGCCACGGAAGCGCAGGGTGATCTTGCACTTGTCTCCGTCCGCCAGAAAGCGGCGGATGTTGCGCATCTTGATGTTGTAGTCGCCATCGTCCGTACCAGGACGGAACTTGACTTCCTTGATCTCGATGACCGTCTGCTTGGCCTTGGCTTCGGCCGCTCGCTTTTGTTCCTGGTACTTGAACTTGCCATAGTCCATGAGGCGGCACACCGGCGGATTTGCCGTGGCAGCGATTTCCACCAGATCCACGTCCAGTTCGCCGGCCATGCGCAATGCTTCCATCAAGCTCACGACGCCGAGCGGCTCATTGTCAGGCCCGGAAAGGCGAACTTCCGGGGCCATGATTTCACGGTTCAGGCGGTGCTTGCGCTCTTCGCGGTGGCGACGATCACGAAATTCAGTAGCGATGACTATCTTCCTTGAATCAAAATGCTACAAAAAAAGTAGCTAACACCGGACAATGGGCGCACGCCAGAGCATGTTTCATTCAAAATCACACTTTGGAAGCGATGTCCTGGGCAATCAGTTCTGCGAAGGCTTCAACGGACATCACGCCGAGGTCTCGATTACCCCGGGCGCGCACTGCGACGGCTCCGGCCGCCTTTTCCTTGTCGCCCGCGACAAGGATGTAGGGCAGCTTTTGCAATGAATGCTCGCGTATTTTATACGTAATCTTCTCGTTGCGCAGATCGAGCCCCACCCTAAGGTCTTGATGGGGCAGCAGTTTTTGCAGTTTTGCGGCAATTTCACGACAGTAGTCGGCCTGTGCATCCGTGATGTTGAGCACCGAAATCTGCACCGGAGCGAGCCACGTGGGCAAGGCGCCCGAATGCTGTTCGATCAGGATGCCGATGAACCGCTCGAGGCTGCCGACGATGGCGCGGTGCAGCATCACCGGGCGGTGCCGCGCGCCGTCCTCACCCACGTATTCGGCGTCCAGACGCTCAGGCATGGAGAAATCGACCTGCATGGTGCCGCACTGCCATTGGCGACCAATGGCGTCCTTGAGCGTGTATTCGATCTTGGGGCCATAGAAGGCACCGTCGCCCGGAGCGATCTCGAATTCGCAACCCGAAGCACGCAGGCTCTCCATGAGCGCGTGTTCGGCCTTGTCCCAGCTCTCGTCGGAGCCGATGCGCGCCTCAGGGCGCGTGGCCACCTTGTAGATGATATTGCTGAAGCCAAAGTCCTTGTAGACCTTCTGCAGCAATGCCGTGTAGGCGGTGCACTCGGGCAAGATGTGATCTTCGGTGCAGAAGATGTGCCCGTCGTCCTGCGTGAAGCCGCGCACGCGCATGATGCCGTGCAGCCCCCCGGTCGGTTCGTTGCGGTGGCATTGGCCGAATTCGCCGTAACGCAACGGCAGGTCGCGGTAACTCTTGATGCCTTGCTTGAAGATCAGGATGTGGCCGGGGCAGTTCATCGGCTTGAGGGCGTAATCGCGCTTCTCGCTCTCGGTCGTGAACATGTTGTCACGGTACTTGTCCCAGTGGCCCGTCTTTTCCCACAGCGTCTTGTCCAGCAACTGCGGACCTTTGACTTCGAGGTAGCCGTTGTCGCGGTAGACGCGGCGCATGTACTGCTCCACCTGCTGCCACACCGCCCAGCCCTTGGGATGCCAGAAAACGACGCCGGGGGCATGGTCGTCGATGTGGAACAGATCGAGCTCACGGCCCAGCTTGCGATGGTCGCGCTTTTCGGCCTCTTCCAGCATGGTGAGGTACTGCTGCAGTTCGTCCTTCGTGGCCCAGGCCGTGCCATACACGCGCTGCAGCATTTCGTTGCGGTGGTCACCGCGCCAGTAGGCACCGGCCACCTTCATGAGCTTGAAGAACTTGAGCTTGCCCGTGCTCGGCACGTGCGGGCCCCGGCACAAATCCTCGAACCTGCCCTCGCGGTACAGGCTCACGTCTTCGTTGCTCGGGATGCTGGCAATGATCTCGGCCTTGTAGTTCTCGCCCAGGCCCTTGAAATACGCCACGGCCTCGTCGCGCGGCAACACACGGCGCGCGATGGGCTCGTCTTTGGCAGCCAGCTCGGCCATGCGCTTTTCGATGGCTACAAGGTCTTCCGGCGTGAAGGGACGCTTGTACGCAAAGTCGTAGTAGAAGCCGTTCTCGATGACCGGACCGATGGTGACCTGCGCCTCGGGGAACAGCTCCTTGACCGCATAGGCCAGCAGGTGGGCCGTGGAGTGGCGGATCACCTCCAGACCGTCAGCGTCCTTGGCCGTCACGATGGACAACGGGCTGTCCTGCGTGATCTGGTAGCTGGTGTCGACCACCTTGTCGCCAATCTTGCCGGCCAGGGCAGCCTTGGCGAGGCCTGCGCCAATGGATGCGGCCACCTCGGCCACCGTCACCGGGCCGGGAAATTCGCGTTGGGAACCATCGGGGAGCGTGATGTGAATCATGGGAATCCTTGTCAAATCTTTTCAGGTGGGTTGAACGCGCTTCCCTGGCCCAGAAGCAAAAAAGCGCGGTACAGGTCCGCGCTTTTGGAAGGGAGAGAGGTGAGTCTCGTGCAGGCGCGAACGGCCAGCCTCAACGGCCGGTGAACATCTCCGATGTAGTTCGCGGTGTCATAACCAGCATGCCTTTCTCGCCCTTGTGCATTGATCAATCAACCCATTTTAACCTGCGCCAACAAAAAAGCCCGAAGCGAATGCTTCGGGCCTTGTGCGCAGTAGCGCGGCAGATCAGTGGAACTGCTCTTCTTCGGTGGAACCCGACAGGGCCTTCACGCTGGAAGAACCGCCCTGGATCACGGTGGTCACGTCGTCAAAGTAGCCTGCGCCCACTTCCTGCTGGTGCGACACGAAGGTGTAACCCTTCTCACGTGCGGCGAACTCGGGCTCTTGCACCATGTTGACGTAGTGCTTCATGCCTTCGCCACGGGCGTAGGCGTGAGCAAACTGGAAGGTGTTGAACCAGTTGATGTGGATACCGGCCAGCGTGATGAACTGGTACTTGTAGCCCAGTGCCGACAGTTCGTCCTGGAAGGCGGCGATCTGCTTGTCGTCCAGATTCTTCTTCCAGTTGAACGATGGCGAGCAGTTGTACGACAGCAGCTTGCCGGGGCAGGCGGCGTGCACGGCCTGGGCGAACTCACGGGCGAAGCCGATGTCGGGCACGCCGGTTTCGCACCACACCAAGTCAGCGTAGGGAGCGTAGGCCACGCCGCGGCTGATGGCTTGCTCCAGGCCGTTCTTCACACGGTAGAAGCCTTCTTGCGTGCGCTCGCCGGTCAGGAAGGGCTTGTCGTTGGCGTCGTGGTCGGACGTGATCAGATTGGCGGCTTCGGCGTCGGTGCGGGCCAGCACAATGGTGGACACACCCATCACGTCAGCGGCAAAACGTGCGGCAATCAGCTTCTCGCAGGCTTCTTGCGTAGGCACCAGCACCTTGCCACCCATGTGGCCACACTTCTTCACGGCAGCCAGTTGGTCTTCGAAGTGCACGCCCGCTGCGCCAGCAGCAATCATGTTCTTCATCAGTTCGAAGGCGTTCAGCACGCCACCGAAACCGGCTTCTGCGTCGGCCACGATGGGCAGGAAGTAGTCGATGAATTCCTTATCGCCGGGGTTGATGCCACGGCCCCACTGGATTTCGTCGGCGCGCTTGAAGGTGTTGTTGATGCGGCGAACCATGGTGGGCACCGAGTCGTAGGCATACAGCGACTGGTCGGGGTACATGGTTTCGGACGTGTTGCCGTCCGCAGCGACTTGCCAGCCCGACAGGTACACGGCTTCGAGGCCTGCCTTGGCTTGCTGCATGGCCTGGCCAGCAGAGATGGCGCCGAAGGCGTTGACGTAGCCCTTCTTGGCGCCGCCATTGATCTTGTCCCACAGCTTTTCAGCGCCGCGCTTGGCCAGCGTGTGCTCGATGGGCAGCGAGCCGCGCAGGCGCACCACGTCGGCAGCGGAGTAGCCGCGCTTCACGCCCTTCCAGCGGGGGTTCTGGGCCCAGTCTTTTTCCAGGGCGGCAATTTGCTGTTCGCGGCTCAGTTGTTCGTTGAGGGATTGGGGCATGAGATCACTCCAGAGGTTGGTTGAAAACGCCGGGCTGCCTTGTCGCCGCCCTTGGAGCTAACTGTAAGTCTTCTATAAGACCCATGCAAGCTCTTATGTCTTATAGAAGAGATAAATTTTTCCTTTTAAAAACAATGTGTTGCAGAGCTTATTTCTCAATGCAATATTGTTTTTCTCATATTGAGAAAACTTCCCGCACTGCACCATCACCATCTTTCCGCATCACAAAATCCAGTTTTTATATGATGGGAAGTTGCAACCAACCCGTCTATGCAACCCGCAACCAGTCTCCGTGGGCAATGCGGCTGGCCGGACCAATGCAGGCAGGGTTGATTTCATAGATGAGACACCGCAGCGTGCGGCCCCGCAACTCTACGTCGACTTCGCGCTTGTGGTACTCGTCTTCGGGGCCTGGGCGGATGCCTTCGATGGCATCCAGCCGCGCTTCCAGTGCGGCGGTGATGGCGTATACCTCGCCGACCACCGTGTCCGGGCCCAGCAGCAGCAACCCCGGGTAGCGGCCCAGGTGGAACAACGTGCCGCGCACCACGGCACAACCCAGCCACTGTGGCGAGGGCTGCAGCCGGGTGATGTCGTTGCAGCCGCCGCGCCGCAAGGTCCCATACACAAAAACGTGCCGCGCCGGCTGCTGGCCTTCGGTTTCATAAGGCATGATGCGCAGTCCTTTTTGCCCAAAACCCCAGTGTAGTGACCACTCCAAGCCGCCCTCTTGCCTATCTCTGCCTGGCCCTCAGCATGGCGTTGGTGGGCAGCTACGTGGCTCTCTCCAAACCGCTGGCGGCAGCGCTTCCGGTCTTTCTGCTGGCATGGATGCGCTTTGGCATCGGGGGGCTGGCCATGCTGCACTGGCTCAAAAAGCCCGCCGACGAGCCGCCGCTCACGCCGCAGGTACGCCGGCTGCTGTTTCTGGAATCGTTCCTCGGCAACTTCCTCTTCACCGTCTGCATGATCTACGGAGTGAGCCTGACCAATGCCGTGTCTGCGGGCGTGATCATGGCAGGCATCCCGGCGGCGGTAGCGGTGATGAGCTGGGCCTTTCTGCGGGAGCGCGTGGCACCACGCACATGGGTGGCCGTGGTCTGCGCAGTGGTCGGCATCGCCCTTTTTTCGCTCTCAAAAACAGAGCAATCAGCACATGCAGTGCAAGCGCTTGATGGTGAAAATACCCAAAATCTCGCGTGGCTGGGCCAGTTGCTGCTGGTGGGCGCAGTGGTCTGCGAAGCCGCCTACTCGGTCATCGGCAAGAAGCTGACGGGGGCGCTGGGGCCTAAGCGCATCACCGCGCTCATCAACCTGTGGGGCTTCGCGCTTTCCACGCCGCTGGGCCTGTACATGGCGTGGGGTTTCGACTTTGCTGCGGTGCGCTGGAGCATCTGGCTGTTGCTGCTGTTCTACGCGCTGGCCGCCTGCATGTGGACTGTGTGGCTGTGGATGACCGGGCTCAGGGCCGTGCCTGCGGCGCAAGGCGGCGTCTTCACCGTGCTGCTGCCCGTCAGCGCTGCCCTGGTGGGCGTGCTGGTGCTGGGCGAATCGTTCTCGAGCATGCAGCTGCTGGCTTTCGCCATTGCACTGGCCAGCGTGCTGCTGGCCACCCTGCCCTCGCGCGCCGCCCTGCGCGCGGGCCGCAGAGGCAACTCAGGGCAACAATGACCGGGCGCTGACCACAATGCCGTCCGCGTCCGCATAGAGCCAGTCACCCGGCCGCACCCCAACGCCCTGGATCTGCACTGCCACATCGCGTTGGCCTTCATTGCGCTTCTCAGTGGGCAGCGGCATCAGGCCCAGCGCGCGGATGCCCACGGCGGCCGCGTTGAGTTCGGCAACATCGCGCACGCAGCC
>NZ_ACQT01000036.1 GCF_000175235.1 Acidovorax delafieldii 2AN | reverse complement strand
CGCGGCGCTGGCAGTCGCTGCTGACCAGCGATTCGGTATCGCGGCAGGAGGTCGAAGAGCGCGTGGCCGACCACACGGCCAAGCAGGCCGCTGTCAATGCGCTTCAGGCCAATGTCGAACGCCTCCAGGCCATGCAGCAATACCGGCGACTGACCGCACCGTTCGACGGCATCGTCACCGCGCGCAATACCGATGTCGGCGCGCTGATCAACGTCGGTTCGAGCGCGGGCAGTGAATTGTTCGTTGTCTCCGACGTTCGGCGCTTGCGCATCTATGTGAACGTGCCGCAGCGCCAGGTGGCGGCAATCCGCAGCGGCGCCAAGGCGCAGGTGAACGTGCCCGAGCGGCCCGGCGAGACGTTCAAGGCCACTGTCCAGTCGCTGGCGCAGGCCATCGATGCGAGCACGGGTGCGATGCGGGTGCAGCTCACGGTGGACAACGCCGACGGCCGGCTGCTGCCCGGTGGCTTCGCCACCGTGCGTTTCGAGGCGGCGGGCGGCACCCAGGCCCTGGGCCTGCCACCCAGCGCGCTGATCGTCGGGCGCAACGGTGTGCAGGTGGCCTTGGTGGATGACGAGGGCCGCACGCAACTGCGCCCGGTGACCATCGCGCGCGACCTGGGCCGGGTGGTCGAGCTGACCGACGGAGTACGCGAAAGCGACCGCGTGATCAACAGTCCACCCGACGGCATCGCCGATGGCGATGTGGTGCGCATCGCGGCGGCCGCGCAGGAGCCGGCGAAGTGATGCAGCCGCGCCTTATTGCTCTGCTCCTGGTCGCCTGCGGTCTTGCCGGGTGTGCGCACGTGGCCGAGATGCCGGCGGTGCCCCTGCCCGAGGCGCCGGCCTACCGGGGTGCGCCGCAGGCGGCAGCGGTTCCGGCCTTGCAGCGCGACACTTGGTGGACCCTGTACCAAGACCCCGAGCTGGACCGGCTGCAACAGCAACTGCTGGCCAGCAGCCCCGACCTGGGCAGTGCCCTGGCACGCTACCAGCAGGCGCGCGCCGCGACCGATTCGCTGCGCGCGGCCCGCCTGCCGAGCGTTGGCGCTTCCGCGGATGTGGTGCGCACTCGCCAGTCGGAGAACCGGCCGCTGCGCGGTGCGGGTTCGTCGAACTACTACAACAGCGGCACGCTGAGCCTGAGCCTGGACTACGAGCTGGACCTGTGGGGGCGTATCAGCCGACAGGTCGCTGCGGGCGCCGCCGAAGAACAGGCGGCGCAGGCAGACCTGGCCGGCGCTCAGTTGGCATTGCAGGCACAACTGGCGGACTTCCTGCTGGCGCTGCGGGGTGCCGATCAGGAGATCGAACTGCTGCGCGAGACAGAGGCCGCGTTTGGACGTGCGGCCGGCATGGTCGTCGAGCGCCACCGGGCCGGGCTGGCATCGGGGCTCGATGTCGCTCAGGCCGAAGCGCAACAGGAGTCCGCGCGCTCGCAACTGCATCAGGTACAGGCGCAGCGCGACGTCCTCGAACATGCGATCGCCACCCTGGTGGGTTCCCATGCCTCCACGTTTTCCATCCAGGCTGCACCGGCTTCCGACGTGCTGCCCACGATTCCCACCGGCGTACCTTCGGAACTGCTGCAGCGCCGCCCCGACATCGCTGCGGCCCAGCGCCGTGTCGCCGCGGCCAATGCTGGCGTCGGTGTGGCCCGCACGGCTTTCTTTCCGTCGTTGCGCCTGAGCGCCACGGGCGGCTACCAGAGCAGCGACCTGAGCAACATCATCGCAGCGCCGAACGTGTTCTGGGCCATCGGGCCGGGTTTGCTGGCCAACCTGTTCGACGGTGGACGTCGCCGGGCCGAGGTTGCACGCGCCGAAGCGGTGCTGGACGAGACCGGCCAGACCTATCGCGCCACGGTGCTCGCCGCGTTCCAGCAGGTCGAAGATCAGTTGGCACTGCTTCGGCGCTATGGCGATGCGACACAAGCGGAGCAGCGCACAGTGGCGGCCTCGCGGCGCGCGCTGGACATGGCCACCAGCCGCTATCGCGACGGCGCGGCCAGCTATCTCGACGTGGTGGCCGCACAGACCACCAACCTGCAGGCGCGGCGCAACGCGCTGGATTTGGCTACGCGCCAGCGGCGAGCGACTGTGCAACTGATCCGGGCGATCGGGGGCGGATGGTCGTTTGAAGGCTGATCGTGCCCGCTACTTCCGATGGTGAAGTGTTTCGACCAGAAAACTCAGCGCACGCGAGGAATGACGGCGGCTCGGATAGTAGAGGTGGTAGCCGGGGAACTTGGGGCACCAAGTCTTGAGGACCTGCTTCAAGCGTCCGGTCTCGATATGTGGGCGTGCGATGTCTTCAGGAATGAAGCACAGCCCGAGCCCGGCCAAGGTCGCGCCGAGAATCTGGGAGAGGTTGTTCAGTACCAACTGGCCATCGACACGGACGTTCAGTTTGCTCCCGTCCTTCTCCAACTCCCATGCGTACAGGCCGCCCGAGGTGGGAAAGCGCAGGTTGATGCAATTGTGCTGGGTCAGATCGTGAGGTGACCGGGGCCTAGCATGCCGTTCAAAGTAGCTCGGTGAGCCGACCACGGCCATGGAAATGTCCGGCGAAATGCGAACCGCGGTCATGCCCTTGGCAACCTGATGGCCGAGGCGGATGCCCGCATCGAATCTGTCGGCGACGATATCGGTGAGCCCGTAGTCGATGCACACCTCGACTCGGAAATCCGGGTGGGCCGGCAAGACGTGCTCAAGCTTGGGCCAAAGAATGGTCTCGGCCGCGTGTTCTGCCGTGGTGACGCGGACCAACCCTGCGGGCTTGTCTTGCAGTTCTCGGATCGTCGCCACTTCGGCCTCGATCTCGTCGAGTTGAGGTGCAACGCTGCGCAGTAGGCGCTCTCCCGCATCGGTCGGCGAAACGCTGCGCGTCGTGCGCGTCAACAACCGCACGCCCAGCTTGGTCTCGAACGCGCGAATGCTGTGGCTCAGCGCAGACTGCGAGACACCAAGCTGCGACGCGGCACGGGTGAAGCTGCGTTCCCGTGCCACGGTGATGAATGCGGTCAGATCGTTGTAATTTTCGCGCGGCATTGATGAATCCATCTCATGGGCGTTTGCTGATTCTACTGCCTAGTCATGTATCTGCGACCCGAGTAACTTCCAAGGCTAGGGTCTGTTCGGCGGGTAGGCAGCGCCTAAAACCAGGATCGTCCAAGTCGTAAGACAAGGCAATGATGGATCGGCAGGGGCCGGCACTTTGGTGCTCAGCATCGGTCCCCATGATTCAACGCTCCTTCGGCGATGCACTGCCAGTCTGGCATGCCGCGAACATTTCATTGGGCTTTTTGCGCGGCGCCGTATCGCCGTGCGTTGAAGGAGTACGCGCATGTGCGATCAGCATGACAGCAATGGATCAGGCTCGGATTCCATGCGTCCTGGGCGCAGGCAGGTCTTGATGGCCGGTGCCGGTTTGGCCGTCGCACCGATGCTTGCCAGTGCCGTATCGGGCGACTTGGCCCAAGCCCGGGCGGCATCTGCCGGTCCAGTTGTCGGCATGGGCCCCTATCCCGCGCATGCGTATGCCGCTGCCACTGCGTCGAGCGGTTTGGCGCCGATGCAAATCCAGCGTCGCGCGCTTCAGCCGGAGGACGTTCTGATCGATGTCCTGTACTGCGGCATCTGTCACTCGGACATACACACCGCACGCGACGAGTGGAACGCGGTGATGCCGACGGCGTATCCGAGCGTGCCGGGCCATGAGATCGTCGGCCGCGTGGCAGCCGTCGGCAGTGCAGTGACCAAGTTCAAGGTGGGCGACATCGGCGGCATTGGCTGCATCGTGAATTCCTGCCTCGAATGTCACAACTGCCAAACCGATCGTGAACAGAACTGCGAGAAAGGCGCTTCCTTCACCTACAACACACCCGACACCATTTCCGGCGGCCACACCTACGGTGGCTATTCGGACAAGATCGTTGTACCCCAGCACTTCGTGATCCGCATTCCGCCAGGTGCGGACCTGGCGGCGACGGCGCCGCTCCTGTGCGCTGGCGTTACTACCTTCTCGCCAATGCAACACTGGAAGTTGGCGCGCGGACAGCGCGTGGGTGTGATCGGCCTGGGCGGGCTTGGCCATATCGCTGTCAAGCTGGCGGTGGCGCGCAAGGCCGAGGTAACGATCTTTACGACAACCCCCGGCAAGCTGGCCGATGCGCAGCGGCTGGGTGCTAAGGAGGCGGTGCTGTGGGATGACGCAGCGGCGATGAAGCGCCTCGCGGGGCATTTCGACCTACTGATCTCCACCGTACCCCAGGCCTATCCAATGCAGCCGTTCGCCAACCTCCTCAAGCTCGACGCCACGCTGGTCAATGTTGGCGCGATGGACGCCCTGCAGGGCATCAGCGGACTGGGCTTGGTCTTCGGGCGCTACAGCGTGGCCGGCTCACTGATCGGGGGTATCGCGGAGACCCAGGAGGTCATCGATTACTGCACCGCACGCGGTATCAAAGCGGACATCGAGATAGTCCGTCCGGACCAGATCAACATGGCCTACGACCGAGTGGTCAACAAGGACGTGCGCTATCGATTCGTGATCGACATGGCGTCCCTCAAACAGGCGTGACGTAGTGCCACGCGACTCCACTTTCCGAAGATGCACAAGACGCGATGCCCCCGACGAGGGCACGCTATCGCCACAGCAGTGGCATTGGATGGCAAGGCAACGAGAATGGACGGCCCAAGTCAGCCATGAGCATTGCAACCGTCTGTTCTGACGGGGCAATGCTGGATTCACATTTCACAGGAGGTACACCGCTATGTCGATATCACGCCGCTCTGCCTTGGGCGTCCTGGCCGGATTGGCTGCGTTCCCGGCGCTGCTGCCATTGAAGGGATGGGCGGCCGAGTCTCTGCGCATCGGAGTCATAGGCGCCGGCTGGCTTGGTGGCACCGTCGGCCGGAGTTGGGTCCGTGCCGGGCATGAGGTCATGTTCTCTGCCCGTGATCTGGACAAGGTGCGGGCGGACATCGCCGGCCTCGGGGCGAAGGCCTCAGTAGGCTCTCCCCAGCAGGCAGCGGCGTTCGGCTCGGTGCTGTTGTTTGCCGTTCCTTACGATGCGCTGCCCGATCTAGGGCGCGACCTCGCAGCCTCGTTGCGCGGCAAGGTTGTGCTCGACGCCTGCAACCCGCCCCCGGGCAGCACCACGCCACTGACCCGGGACGCGGAGGAAGCTGGGGTTGGCCTGATGTCGGCACGGCTGCTGCCGGGAGCGCGCCTGGTACGTGCGTTCAGCGCGGTCGATGCGACGGCGATCGAATCCTCGGCCGGCCGTTCCAGCGGCAAGCTGGGCGTACCCCTGGCTGGTGACGACGATGACGCGGTACAGGTCGCCGCCCGGCTCGTGCGCGATGCTGGTTGCGAGCCGGTGATCGTCGGCGACTTGAAGGCCGCGCGCAGCTTCCAGCGTGGCGGACCGGGCTTCCGCGCGAACACCACGGCGCCCGAGTTGCGCCGGCGGATGGGGTTGTCCGACAGAAGCTGACGCCATGTCCCACCGACGCGGAACGCCGCGATGGCATGTCGGCGAAGCACGGAAAGGTAGAAGATCATGAACATCGATCTGAATGGCAAGGTTGCCTTTGTGACGGGCGGCTCCAGAGGCATCGGAAGGAGCATCGCCGACGTCCTGGTGGACTGCGGCGCGAAAGTCGCCATCATGGCGCGGGGCCAGCGCGACCTCGACGCGGCCGTTGACACACTCGAAGCCCGGCGTCGGGGCTGCGCACTTGGGGTGCAGGGTGACGTGTCCAGCCAGGAGCAGCTCGTCAGTGCGGTGCAGCGCACCGTGCGGCACTTCGGCGGTCTGCACTTGGCCGTCAACAATGCCGGCGTCGCCGGCAAGCCTGGCCTGCTGCATGAGACCGGTGCGGACAACTGGCGTCAGGTCATGGGGATCAATCTCGACGGTGTGGCCTGGGCCATGATCGCTGAGATCCAGGAGATGATGAAGGTCGGTGGTGGTTCCATCGTCAACATCGCCTCGGTCGAGGCACACACCATCCTCAAGCAGTTTCCCGCCTACGTTGCTTCCAAGCATGCACTGATCGGCCTAACCAAGGCGACCGCTGCCGACTATTCGGCCCTCGGCATCCGCATCAATTCGGTTTCGCCGGGCGTGATCCGCACACCGCTGACGATGTCCGATGGACAGAAGGCGGTAACCGACCGTCTGGCCGCCCGGATTCCGCTGGGGCGCTTGGGGGAGCCGGAGGAGATCGCCAGGGCCACGGTCTTCCTGCTGTCCGACCTGTCCGGCTACACCACGGGCACGGATTTGGTTGTCGATGGTGCCTTCCTGCTGCGCGAGTGAAACTCGGCAATGAGACGTACAGATGTGCAGTTGGAGAACACCAGATCCCTCATTAGCGGCCCTTGCCCGAAGCAAGGCCTCACGTGAGCTAGCCCAACCCCGTCAGTTCACCCATCCTGGGTCAAGGAAAGATAGGGATTGTTGGGCGGTAGCTCGACGAACGCGAGGTGGGCGTCTTTCAGAAGATAGCCGTGCAGGCGGCGTGACTTTCTCGGCCCCACCACATCGCAGTTCCAGATGTTCAGTCCACTGGCCTGCTTCCTGTGCAGCCCCAACTTCTCAAAGCGCTTCTGCGCCCATTGCCAATCCTGCAGGCTTTCCTGCTTGGCCAGTGCTCCTATTTGCGGGTGCTCTTGCGCATAGCGCTGGAACACGCCTGGGCTGACCAAGTAGGCCGAGTCGCTCACGGTATGCACGAGTGCCTTCGTATCGTTGATGATGAGCCGGCGCGAAGCGATTCCCTGTTTCAGCCATGCCATGAAATGCTCGCCGGATGGCTGCGCGGTAGCGGACGATGGCGCAGTCGGAGGCATAGGCGATGGCGAGGAAGCTGAGGCCGACGCTGGCATGGAAGTGTCGGATTGTGTGGCGTCAGCCTCATGCGAGACGGCCTTGGCATCCTGCTGCATACCAGTTGAATCGCTCGTACCGACCATCGCCAGCATGTCCTCCAGCACGTCGGGCACGTCCTGGGACGCGGACGGCGGGACCAGGGCACTGCTGCTTACCTCCGGACGTGCGTCCTGGCCTACCGGGGGCAGCGTCCCGGCGATTGCCGTCTGGGTGAGCGGCGCATCGGTCGGTACGGCCTCGATCGCGACCATACCGGCGAAAGGAGCGGGCCGTTCGCTCGACTCCCAGATCAGTGCCGGAGCAAGACGCAACAGGGTGAACGAGTGGGACCAGCCGGTGGAACTGGTCACGGTCGCGCGCCAGACTGCCTTCCCGTCGGACGTGGGCTGCAACATGCCGTGGTCCTGCAGCACGTTAAATACCGCGGTGTTGTTCGCAGGGATGCCGTCGATGCCCTGGGACAGGAGGTGCGCGCGCAGCTTGTCCGAGACCGTTTTGCTCACCAGCCACAAAGCATCCTCGGTGAGCCAGCCATCGGAGGCTTCGGGCTGGTTCAGCTTCAACTCTTCCTTGAGCAGGTAGCGCAGCCCGTCCAGCAGTTTGCGTTGCAGCGCGTGCTTGGGTGCGGCCATGGCGCGTGCAGGATCGCCGCCCAGCTCCTGGGCGACGGAGGCGCGGTCAGCTTGTACCACCAGTTCGCCCAGCACCCCGGCGTGCTCGTACTGTCCGGCCAGGACATACAGTAGCGGCGCCCACAGAGAGGGATAGCCGCTGAGCCAGTCCAGGAGATCGCGGTCAAGCAGTTGCCGGTAAAGCAAGCCTGTCGCGGCGCTGTGGAGCCGGTATTCGCGATCGTCGCGGTAGCGGAAGCGGTACGGCTGATGCAGCGGGCCGTGCCACGGGTGCCAGGTGCTGCCATCGGCCAGTTCGACGTGAAGATCGACAGCGATCTTGCCGATGTCGTGCAGAAGTGCCGCGTAGGCGACGGCGGCGGTCCAGGCCTCGGACTGCGCCGCCTGGTCCTCGGGGCTGGCGCCGATGGGCAGCAGATGGGACTGCCGCAGCTTCAGGCTGTAGGCGACGATTTCGAGGCCGTGGTCCAGCATGCCGCCTGGGTAAGCGTGGTGGTGGCTTTCGGAAGCGGGAAACTGCTGGACCAGCTCGGCGTAGCGTTCCAGCGGCGTGCGGTACAGGGTGGCGAACTGCTTGCGCGAGAGTGAGGTGCGCTGCCAGATATGTTCCAGCAGCTTCTGCCGGCGCGGCGTGGCCAGCAGCGATGCGGCCGCCTGGGGCCGCATCAACCCTTTCGGGAGGTCGGTGGCGGGTGCTGGCGACGGCGCGGCAGCGACCGGGGGCCGTTTTCGCTGGAACAGGGAGAGCATGCGGGTGTCCTGGTGGCGGGCCGACCGGGAGGCCTTTTGGCCTTTTCGAGGTAGGGCCTTTCCCCTTGCACCCCATTCCCTTGCCATTTCGACCCTTTGGCCTTTAACCGTTTCGGTATAGCGGGGCCTGGGTTGCGGCTCCAGCGTCAATGGGGAACCCGTGCGAATGGATTGGATGGCGACCAGGCGCTGGCCGCGGCCTATGCTGCCGGGACGCCACCCTCACCAGGTAGGCTCTCATTCATGCGACTAAGTTGACAAATGCGACAAAGGCGACTAGAGTGAAACCTGTCTCAAACCTACCTGGGAGATGACCATGCCCACCGCCATTGAATTCATTGCCGACCGTCTGCCCCGCGTCACGGTGGAGGATGTGCGCCGCTTCGCGGATACCGTCGAAATCCGGGATGCCCCGGCGTTCGCGGCCGAGTTGCAGGCGTTCATCCACGAGCGCGTGGAGGCGGTGAGGCTGCCCGCCAACTTGGAAGGCGAAACGGTGGGGCAGGCCTTGGAGCGCAAGGCGGCCGCGCTGCGCGCCGACACGCGCTGGGCACCGACTGAAACCGACGTCCAGCGAGGCCGCGCCGTCCTGCTGGAAACCTTCAACCAGCCGCACAACCTGACGCCACCCGAGTTCGCAAAGCTGGCGGACAAGTCGCGCCAGCAGATTTACAAGGACATCCTCGCCCGCCGGCTGCTGGCGCTGAACGTGGGGCCGCGCGGCCAGAAGCTGCCCGACTGGCAGCTCGATCCGGTGAAGCAGCAGTTGACCCAAACCGTGCTTCAGGAGGTCGAGGGCATCGACCACTGGACGATTTACCGTGCGCTGTCCGAACCGCTCGAAGGCTTGGGCGGTCGCTCGCCGGTGGATGCGGTGACGCATGGCACGATCGACGACGTTGCCGAGGCCGTGTTCAATGTGCTGGGCGTTCAGGTGCATTGAAGCGAGACCGCTATGAGCCGCGAGCTGCCTACGTTCTTGATCGATGCCGGTGAACTGCTCCAGCACGTGAGCCGCGTCGTCTATCGGGGCAGCCCACTGTACTATGGCCACAGCAGCACGAATCGCTACGATGACCCGGCGCGGGACTATGGCGTGCTCTACTTGGGGCGCGATCTGCCTACGGCGCTGATGGAGTCGGTGTTTCACAAGCATCAGTGGCTTGAAGACACGAAGCGCTCCATCGCCCTGAAGGAGGTCCACGCCCGGATGGTGCGCGCAGTAGGCGTGATGGACGACCTGCTCCTGGCCGACCTCACGGCGCCGGGCGTCATGGCGGGCTACTTCGGCCTGAATCTGGAGCAGTTGGCCAGCCGCGACTACACGCACACGCAGCAGGTGTCCGCCCAGGTGCATGCGATGCGCGGAAACGACGGCCAGCCGCTGTTCGATGGGGTGCTCTACCCGTCGCGCAACAACTATCCCGCCAAGAGCATCGCCTTGTTCGAGCGTGCGGGAGCGAAGGTCAGTGTCATCGAGGACATCGACCTGGTTGAGCATGTGGACTGGCCGCGTTTCGTTGCCACCTACCTCATCGGCGTGGAACCCGACCCCGGCCCGGTGGAACCGGATGACGAAGCGTCTTGAAGCAGCAAGAAAACACATTGAAGCCTCAAACGGAATGAAGTAAAGCAGACTGGAATAGGCATTCCTCAGCAGCAGGAGACCACCATGAACACGACGACCCGCACCAGTACCACAGAACGCCTCGGCCGCGCCTTTGGCCGCGGATGGCGCGCCTATGCGCGCGGCGAACGCCGGGCTTCGAAGTGGCTGGTATCCAAGGGAATGCCGGTAGCCGGTGCTGCTGTGCTCGTTTGGGTGGTCAAGCTGGCCGCGCTCGGGGTGCTGCTCTACGTCGCTTTCTGGTTCGCACTCGTGCTGCTGGGCGTGGCGGCGGCAGGATGGGCGGCGGCTGCCAATACCTCGGATGAAGATGAGTGGCCTTTCACCGACCTCACCGAGCTGCGCAAGACGCCGGGCTACGACCCCAACCTGTACAACGACACGTCGCACGAGTTGTACACCGACGACTGACCGGCCTCGCGCTATTTCAGCTTACCTCCGGTGAGCGCTCCGGCCCCCTTGCCGCCAGCTTGGCCGGCGCTCTTGCTGCCATCGGAAAGCCCCTGGATGACGTGCCCAGCCCGAATCCCAACCCAGGTAAGGCTCGCCAGCCAGAATCCGGGTAGGACGAGGAACATCGTGCCCGTGACGAACATCAGGAGCATGTCTCCAAAGGCGTTGTTCAGCCCCACCAGCGGGTCGAAGTTGGTGTGCGGCCGGTTCCAGCCAAACCCCCAGCCATAAAGCGCGTCCAGGATCGTCGAATCGATCCAGCGTGCGAGCTGGAACCAGAAGTCCGTGAAAAACAGCGCGAACTGAACGACGCTGACGGTGACGACCGTCTTCAGGTCATAGGTGCCCACGATCAGCACGAGCGGGATGCAGATGACGAGCGCCATCTTGAGCAAGGCGAGGACCATGGGCAGCGCCTGCCGCACCACGTCCATGGCGGGAAAAGCCGCAATCGCGCCGACTGCCATGCCGACGTCGCCCGTGGCGCGCGTCACGATGTTCGGCAGGGTCTTGTCGATCTGACCGCCGTAGTCCGTATAGACGCTGCCCTGGTTCAATTTCTGCTGCCGCGGTGACGCGATGGCGCGGATCACCGAGTCGTCCACCTCTGCCCGACTCAGGAACCCGGCCCAGCCCGCCAGGCGATTCAACAGGCTCGGGTCCACCTGTCCCAGCAGCCGTGCCCTCAGGCCGTTGCTGCCATCGGCCCACCACTGTCTGCAGGTCGGATAGCCGCCACCGCTGGCTACCTGAGCCAGCCCGGCATCGCGGTTGCTGTCGTAGGGCCAGTCGTCGCGCGGCGTGCTGGAGCGGTATGTGTCGTAGTAGCCGCCCGTGTCCGTGAAAAACCTCGATCCGATCCAGGTCACGTCGTGCATCTGCTGCTCATCGAGCTGAGGGCGCTGCATGAACAGTTTGGCCCGCGCAGGCCCATAGCAATCCCGCGAGAAATCCGCCACCTCCTGAGCCAGTACCGGGTCGTCGATGCGGGTCGCGTCGATCTCCATGCGCATTTGCCGAAGGTCCGTGCCGCACGGGATCGCCGCCACCGAGGCGCTCGTGACGGCGCGCGCGAGCGCGTGCATGAAGGCCCACCAGACCGGCACCTTCGCCGACTGGTTGTTGATGGTGCTGAAGGACTGCGACCAGCCGGTTTCCGTGGGCTGCGGAACGCTGACTTGGCACTGCGCCGAGCGCGAGCTGTCGTACTGGATGGTGCTGAGGTCCACGTCGATGAACGGGATGCCGGCGAACATCACCACCACGATGGCGACGAAGACCCGGTTCTCGATGCGCGCAGCCGAGAGCACCCCCTTGTTGCCTTCGTCGGCGCCTTCTGCACGGGCCTTCAGCCACTCCTGCACGACGATGGCGACGAAAGGCAGCGCGAATACCCCGCTGGACACCAGCACCGCCCAGATGCCGTTGTGGACGATCCAGGAGACCAGCGTCAGGTAGTACTCCAAGTAGTCGGTCGTGAAAAGCGTCATGGCCCGAACCTCCCCTCAGCCCTGCATCAACAGGCTGGCTTCCAGCGCCACGATGGCGACGACACCGGCGACCTCGCTGCGCACCAGACGGCGCCGTGCCTGCGCGTCGTCGGCCTCGCGCGCCAGGAGCCGGCGGCGCATCCACATCCATCCGTATGCTGTCGCGCCGTACAAGCACAGCCGCCAGATGAAGAAATACCCTGCGGACGCCGCCAGCCAACGTTCCCAGGCCGCAACACTGCCAACCAGGTAGATGCCGGCAACGTTGACCCCTACGGCGGCGGCCACGACCAGTACAAGCCACAGCAAGGTCTTCGCCGCGCGCCGGCTGAACAGCCAGCGCGGACGCAGCCAACTGGCGTGCATCGGGCTCATGGGTTGCCTCCCGGATTGCCCTTCTGCAACTGGTCGAGGCGGTCGGGCACCGGATCGCCTTCGTAGATGCCGCGCGAGCCGGCCGCGCGTGTGCCGTGGCGCTGGATGATGGCCATGGGCGAGTTGTTGGCCAGCTCGCGCCGCAGCTCCAGTTCGGTCTTGAGGTTGCGGATCTCCTGGTCGAGCGTGTCGCTCTCATGATTCACGGCCTCGACCGCCAACTGGTTCGCCGCCACATTGGGTTCCTTCTTGCCGGTCAGCAGGGTCCGCTGAAGCAGCAATGCCTTCTCCAGCACCGACGACAGCGCGACCTCCGAGGCCAGGCGGCGTGCCAGCAGGTCCTGGTCCGGCTCGTCGCGCAGCGCCTCGATGACGCCGCGCGTGATGGGCAGCGACGTGCTGCCAGCCTCGCGCAGGTTCTCGAACGTCGTGTTGCGCGCTCCGGAAATCAGCTCCTGCAGGGCTTCCAGTTTCGTCTCGTATTCCTCCTGGATCAGCGGCGTCAGCCCGACGCCGGGCACGGTCTCGGTCTTGGTGCAAGAGTCGCAGGTGCGCTGCACCTGCTCCCCGAGCACCCGCGTCGCCCATTCGGTCGCCTGCTGCGGCGACGTCCAGGCCTGGCAGGACAGGCTCGCGCAACTGGCGGGTGAGATGGAGGACGTGTCGGTCACGCCGCGGCCGTTGACCAGGTTGTAGCCCGCGCGGGTGACGTCGCCGACCACCCGGATGGCGGACTGGCCCGCGCCACCGGCATTGCTGCCGCCCACCCAAGGCACGCCGTCGTTGCCCCGACGTGTCTCGGCCTGTTCGATTGCCGACACGGCGTCGGTGCTCGATACCGCATCGCGCAGTGCCATGCCTTCGGCCATCTGGCTCCATCCGAGCTGGCCGCCTGCCGTCTCGGCCATCTTCTCGGCCATGGCGCGGCAGGTCAGCTTGGAGCGGTCGAAGTCCAGGCGCGCCTGCAACACGCCGTTGGTCAGCAGGTTGTACAGGCCCGGATCGGCGCGCTGGATGATCAGCGCCGGCAGGGACGCCACCGCGCTGGTCGCGCTCTGGATCACATTGCTCATGATCTGCTGGAAGCCGTTCGTGATGCCGTTGAGCTGGTTGCGCAGTGTGGTCTGGAGGCTCATGTCGCCGCAGATGAGGTTGCTGTTCCAACCCACGCCGACACCAATCGAGCGCATGCCGGCCGCACGGCCCATGGACACCGCGCTGCCACCGCCGATCGAATACATCACCTCGTCGCCTAGGATGGGACCGCTGGTCTGGTATCCGGTCTGCGCCCATGCGAGGCCGCAACCCAGGGCGAGCGCTCCCGCCAGCAAGGCCGGGTGCGGCAGGCGGTACGTCCGGATGGAGGGGTTCGTCAGTGTTGGACGCTTCATCACCATGCCCTCAATAGAAATCGACGCTGCCGAGAAACACCTGGCCCCGCCGTTCGCAGCAGGCATATGGCCGCCACAGCGCCCAGGCGTAATCGCCTTGCTGGGCCTGGGTCAGCGTGCCGCTGTGAGGAAAGACCACGCAGGTGCTCGACAGCCGAGGCGTCAGCTCCTGCCACTTCCCGGTGGAGGCATCGCCTTCGACCAGCGCGCCGGCCGGCCAGTAGCCGTCGCGCTCGTTGGCGAGCAGCGGCTGATACACGTGCAACTGCCCGCGCCGCGTGACGACATCGCCGGCGCGCTGGGCCACGACGGCCCCGGATTTGTGGTCGTCGGTCTGATGCAGGAAGCCGCCGCGCGGATAGACGTTGCCCCAGAGGTTCATCGTGGTGCGCGCACCCACCTCGCGCCTGCCCGGAATCAGCGCCTCGGGATAGGCCATCTCGGGCACGTTGTAGCGCCAGGCCAGCGTGTCCAGCGTGCTGAGCAAGTACGGCATGAACGCCGTGCCCGCGCCTTGGCAGAAATAGCCCGACGACGAAGCGAATTGGTTGAACACCTCGCCGCCGGGATGGCCGATGACATCGCTGTTCTTGAATTTGGCGAGGTTGTTTTCGTGGTCCTCGTTGGTGGTGCCGTCCCCGCCAGCCTGGGCGGATGGGTTGGGCGTGCTCATTGCCCGGACTTCGACCCAGGGGTTTTCGCCGGTATTGCTGTAGCTGGAGACCACCGCATCGGGGATGTAGTGGCGCACCTTGGTGGACGTGCGCACCGTGCAGCCGGTCCAGGTGCAGTAGAGCCAGTAGCAGATGCCGACGACGCGGTATTCGAGGCAGTCGGGCGACGCCACCGAGCCGACGATGGTGGCGGTGTTGAGAGCGTAGCTGCCGGTGGCACTGAGCAGTAGCACGGACGCCACGCCAGCGCGCAGGCGGCGCAGCAGGTCGAACGGGCGGCTCATGGCTGTGTCCCCCGGTGCTGCTCGATTCGGGCCACGGCACGCGCCACGTCCGGCTCGCCATAGACGACGTAGCGCTGGTCCACCACGACGGCCGGGATACTGGTGATGCCCAGGCTCCATGCGTCGGTAACGCCCTGGTATGCGGAAGCGATGCGGCGCTGGAGGTCGGGGCCGCCGCCGGAGAGCCGGCGCTTGACGATGGCCGTCGCCTGTCCGGGATCGGTGGGCAGTTCCGCTGAAAGCTCCGCTTCAATCCGACGGGCTTCGTCCAGATCGATCAGCCGCTCGCCACCCATGGTCTTGACCGGGTGGCGGCTGTCGGTGACGACCACCACGTCGGCGGCGAAGGTGGCTGGGCTGAAAACGGCCAGGGCTGCCGGCAGCGCTACGGCCAAGCCGAGGGTTCGCCAGCCCGGCGCGAACCTGGAAAGAGGTGCTGGCATGTCGCGTGCCCCTGGAAGTTGATCAGGGCCATAGTCAAACGCCGAACCCGATGCGGCCCCCACAAACAATGCGCATCGCGGGCACCCCGCATACCTGCTTGTCTCGCCGCAAAGAAAAGCGGAGGCCGAAGCCCCCGCAGTGATCAATGAAGCGATGTGCTACAGCAGGCCGTGCTCTGCGAAGGAGTACGGATTTCCTAGGCCGACGATGATGTGATCCAGTACCCGAACATCGATGAGCGCGAGCGCCGCCTGGAGTTGCTGGGTCAGCGCGCGATCCGCGCTCGATGGCTCAGTGATACCCGAGGGGTGCTGGTGCGCGAAGACCACAGCGGCGGCTTTCAGCTCCAATACACGCTGCACGACGACACGCGGATAGACCGCGGTCGAATTGATCGTGCCCCTGAACAGCGGTTCGTAGGCCAACACCTGATGCATGCTGTCCAGGAACACGACTGCGAATACCTCGTTGGGCTCAGCGACCAGTTTCAGACGCAGGTAGTCCCGCACGGCGGCCGGTCGGCTGAGGCACGGCCCGACTTTGAAGATCCGTCTCTCCAGCAGCGCGATGGCCTGCTGGATGATCCAGTCCTCATGCTGGGCTGCGACGGCGGAAAGCGACTCCACGCAGGAGTCATTGACGACGAGAGACATGGCGAACCTCCAGAATGTGAACGGAGGGCGCCACCCTGGGAGGGCAAGCCCTCCTGGGGATGGAAAAAAGCGGAACAAGGTGCATCCACCACCGCTCAGCGGTGATTGTTCGCAGCCAGGATGCGAAAGCGAACGGGTAGCGGTCAGCGCGGCAAACCGCGCCGTAGCCTCCAAGACCGAGGGCTACCTGGGCATGTCGCCGACAACGTCGGCAGGCATTTCGGATGTGGGGGTGGCGGGCGAAGCCGCCGCGTCGCTGGCTGTGTCCTCGGCCGCCAGCATGTCCATGGCCGACAGCAGCGCATCGCCCTCGATCGGCCCCTGCAGCAGGATGGCTTGGCCCGTCTGGCGATCGAGCAGGCGCAGCGATGGCGTGGCGGTCACGCCGCTCTTGGTGGCCTCCGTGGCCTGGGCTCGGATGACGGCATCGGCCCGTTCGCTCGCCATGCACTGCTCGACGGCCGGCGTCGATTCCGGGTAGCGCAGGCCATCGGGCAATCCCTGGCCGTCGCTGCGCGTGTGAGCATAGACCCACTCGACGGCTTGCCAGAAGGCAGCATGCCCGCGGGCTTCGGCGACGCACTCGACAAGACGCGCCTCGGCCGACGCGGCCGGCTCGTGCGCGGCCAGCGGCTGGTGGTGCCATTGCAGGGTGACATCGGCGTTGCTGCCGACCCAGCGCTTGAGCTGCGGGAAGTACTCCCGGCAGAACGGGCACTCCAGGTCGGCATAGAGCGTCAGCGTGAAACGGCCCTCCGGGTTGCCCATCTGCCAGGGCGGCCCGGCCACCTGCGCCACGTTCACCGGCGTGGACGACTGCGGTGAGGACTCGCCGGGCGTCCGGGACACCAGCCAGATCAGCAGCAGCGCGACCATCGCAGCAGCCAAAGCCCAGGGCCAGTGGTGCTGCCGGCGACGACGAAACGCCTGCACCTGCATCGGGATGGAAGGACGTTTCTGTTCCATGGCGTTCTCCGGCTTACGACAGTTCCAGGGCTGGCGACTCGATGACGCGTGCCTGGTCGATCTTCTCGGCCACCTTGAAGGCCGCTTCCAGTTCGGTGCAGCCGTATTGCTGCATGAGCTGGTAGCGCTCGGCCTTCTCCTCGGGTTCGGTCTGCGCAAGCGCGAGGTACAGGCTCGGCGGCACGGCGCGGAACAGCACTTCCATGCTCTTGGAGAGGATGACGCCCTCGGTGAATTTGCCCGCTTCTTTGCGCGCCGACAGCATCAGCGCTTTCTGCGCGGGTGAGAGTTCGCGGAACCTGGCGATCTTCTCCACCTCGTCCGGCGGCATCGACAAGCAGATCCACCACTCGATCATGTTGAGCATCGGCTCCGCGGCGCGCGGCAAGTCGTCGATGTTTTGCGTGGCGAGCCAGAACCAGGCGCCCAATTTGCGCCACATCTTGGTAATTTTTACGACGTAGGGCGCGAGCAGCGGGTTCTTCGTGATGATGTGACCTTCGTCGGTGACGTTGATGATCGGACGCCCCAGGTACTGGTCGCGCTCGGCGATGTTGTTCACCGTGCTGATCAGGCTGATGTAGGCGATGGAGAGCTGGGCGTTGTAGCCCTCGCGGGCGTAGGTCGCCAGATCGACCAGGGTGATGTCGGCTTCGGGCCATGGCGTGCCATCTCGGTCGAACATCTCGCCGTCCGTGCCTTGGCAGAACATGTCCATCGCGTCGGCCATCTCCAGCAGCCGCACGCGGCGCATCTCGGGCAGCGTCGGGTCCTGGCCACGGGTGCGCAGTGCGTTGCGCACGTCGCGCGTGAGCACCGTGCGCTTCTCGGCCACGCAGTGCTCGGCGGCGTCGAGGATGCACTGGCGGATCAGGGAGCGGTCGGCCCGCGTCATCCGGGCTTCCTCCTTGTCTTCGCCGCCGGTGATCATCAGCCGCGCCGTGATCTCCAGTTCGCCCAGCACGTCGCGCTGCTCGTCCGCCTCCATGGCCGAGGCATCCGGGGGCAGATCTTCGTCCAGCGCGTCGGCATCCAGGGTCTGCACGTCGCTCGGTGTTTCGATCAACCGGCGTGCATCGGCGAATGGCGCGAGGCTGATGCCCGAGCCAGGGGCCAGCTTGACCCGGTTCACGGTCAGGCCCAGGCGCCGGGCGAAGTCTGCGAACAGGCCGAAGGAATTCCCCGCTTCCACGATGAACAGCCGCGGCCGGTAGATGGCCGTGACCTGGTTCAAAAGGTTATTGAGGGTCGCTGACTTGCCCGAGCCGGTGGGGCCGAACAGAAACAGGTGGGCATTCATTTGCCGGTCCAACCTGTTCAAGGGGTCAAACGTAATCGGGCCGCCACCGCGATTGAACATCGTGATGCCGGGGTGCCCCGTACCCTGGGCGCGGCCCCACACTGGCGACAGGTTCGCCGCGTGCTGGGCGAACATCAGTTGCGTGTACCACTTGCGCCGGTCCTGGCCGGGGTTGTAGCAGCATGGCAGCCAGCGCAGGTAGCTGTTGAGCGGCGCCACCTCGTCGTCCTCGCGCACCGGCTGTAAGCCGGCGTTGAGCATCACGTTCGCCAGATCCAGGCCGCGCCGGTCCAGTTCGGCTTCATCCCGGCCGCGCAAATAGAATGCCAGCGTTCCCCGGTAGAGCTTGTGCGCGCTGCCGATCAGGGAACGGGCTTCCTGCACGTCCTTGAGCGTCTGCTCCGACGCCAGCGTCTCGCCCACGGCCTTCTTCGCCAGGTGGTTGAGATCCGCTTCCAGGACATCCTGCGGCGTCGCGACCATCGTGAGGCAAAGCAAGGTGTCTTCCGGCATCTGGTCGAACAGCGTGTTGATGGCATCCCCTTTGCGGGTCTCGCCGGTCAGGTGTCCGGTGCCGGGCGGCATGCGCAGCCGGTCGGTGATCAGCACGCGGTGCGGCATGCCGTCGAAGTACCAGGTGCCGTGCGCCACGTCGGAGCGTGGCTGGCCGAAGAACAGCCGCTGGCTGAAATCTCGTCCGCTCGCCAATTCGATCTCGCCGGCCTCGGTCTCGTCGGGGTAGCGCGCCAGTGCGTAGAAGCGCTCCCGGTCCTCGGCCCCAGGCCCGAGCAGCGTGGGCCGCGGGTTGAACCACCGCAGCAGCCAGTCGTGGACGTCGGCCGCCGCCATGCGTCGCGCCTGGATGCCAGCGTTCGCGAGTCCGCCGCACAGGCGGTCGCAGACGATGTTCAGCATCTGCTCGGGCGTCTGGCCACGGCGGCTCGCCTGCCCGGTGGCACGGCGATAGACCACCATGCGCACGCGCCGCGTCTGCCCGCGCCAGCGCAGCCGCGTGACCACCGTGTCCTCGAAAAGACCTCCGGGCTTGGCCACCGCGCGCAGGTGGTGGCTGAAGAAGCGCAAGTAGAACTCGGTGAACGCCGTGCCGCAGGCGCGCGGCTGCACGTAGTCGCGCAGCGTCTGCATGTACTGGTCGAAGCTGGGCTCGTCCTGGGCGTAGAGCTGGAGTACCCACGGGTTCTCGTCCAGTTCATCGAAACTGTCTTGCAGGGCGTTTTCGAGCGCATCGCGGGCATGCGCCAGCCAGCCGGGTTCCCGGCCCTCGGTGCCCAGCGGAACCAGCTCGTAGAAGGCCGCGACCGATTGCCCATCCTCCAGCAGCATTGACTTAGACTGCGGCAGGAATTCCACCCACGGCAGCAGCTCCGCAAACGACGGCGCGACGTCGTACAGCGCTTGCTCGTCGGCCACGGTCGCCGGCCTGCTGCTCTGGACCGCCGTGCCGGGTTCGGGGATGCCAGCCTGGCGCAGGGTCTCGACGTGGCGCTGCCAGCCATCCGACTGTTCGTCACCGCCAGCGCCGGATGCCGCCAGCTTCGGCGCGGCCGGCTTAGGCCAAGGGAGCTTCCACATCAGTAGTCCTCCACGCGCTCGCCCGGCATGGCGTACTGCACGCGCTGGTACAAGGGGAACACCGTCGTGTAGCCCGGCACGGGAACGGGGTCGGTGCCTGCCAGGTGCGGGTACACGTACATCACCAGATCGGGGTTGGGCAGGCGCTGGAACTGGCGATAGACCTCGCTCTGCGCGGTGCGCGTGTAGCGCATCTGCTCGGCGGGCGCGGCCTGCACGTCGGCGTCGGTCATCGGCCGGCGCAGGCTCTGGCGCGCGTCGAGCAACTGCCGGCGCGCAACCTGGCCGGTGCCCCCGCCGCCGTCCCCGGCGTTCTGCTGCCAGACGTCCATCATCGTGTTGTCGCCGTGGGGCAGCAGCTTTTCCTTGCTGGTGGCGCAGCCGGCGAGCACCGCGACAGTGAGGGCCAGCGCCAGGCCACGGGCCAGGTCATTCAAGTTCGAGGGCATGGCTTTCTCCTGCGCGGTGATCGACCTTGCGGCCTTCGGGATCGAAGTCGATGGCGAGCGGTTTTTCGAGGTGGACGGCGACCTTGGCACCGGGCTGCACATAGACGGCGGCGAAGGCCTGGCCGTAGAGCTTGTTGACCCAGGCCGACATGTCCCGGACGCCGCCCGCGAGAATCTGGCCGACCGCTTCCTGGCCGGTGATGCCCACGGTGCCGATGGAGCCGTCCGAGCCGACATAAGACATGCGGCCGCTGTCGCTTTCGATGAGCGAGGCCACGCCGGCACCGGCCGCCGTGATCAGGGCCTGCGAGCCGAGGTATTGCTGGGCGTTGCTGCGCCGCTCACCGCTGACGCACGGAATGCCGTAGGGGTCGCTGATCCAGCCCAGGCCGTCGCGCTGCTGGTTGTTCTGCTGGTTGCCCTCGCGGTCCTCGGGGATGGTGCGAACCGTGCCATCGTGGAAGACGAAGGTGATGCTGCGCACCTGACCGCGCACGCACGAGAGTGTCCAGTCGCCCGAGGCCGTGCCGGAGAAGACCGCGCCGGCCACGTCGGGAATGTCGATCCCGTTGGCCGTGAGGTTGTCCGGCCCGACCAGGACTTTGAACGGATACGGGTCGTTCACCGTACCGTCGATCGGTACGCGGCCAATCAGCGCCGTCATCGCCACAGAGCCCATGAGCGTCGAATTGGTCGGCACCGTATAGACAGGCTTCGCCGTCTTGACCCCGGCAGCGCGGGCGCTGGCGTTCGCCACGGTTTCCGCTGTCGTTTCCAGCGTGCTTTGCGCTGGGCCGAAGCTCGTCGGGAAGCTCATGCCACTGCCCGTGCCACGACTGCCGTTGCGTCCCTCGGTCTTCTTCGCGTCGTCCGGCTCGACCCAGCGCAAGCCGCCTTCCATGCCGGCCTCGTCGCCATCGCGCAGCCCCAGGCCCACGGGCAGATCGGCATGGCCGCCGCCGCGCCCACCGATGCTATCCAGGCGCCGCTGCAGGTCGGCGAGCAGCCCTTCGGTCTGCTGGCGCGCACTGGCAGCTTGTTCCTGGTCGCGGCGCATGTTGGAGCGCTCGGATTCGAGGGCCGAATTGATGCGCTGATCGATGGAGTTCTCGCGCTGGCGCAGCCGCTGGTTTTCCTCGCGCTGCGACTTGTTGTCGGTCAGCGCGGTCTGAAGCTCGGTGCGCAACTGCTTTACCTGGGCGACGAGCGTTGCCACGGTATCGCGGGGGGTATCGCCTTCGATGCCCAACGCCTTCATTTCCTCGGGCGTGAGCTTGGAGCCGGCATCCGCGGCGGGCGGTGCCGACGTGCTTCCGCCGGAGAACAGCCGGATGGCAACGAACAGCACCAGCAAGGCGACCGGGATCATCAGCCACTTGAGCAAGCCGTTACTGCGCATGGCGAGCCTCCTTGCCGTCGCCGGCTTTAGCTTCCGGTTGCGGCAGATGCACGGCCGGGTCGAAGCGGTTGATCGCCGGCAGCAGCGATTGCGCGAGGCCGTGCCCCCGCGTCACCAGGTACAGGACGGTCGTGTCCTCTGGCGTCCCGCGCGGACCGAGTGCTTCGTGCTGGAAGGTGGCGGTGAGGAAGTCGCCTTGCAGAACGCGCGGGTCGAGCGTGATCCAGCCCGCGCCGGTGTTGGTCAAGCGCACGGCAGTGACCCACTGGTCTTCCAGACGCCACGACGCGAGCGCGACCGCGCGCACCGGCAGCGTCGGCATCAGCGTGCCGAGGTCGAGGTCACGGCGCAGGTTGACCCGCAAGACACCCGGCAGCGGCTCCACGGTGCGCAGCGGCGCGTAGAGGTTCTGCGCAGCGAAGCGCGTCAGGACGACCGGCACGGGGGTTTCGCGCCGGGTTGCCCGCGTACTTGCTTGGTCCTGCGTGCGCGCGGGGGCCTCATCGGCACCGCCTGCCTGATCGCCGTAGCGCGCCGGGGTGCTGCTGCCCTCGACGATGCGCACCGGCTCCAGCTCGGCCTCGCCGTCCTTGGGCGGCTCGGCCGCGATGTCGAGCAGGATCAGCGCGCCCGTGTCCGGCGTCCTGCAGTTGCAGCCGCGTGGGCTCGATCGGTTCGCTGGCGCGCAGGTACACCGCGCCGCCCGCGCTCTGCACGCGCAGGCGTTCGCCCACGCCCGCAGGCACGCCCACGCGGACGTTCCGGTCGATGAACACGATGCGCTCTTGGCCCACCCTCAGCGGCACCGCGAGCGGCATGCGTTCCCAGCGCAGAATTTCGACCGCCTGGACAGCGGCGGGCATGGTGACTGAGGCAGCCACGGCTAACAGCCCCAGCAGCGTGAATACAGGGTGCTTCATGGGGTGTTTCCTCCTTGGGGCGCTTGCGGAGACAGGCCGCCAGGCGCCGGGCGCGACGGCTCCGGGGCGCTGATGCGCTGGGGGGCACCGTCGTAGCAGTCAAGCGCCAGACCGAACGGGTTGCGGGCGGGATCAACGTCCACCCGCGTGACCTTCACCGGGTAGCGCACCAAGGCCCGCTTGACCTGCTCGGCGCCGTAGTACTCGTCGGCGGTGATGTCCAGCGTCACCACCCAGTCGCGGTCGGAGACCACGCGCACGCGCGCCGTGGGGTCGTCGCCGTAGCCGCGGCCGGGGATTTCGTAGATACCGCGCACGCGCTGGCGCAGCTCGCCCGTGCTGCGGCGGTAGTCGTAGTCCGCGCGCAGGAAGGCCTGGCAGGACGGGGTAAGGTACGGCGAGAGCGTGTGGAGGTTGCGCGCGTAGTCCTCTTCGCCGTTCGTCGGCCAGCGGTTGAGGGCCTGGAACACGTAGAACGTGAACGCATAGACCGATTCTGGCGGCACTTCCCACCACTTTCGGGTACTGCCAGAGCGCAGATCGGGCGGGACGTGGATGGTCAGGTCGCGCGGCGCGCTCCACCAGCCGCCGCCCATGACCAGAGCGACGATGACCAGCGCGCCGGCACCCAGGCGGAGCGTCTTGATGTGCGCCTGCAGATGGGTGATCTCGTTCTTGAAGCGGCTCATCGTGCCCCCCTTGCAGCAGACCTTCGGGTGGTCCAGAAGCCGGAGCGTGAGATCAGCACATGGCCGCCCACCCAGCCCGCCACCAGCGGGTGGCGCGTGGCGATGCGCCATTGCAGTTGCCGATACAGCCAGGTGTCGGGACGCCCACGCTTGAGGCGACGCAGGATGCCGCCCCCGATGAACACGCCCAAGGCCACGCCCAGCACGACGAACGTGGGCGCGAGCGCGATCGTGCGGAACACCCAGGACAGCGGCGCACCGACCAGCAGGCCGGCGGCGCCGGACAGGCCGCAGCAGATCCACAGTTCGTCTGCGGTGAGACCGCGCACGACAACGGGATGACGGTTGAGCCGGTGCGGAAGGAACGTGACCGTCCCGTCCGCACGGACGTGCTGCTGCTCGGACATACCAGCCTCGCCTTACAGGATGCCGGTGGCTTCGGTGAGCAGCCAGATGCCGATCACGAGCAGCACCGCGCCGATGGCGACCGTGAGGCCGAATTGGCCCCAGGTCTTGCGGCCGGTGTGGATTTCCGCGTAGGTGCCGTAGGCGTGGTAGCAGACGCCAATAAACATCGACGCCACGACCAGCAGGGCCACGAGCATGATGATGTCGTAGCCGTAGTTCCTGATCGTTTCCATGATGCCGTTGCCGGTGCCGCGGGTCGGGTTCTCCAGTTGCGGCAGCCCCTGCGCGAACGACAGCGCGGGCAGCGCGGCGGCGCCCAGGGCCACGGCAGCGCGCTGGGCAAAACGGGACGTGAGGATGCGGTTTTGCATGGTCAGGCCTTTCAAGTCAGGAGAGGAGGAAGAAACTCAGGACGAGGTACATCGCGATGAAGCGGATGCAGACGCCGAGGAACTGGCGCTGGTTGAGGCGGCTCTCTGCCCACCCCACGTAGGCCGTTCGGATGGCCCAGACGCCCCAGACGAGCAGGACCGCGAACACGGCGCCGACCAGAACGGTCGCCATCGCCGAAGGCGCGATGCCGCTGTTGGCTTGAAATGCCGAGACCTGGGCACCGTTCATGGCTTGGCCTCCGCGGTCGTCGGCGATGGCGCGATGGTCCGCTCGGTGCGGTAGTCGCCAGCCAGTTCGGCGAGGTCGCGCGGCTGGGCACGCGACGGTGTGAGGTGGGCCTGGATGCCGGCGCGCACGCGCGCCAGGTCAGCCAGCAGCCGCGGGTAATCGAAGTGGTAGCGCTCGCCCGGCTGGATGGGGGCATGCGCGGCGCTGT
>NZ_ACQT01000037.1 GCF_000175235.1 Acidovorax delafieldii 2AN | reverse complement strand
CTGTACGGCGGCGGAAGGTCGGCTGGCAGCGGGCTTCGCAGCGGCGACCAGAGGCTGCGCAGCCTGCCGGCCCGCGTTCACCTTGAACACCGACACCACCTGCGCCAACTGCTCGGCCTGCTCACGCAGGCTCTGTGCAGCGGCGGCACTTTCTTCGACCAGCGCGGCATTCTGCTGCGTCATCTGGTCGAGATTGCCCACGGCCTGGTTGACCTGGGCGATGCCCGCGCTTTGCTCGGTGGATGCGGCGGTGATCTCGCCAATCATGTCGGTCACACGCTGGACCGACTGAACGATGTCGGCCATGGTGGTGCCGGCGTCGGCCACCAGCCGCGAGCCCGTGTCCACCTTTTCGACCGAGGTGTTGATCAGCTGCTTGATCTCCTTGGCGGCCTCGGCGCTGCGCTGCGCCAGGCTGCGCACCTCGCTGGCCACCACGGCAAAGCCCCGGCCCTGTTCGCCCGCGCGCGCTGCCTCGACGGCGGCGTTCAGGGCCAGGATGTTGGTCTGGAAGGCAATACCGTCGATCACGCCGATGATGTCCGCAATCTTCTTGCTGCTGTGCTGGATCTCCTCCATGGTGGACACCACCTGGGTCACCACCTCACCCCCGCGGCGCGCGACGCCCGTCGCGCCCGTGGCCAGGCTGCTGGCCTGCTGGGCGCTGCCGGCGCTCTGCTGGATGGTGCTGGTGAATTGCTCCATGGCGGCTGCCGTCTGCTGCAGATTGCTCGAGGTCTGCTCGGTGCGCGCAGACAGGTCGTGGTTGCCGCTGGCGATCTCGGCGCTGGCCAGTGCAATGCTGTCGGTGCTCTGGCGCACCCGGTGCACCACCCGGCCCAGGGCATCGCTCATGGCGTACTGCGACCGCAGCAGGTCGCCGAACTCGTCGCCGCGCGTCACGGTGCCCTGCATGCTCAGGTCCCCGCCCGCGATGCGTGCCGCCAGATCATTGGCCAGGGCCAGGGGCTGCTGAATGCTGCGGATCAGGAAATACGCGCCGGCAATGATGGCCAGCAACAGCGCCGCCACGGCCACCGCAGCGATCTTCACGGTGAGCATGCGCGACGCCGCCATGTCCGCCAGGCTCGCCTGCGCGGTCTGCTGCTGCATCTGCACGAAATCGCGCAGGGTCTGCAGGTAGGCCGCCACGGCGGGGTTGTACGACTGCTTGATGAGGGCCACCGCCTGCTCGGCCTGCCCATCGGCCTTGAGCTGGCGGGCCTGGGCGCGCAGGTCGGTCATCGCCTTGCGGGCCGCGGCGATCTTGGCCATCTGTGCCCGGTCCGCCTCGGACAAAGACATGCCCTCGAGCGACTTTTGCACCTCGCTGATCTGCGCCGAGGTGGCGGGGATGACGTCCTTGAACTCGGCTTCGACGGCGGAGTCGCTGCTCACGATCAGCGCCTGCGTGCGCGCTGCGTTGGTTTCGGTCAGCCCGGCCCAGCGGATGGCGGCAGCCACGCGGGTTTCCATCTCCCTGGCCACCGCATCGGCCTGCGCTTGCACCTTGGCAGAGCGGTATCCCGAAAAGCCCACCACCAACACCAGCATGATCACGATCAGGACGACCGCCAGCCACAGCTTGTGGGCAATGCGCAGTTGATTCAGCATGCTTGTTCTCCTACTCTGTTATTTATGTAACAGATGGTGCGCGCATTTTCATTTTTCGCCAAATCCCGAGCACCATTCTGGGGCAGAGCGCCCACGCGGCAGAGGCCGGGCACCCCGCCACGCCGCGCCACGCCGCGCCTACTCCACGCGCGTGATGGACGTCGGCTTGAAGCCCAGATCGGCCGCCTTGCCCTTGCGCCCCCGCGCGGTGCGGGCGTTGTTGAGCGAGCGGATTTCCAGGGTTTCTTCGCGTGCCTTGCCCCCCCGGCCGATCCCCTCGATGCGCACACTGCGTGTGTAGGCCGCAGCGCCCGCCAACTGGTCTTTGGGTTCCAGGTCGATCAGCATCAAACCGCGTCCCCCGTTGGCCATGGTCTTGAGTTCGGAAATTTCGAACGTCAGGATGCGGCCGCCCGCCGATGCGCAGGCCACATGGGTGGCCGGCGGCAGGGGCTGTGCCCCTGTACTGCCCGCGGCATGGGAGGGCGGGCACACCGTCTCGCCTTCGCCCAGGGTGAGAAATGCCTTGCCGCCCTTCTGGCGCGAAACCAGGTTTTCCACGCTCGCCAGGAAGCCGTACCCCCCTGAATTCGACAGCAGCAAGGTGGCGCTGGCCGGGCCGGCAAAGTAGTGCAGCAGCTGCGTGCCGGATTCGAGTTCGATCAGGGTGGTGACGGGCTGCCCGTCGCCGCGCCCGCCAGGCAACTGCGCCACGGGCACCGAGTACACCCGGCCATTGCTGCCAAACCCGATGAGCTGGTCCACCGTGCGGCATTCGAACGTGGCATACAGCCCGTCGCCCGCCTTGAAGGCAAAGCTGGCCGCCTCGTGGCCATGGCCGGTGCGCGCACGCACCCAGCCCTTTTGCGAAACGATCACCGTCACGGGCTCGTCCACCACCTTGACTTCGGCCACGGCCTTCTTCTCGGCCTGGATCAACGTGCGACGCGCATCGGCAAAGGTCTTGGCGTCGGCTTCGATCTCCTTGACCATGGTGCGGCGCAGCGAGCCGGGGTTGTTCAGGATGTCTTCGAGCTTGCCCTGGCTTTCGCGCAGTTCTTTCAACTCCTGCTCGATCTTGATGGCTTCAAGCCGCGCGAGCTGACGCAGGCGGATTTCCAGGATGTCCTCGGCCTGCCGGTCGCTGAGGTTGAAGCGCGCGATCAGCGCGGCCTTGGGCTCCTCGGCCGCGCGAATGATGGCGATCACCTCGTCGATGTTGAGCAGCACGGTCTGCCGCCCTTCGAGGATGTGGATGCGGTCCAACACCTTGGCGAGCCGGTGCTGGCTGCGGCGGGTGATGGTGGTCTGGCGGAAGGCGATCCACTCTTCCAGCATCAGCCGCAACGATTTCTGCACCGGCTTGCCGTCCAGACCCACCATCGTGAGATTGATCGGGGCCGAAGTTTCCAGGCTGGTGTGGGCCAGCAGCGCGGTGATCAGCTCCTGCTGCGGGGTCTTGCCCGTCTTGGGCTCGAACACCAGGCGCACGGGCGCATCCTTGCTCGATTCGTCGCGCACCACGTCCAGCACGGCCAGCATGCTGGCCTTGAGCTGCGTCTGGTCTTGCGACAGCGCCTTCTTGCCGGCCTTGACCTTGGGGTTGGTGATTTCTTCGATCTCTTCGAGCACGCGCTGCGTGCTCACGCCGGGCGGCAGCTCATTGACCACCAGTTGCCATTGGCCCCGGGCCAGGTCTTCGATCTTCCAGCGCGCACGCACCTTGAGGCTGCCACGGCCCGTACGGTAGGCATCGGCGATGTCGCCCGCGCTGCTGATGATCTGGCCGCCGCCGGGGTAGTCCGGGCCGGGCACCAGGGCGAGCAGATCGTCCTGGCTCAGCGACGGTGTCTTGATGAGCGCGATGCAGGCGTCGGCAATTTCGCGCAGGTTGTGGCTCGGGATCTCGGTGGCCAGGCCCACGGCAATGCCGCTGGCGCCATTGAGCAGCGCAAACGGCAGGCGCGCGGGCAGCTGGCGCGGCTCCTCCGTGCTGCCGTCGTAGTTGGGCATGAAATCCACGGTGCCTTCGTCGATCTCGTCGAGCAGCAGGCTGGTGATGCGCGACAGGCGGGCCTCGGTGTAGCGCATGGCAGCCGCACCGTCACCGTCGCGGCTGCCGAAGTTGCCCTGGCCGTCGATCAGCGGGTAGCGCTGGGCAAAGTCCTGCGCCATGCGCACCAGCGCGTCGTAGGCGGACTGGTCGCCGTGCGGGTGGAAACGGCCGAGCACATCGCCCACCACGCGGGCGCTCTTGACAGGTTTGGCCGCGGTGCTGCGCGTGGGGCCGCTGTAGCCCAGGCCCATGCGGTCCATGGCGTACAGGATGCGCCGTTGCACGGGCTTGAGGCCATCGCACACATCGGGCAGTGCGCGGCCCTTGACAACCGACAGTGCGTATTCAAGGTACGCCCGCTGGGCGTAGCCTGCCAGGTCCAGCGCATCTCCTGCGTCGCCGGCGGTGGTGAAATCGAGAGTGGGTTGATCGCTCATTCGTTCGGGTTCGGTTCGGTCACGTTCTGGGTCTGCGCCAAGCGCATGGCGGGCAGGCCGCCCCGGTTGGAGGCGCCGCCCTGCAGTTCCATGCGCACACGGCCGGGAGCGGCGCGCTGGGCCAGCACGGGCGCCGGTGGCTTGAGCTGGGCATACAGGCCCAGCACCGTGCGCACGTAGTTCTGGGTTTCCTTGAAGGCCGGAATCTGGTTGCCGGCCTTCTGCACGGCGCCCTCGCCCGCGTTGTAGGCGGCCAGGGCCAGGTCCATGCGGCCGGGAAACAGGTCGAGCAGATGGCGCAGGTAGCGTGCGCCCACCGGCACGTTCACGGCCGGGTCTGCCAGCTTTTGCGCCACGGTGCGGCGGCCGTCGGCCACCACGCCAAAGCGCCCCGCCGTGGCGGGCAGCACCTGCATGAGGCCGATGGCCCCACGGGGAGAAACGGCGTCGGCGTCAAAGCCCGATTCGGTGGCGATCACGGCCTGCAGCAGTTCGTAATCCACCCCCTGGCGGCTGGCCGAGGCGCGCAGGTGGTGCTTGACGCGCTTGTAGTCGGGCGAGATGTCGAAAAACGCCAGCAAACGGGCGCCCGCAGCAGGCAGCGTCCCGCCAGGGCGCTGCGGGCCGGGCGGCACGTCGCGCGAGGAGTCGAATTCGGTGCCGCGGAAGAACAGCTGGTAGCGCGCGTCCGTCTGCTCGGCGGCGAAATGCGTCACACCCCGCTCGTCCACGAAGGCCCACAGGTCCGCATGCGCCATTTGCTGCATTAACAATAGCAGCAAAGGCACTACCAGCAAGCGCAAGCGGCCTAAAAGACACAAAATCGTGGGCATGAAGGGCTCCCGCGAGCTGCGGTCAGATGTCCACTTCCACCGCGTCGCCGTGCAGCTCCATCAGCTCGCGCCGTGAAGCGGCCTCGCCCTTGCCCATGAGCTTGGTGATGAGCCCCTCGGTGGCCGAGAAACCCGTGCCGCCCAGCTGCACCGGCAGCAGGCGCCGCGTGTCGGGGTTGAGCGTGGTTTCCCAGAGCTGCTCGGCGTTCATCTCGCCCAGGCCCTTGAAGCGGCTGATCTGGCATTTCTCGCGCGGCACGCCCTCCTTGGCGCACTTGTCGAGAATGGCCGTGAGCTCGCCGTCGTCCAGCGCATACATCTTGGCTGCGGGCTTCTTGCCGCGCGCGGGCACGTCCACGCGGAACAGCGGCGGGCGGGCGACGTAGATGTGCCCGGTTTCGATGAGCTTGGGAAAGTGGCGGAAGAACAGCGTGAGCAACAGCACCTGGATGTGCGAGCCGTCCACATCGGCGTCCGACAGGATGCAGACCTTGCCGTAGCGCAGACCCGAGAGGTCGGGCTCATCGGCCGGGCCGTGCGGGTCCACGCCCAGCGCCACCGAGATGTCGTGGATTTCGGTGTTGGCGAACAGCCGGTCGCGGTCCACCTCCCAGGTGTTGAGCACCTTGCCCCGCAGCGGCAGCACGGCCTGGTTTTCCTTGTCGCGCCCCATCTTCGCGCTACCGCCGGCCGAGTCGCCCTCGACCAGGAACACTTCGTTGTAGGCGATATCGCGGCTTTCGCAGTCGGTCAGCTTGCCCGGCAACACAGCCACGCCCGAGCCCTTGCGCTTCTCGACCTTCTGGCCGGCCCTCTGGCGGGTCTGCGCGGCCTTGATGGCGAGTTCGGCCAGCTTCTTGCCGTATTCCACATGCTGGTTGAGCCAGAGTTCGAGCGCAGGGCGCACGAAGCCCGACACCAGGCGCACGGCATCGCGCGAATTCAGGCGCTCCTTGATCTGGCCCTGGAACTGCGGGTCGAGCACCTTCGCGCTGAGCACATAGCTGGCGCGCGCAAACACGTCCTCGGGCATCAGCTTCACGCCCTTGGGCAGCAGTGAATGCAGTTCGATAAAGCTCTTGACGGCCTGGAACAACCCGTCGCGCAAGCCGCTCTCGTGCGTGCCGCCCGCGCTGGTGGGGATCAGGTTGACGTAGCTCTCGCGCACCGGCTGGCCGTCCTCGGTGAAGGCCACGCACCAGGCGGCGCCCTCGCCCTCGGCAAAGCTGTCGTGGCCCGCATCGGCGAAGCCTTCGCCCTCGAACAGCGGGATCACCGGGTCGGCGCTCAGCGTCTGCTGCAGGTAGTCGCGCAGGCCGCCCTTGTATTGCCAGGTCTGGGTGTCGCGCGTCTTCTCGTTGGTAAGCGAAACCGACACGCCGGGCATCAGCACGGCCTTGCTGCGCAGCAAGTGGGTGAGTTCGCCCAGCGGCAGCGCGCTCGATTCAAAGTACTTGGCGTCAGGCCAGACCCGCACCGTGGTGCCCTGCTTGCGCTCGCCGGCTTCCAGCGGCCGCGCCACCAGGGGCTCGACCACGTCGCCGGCCGAGAACACGAGGCGCGCCAGCTTGCCCTCGCGGTGGCTGGTGGCTTCGAGGCGCGTGGCCAGGGCGTTGGTCACGGAAACGCCCACGCCGTGCAGGCCGCCCGAGAAGCTGTAGGCGCCGCCCTTGCCCTTGTCGAATTTGCCGCCCGCGTGCAGGCGGGTGAACACGAGTTCGATCACGGGCGCCTTTTCCTCGGGGTGCAGGCCGAAGGGAATGCCCCGACCGTCGTCCTCGACGCTGACCGAGCCATCCTGGTGCAGCGTGACCTTGATCTTCTTGCCGAAGCCGGCCAGCGCCTCGTCGGCGGCGTTGTCGAGCACTTCCTGGATGATGTGCAGCGGGTTGTCGGTGCGGGTGTACATGCCCGGGCGTTGCTTGACGGGCTCCAGGCCCTTGAGCACGCGGATCGAGCCTTCGGAATATTCGCTGGCGGACACGGAAGACGGTTTGGCAGACATGGCGCGGATTGTAGTGCCGCAGCGCACCATCAACTGGATAAATACCCAGCCATGGTCCCGCCCGCCGGGAGGGGTCGTGTCGGCGTCAGGCAGAACGGGACGAGATTGGCTACATTTGCGCGCATGCATACCCATCCTCCCAAACTGTCCATGTTCCAGGTGCTGGCGTGTGGTGCCGCCATCGTGACCCTGTCCATGGGCATCCGCCACGGCTTCGGCCTGTGGCTGCAACCCATCACCCAGGAAATGGGCTGGACGCGCCAGTCGTTTGCGCTGGCCATTGCGATCCAGAACCTGTCGTGGGGCCTGATCGGCATCTTTGTCGGCATGGTGGCCGACCGTTTTGGCGCTTTCCGTGTGCTGGTGGGCGGTGCCGCGCTGTATGGATTGGGCCTGGTGGGCATGGCGTTGTCGCCCACGCCCACACTGTTCGCGCTGACCACCGGGGTGCTGATCGGCGCGGCCCAGGCAGGCACCACCTATGCCGTGATCTACGGCGTGCTGGGCCGCCAGATTGCCCCGGAGAAACGCTCGTGGGCCATGGGCGTGGCGGCGGCGGCCGGCTCTTTCGGCCAGTTTCTGATGGTGCCCATGGAAGGCTGGCTCATTGCCAGCCTGGGCTGGCAACAGGCGCTGCTGGCGCTGGCACTGATGGTGCTGCTCATCGTTCCGCTGGCGTTGGGCCTGCGCGAGCCCGGCTTCCAGGGGTCGGCGCCCGTCCGTCGCAACCAGACCATTGCGCAGGCACTGAGCGAAGCGTTCCGCTACCCCAGCTTCCTGCTGCTTACGGCGGGGTATTTCGTGTGCGGCTTCCAGGTGGTTTTCATTGGCGTGCACATGCCCAGCTACCTGCGCGACCATGGGCTGTCGCCCCAGGTGGCCAGCTATGCGCTGGCGCTGATCGGGCTGTTCAACGTGTTTGGCACCTACATCGCCGGCACGCTGGGCCAGCGCATGCCCAAGCGCAACATCTTGGCCTTCATTTATTTCACCCGCGCCGTCGTCATCACCATCTTCCTGCTGGTGCCCCTGTCGCCGCTGTCGGTGTATGTGTTTTCCGCCGTGATGGGGGCGCTGTGGCTGTCCACCGTCCCCCCCACCAACGCCACGATCGCGCAAATCTTTGGCGTGCAGCATCTTTCGATGCTGGGCGGTTTTGTCTTCTTCAGCCACCAGATCGGCAGCTTCATGGGGGTGTGGCTGGGCGGCTACCTGTATGACCGCACGGGCAGCTACGATGTGGTGTGGTACATCGCGATCGGGCTGGGCATCTTCGCGGGGCTGGTGAATCTGCCGGTCAAGGAAAGCCCCATCCAGCGCGCCGTGCCCCAGCCTGCCTGACAACACGCCGACGCCCGCCCCTTTCCATGTCCAGCCACACGCCTTCGACGCCTGCCTCTCACCGCACGGCCCGCCTGCTGGGCTGGGTGGCGGTGGTGGCGGTTCTGCTGGCGGTGTTTGCGCTCTACACCGCCCCCGGGTTCATGGTGATGCTGGCGGACCAGTTGTGGGCCTGTTTCTGAGAAATTCAGATGATTTTGGCCTGAAGCGCTCGTGCAGCATGCGCAGGAAGCTCTTTTTTCGATAGCAAAACACCACATGCACGGCACTGAAGCCCCTTCCGACTGGGTCCGCCGCTGGTCGCCGCTGGCGCCGCCCGGCAGTACGGCGCTGGATGTCGCCTGCGGCGCCGGCCGGCATCTGCGGTGGATGCATGCGCACGGCCATCCCACCGTGGGCGTGGACCGTTCCGCCGACGCGGTGGCAGCCTGCGCGCCCTGGGGCGAGATCCACTGCGCCGACATTGAGGAAGGCCCGTGGCCGTTCACAGGGCGGCAGTTTGGCGCGGTGATCGTCACCAACTACCTCTGGCGCCCCTTGCTGGGCACCCTGGTGCAGAGCGTGGCGCCCGGCGGCGTGCTGATCTACGAAACCTTCGCCAGCGGCAACGAAACGGTGGGCCGCCCCGCGCGCCCCGAATTTCTGCTGCAGCCCGGTGAACTGCTGGCCGCCTGCGCCACGCTGCGGGTCGTGGCCTACGAAGATGGATTTCTCGACGCGCCCGCGCGTTTTGTGCAGCGCATTGCCGCCGTGCGTGAAACCCCGGGGGCCAGCGCGCCTGCCCGGTACCGCCTTGGGCTTCCGCTCTAGTTAGAATGCCCTTTTACCGTTTTCAATTGCGGACATGACCTCTTCCAGCGCCTCTCTCACCGGCAGCATCGTCGCCCTCGTCACCCCCATGCACGAGGATGGCAGCGTGGATTACCCCACCTTGCGCAAACTGATCGACTGGCACATCGCCGAAGGCACCGATTGCATCGGCGTGGTGGGCACCACGGGCGAATCGCCCACGGTGAATGTGGAAGAGCACTGCGAAATCATCCGCGTGGCCGTGGAGCAGGCGGCCAGGCGCGTGCCCATCATGGCCGGCTGCGGTGCCAACTCCACCGCCGAGGCCATCGAACTGGCCAAGTTCGCCAAGAACGTCGGGGCCGACAGCCAGCTACAGGTGGTGCCCTACTACAACAAGCCCACCCAAGAGGGCCAGTACCAGCACTTCAAGGCGATTGCCGAGGCCACGGGCGACCTGCCCATCATTCTCTACAACGTGCCCGGCCGCTCGGTGGCGGACATGCTGCACGACACCGTGCTGCGCCTGGCGCAAGTGCCCGGCATCATCGGCATCAAGGAAGCCACCGGCAACATCGAGCGCGCCCAGTGGCTGATCCGCGACGTGCCCAAGGGTTTTGCCGTGTACTCCGGGGACGACCCTACCGCTGTGGCGCTGATGCTGTGCGGCGGCCAGGGCAACATCAGCGTGACGGCCAACGTGGCGCCCCGCCTGATGCACGAGTTGTGCGTAGCCGCCCTTGCGGGTGATGCGCGGCGCGCGATGGAGATCCAGTTCAAGCTGATGCCGGTGCACAAGAACCTGTTCATCGAAGCCAACCCGATTCCCGTGAAGTGGGCGATGGCCCGCATGGGCCTGTGCGCAAGCACCATGCGCCTGCCCATGACCCCCCTGAGCCCAGGCCACGAAGCCACGGTCGAAGGCGCGCTGCGCGCCAGCGGCCTGCTGTGAGCCGCTGTTCCCCCACACTTGAGACACTCTCTGAGGATTTCTGCGTGAATCACACTGCACGATTGGGCCTGCTGGGCCTTGCCATGGCTCTGTCCGCCTGCTCCGTTCTGGACGGCGACAAAATCGATTACAAAAGCGCCACCCAGGGGTCCACGCTAGAGGTGCCTCCCGACCTGACGCAGCTCTCCCGCGACAATCGCTATGCGGTACCGGGCAGCGCGGTGTCTGCTGCAGCATTCCAGGCAGGCCAGAACACCAAGACGTCCGCCGCAGCGACCGCAGCGGCCTCCAAGATTGGCGATGTCCGCATCGAACGCAACGGCAACCAGCGCTGGCTGGTGATCGACCGCCCCGCCGACAAGCTGTGGGAGCCCGTGCGTGAATTCTGGATCGAGAGCGGCTTCAACCTGGCCGTCGACCAGCCCGACCTGGGAATCCTGGAAACCGACTGGGCGGAGAACCGCGCCAAGCTGCCGCAGGACGTGATCCGCTCGACGCTGGGCAAGGTGTTCGAGTCACTGTATTCCACGGGTGAGCGCGACAAGTTCCGCACCCGCCTGGAACGCAATGCCAATGGCGGCACCGACATCTACGTGACCCACCGGGGCATGGTGGAGGTCTACACCAACACCTCCAAGGACAACACCATCTGGCAGCCCCGCGCCGCCGACCCCGAACTCGAGACCGAATTCCTGCGCCGCATCATGGTCAAGCTCGGCGTGAGCCAGGAGCAATCCAAGGCCGTGGCCGCAGCGCCCGCGCTCAAGGCCGCCACGGTGCGCATGGCCACCGAGAACAACGTGCCCGTGGTGCAGATGGACGAAGGGTTTGATCGCGCCTGGCGCCGCGTGGGCCTGGCGCTCGACCGCACCGGCTTCACCGTGGAAGACCGCAACCGCAACGAAGGGCTGTACTTCGTGCGTTACGTGGCACCCGGAACCGACAAGAAGGAGCCCGGCTTCTTCAGCAAGCTGTTTGGCGTCGGCTCGGCAGCGACACCACCGCTGAAATACCGCGTGGTAGTGCGCAGCCAGGGTGAGACCACGGCGGTTTCCGTACTGAACGAAGCCGGTGCGCCCGAATCCTCTGCCAACGCCGAACGCATCCTGCGCGTGCTGGCAGACGACCTGAAATAAGGCCACGCCCCGATGCTGCGTTTTCGCAGCTTGGGCAGCGGCAGCTCAGGCAATGCCACCGTGGTGGAGGCAAGCGACGGATTGCGGGTCCGCCGCCTGCTGGTCGATTGCGGCTTCGGCATCAGGCAACTGGCAACGCGGCTGGGCACCGCAGGCCTGCGCATCGACGAGATCGATGCCATTTTCATCACGCATGAGCACAGCGACCATATAGGCTGTGTCCAGGCCGTGGCCCTGCGCCACCGCATCCCCGTGTGGATGAGCGCTGGAACGTACGCAGCCATGGGCAGCCCGGACCTGGACGGGCTTCTTCACGAGGCCCATGACATGGCCGCCATCGATCTGGGGGCGTTATCGCTGCGGCCCTTCACCGTTCCCCACGATGCGCGTGAGCCCCTGCAGCTGCACTGCAGCGATGGCGCACACCACCTCGGCATACTGACCGATCTGGGCCATGCCAGCAACCACGTGCTGGAACAACTCCAGGGCTGCCACGCCCTTTTGCTCGAGGCCAACCACGACCCCGAACTGCTCGCCGCATCCGGCTACCCGGCCTTCCTGAAGCGCCGCATCGGGGGCGGGCACGGGCATCTGGCCAACCATGCTGCCGCAGGCATTCTGCAGGCCGTTCGGCACGCGGGCCTGAACCGCGTGGTGGCAGCCCACCTCAGCGCACAGAACAACGAACCGCTGCTGGCACAGGCAGCCCTCGCTGAGGCCCTTGGCTGGCCGGTGCAGGCGGTGGACGTTGCCTCGGCCAGCCTGGGCACCGACTGGATCACGGTCACAGCCACCCATTGACCTATCTGGAACCTGAGCCCGACAGCGGGACAGCGATGGCAGGCGGTGTTCACGCGCCGGCCGGTGCAGTTGCGGCACCTTGGCCGCGAAGTGCGGCACGGGCGCAGCAATAAAAAAACCCCGTCCTGAAAGGGTACGGGGTTTTAGGTGCCAAGGGGGCCGGCCGCTAAGCCGACAGCCCCGGCATCCGTTCTGGCTTACTTCGTGGCGGAAGCAGCGCCCGTTGCAGCGGTGGCAGCAGCGTCAGCGGCGGCCTTGGCAGCGTCAGCAGCAGGCGCAGAAGCGTCAGCAGCAGGCGCAGCAGCCGGTGCGGCTTCAGCAGGAGCTGCAGCAGGTGCAGGGGCGGCAGCAGGAGCTTCCACAGGAGCCGGTGCGGGAGCAGCGGGCTCTTCCTTCTTGCCGCAAGCGGCGAGGGCGGCGGCAGCGATCAGGGTAGCCAGAACGAGGGAGTTCTTCATTTCAATTTTCCTAGTTGGACAGACAAAAATCCGAAAGTGCCGCAACGACCAGCTTCTGCAGCCATGACGCATTGGCGGAATGCACTTGCATGCTTTTCTCAGCGCAGTCAGTCATTATATTGAGATTTCGTCAATCCTGACTAACACTGACAACCAGCAACCCCTGCACGCCTTTTTTCGGGCATGCCCTTAACAACGTTACAAACCCAGGGTGGTTGACGGGAAACCCGGGGAACTTTTGCTCCGCAGCCATTCGTTCAGCGATTCGCGCAGCAGCACGCGGCGCTCGGGTTCGGCGCCGCTCACCCCCACGCAACGCAAGGGGTCGATGCGGTGCAACACCCATGCGGGCGACCACAGGGCGCTGGGCAGATCGAGCGGATCGGCCTCGGGGCTGCGCCGGCAGGTGATGATATGGTCCCATGTGCCGCGCCAGCGCACGAAGCGCGCGTGCCGGCGTATCACCTCGTCGTAGGTGCAAGCCAGCATGGTGAAGCGTCGGCCGCCGCGTGCCCACTGCTGCAACGACTCGATCACGGCCAGCTCGCCCAGGGGCCAGTCGTGAAAATTGGCATCGCTGAGCACGATCTCCGGCCAGCCCTCGCGGGCTGCGGTGGCCAGGCCGTCGCGCAAAAGCTGCGTGAAGGCCTCTCGGCCGCTGAACCGGCCCGACGGCAGGCCCGGCAACGAAGGTGCTGCGGCTGCCGGTTCGGTCATGGAGTTTCCCGCGGGTACACGCCTGCGTGAGCCCAGCCGGCATCGCACCACGAAGACAACAACTCCAGCGCCTCGTCGCTGGCGCGCGCGAGCTCGCGGCTTCCGAGCCACCGCTGGTCTGCCAGCCGGCGCATCAGGGTGGCATCACGGCCGGCCGCGCGGTAGCTGTCGCCATTGATGAAGACGTGCTGTGCGTCGTACATCATGCGGGTGCGCCGATCTAGCACCACCCCCTCCAGCATCACGCCGACATCCTGCGGCTCGAACCAGACGCTGGGCTTGGGTTCGGTCAGGTATTCACCCAGCGCGCGTTGCAGCGCCAGCGGCTCGCGCAATGCGCGCTCAAGGGCATCGCGTGCAAACTCATGCAACTGCTCGGGAATCGCGGCGGGCTGCTCAACGGCTTCCTGCCCTGCATCTCGGTACAGAACCGGCACATCGTCGTCCCCCTCCTCCTCGGCCACCCGCAGGAGAAGCTCACGCGCCAGTTCCGCGCGCGCCGGCACCTTGAAACCGATCGAATAGGTCATGCATTCCCCCTCGGCAATGCCGTCGTGGGCATAGCCGGGCGGCAGGTACAGCATGTCGCCCGGCTCGAGCACGAACTCTTGCTCGGGCTCGAAATGGGCAAGCACCTTCAACGGAATGTCGCCCCGCAGGCGTTTGTCCTTCTGACGGCCGATGCGCCAGCGGCGCCGTCCGTGCGCCTGGAGCAGGAAGACATCGTAGCTGTCGAAATGCGGGCCTACGCCGCCGCCATCCGTCGCATAGCTGATCATCAGGTCGTCCAGCCGCGCGTCAGGCACAAAGCGGAACTGGTTCATGAGGGCATGGATGCGGTCGTTGTGCAGATCGACGCCCTGCACCAACAGGGTCCAGCGCGGCTGCTGAAGCCCCGGCAACGACCTGCGCGGGAACGGACCGTGGCGCAGTTTCCAGCCGTCATTGACCTGCTGCACCAGGCGCGATTCCACACCCTCCTGCCCGGCCAGCGCAAACAGGTCGGCACGCAGCACAGGCGGTGCGAAACCCGCCACGGCCTGGCGCACCAACAACGGTTTTTTCTGCCAGTGGCGGCGCATGAATTGCGCAGGGCTCATGCCTCCAAGCAGGGGAAGGGGGTGCTGGGTATCCATGGAAACCTGTCTGCCCGGATAGGGCGATTGATCAAACTGCGACAATTCTCCTATGGAAATTACCCAACAATGTGTGGTCGCACTGACCTGGATCCTCAAAGACACTCTTGGCGAAGAGTTGGACGTGCTCGACGACCCCGTCGAATTCCTGCTGGGCGGCGATGATCTGCTCCAACGCATCGAGGAGGCGCTGCAGGGCCACAGCGCCGGTGCCACGCTCGCGCTGCATCTGGAACCAGAAGACGCGTTCGGCGACTTCAACGACCAACTGCTCTTTCTCGAACCCCGAAATTTGTTCCCCGCAGAGATCGAGGAGGGGATGACATTCGATGGCAGCGCACTTCCCGAAGGCTGCAACCCTTCCGCACCCCGCAGCGGGCTGTACACCGTGGCGCAAATCTATCCCGAGCATGTGGTGCTGGACGGCAACCACCCTCTGGCCGGCATTGCACTGAGGCTGCAGCTGAAGGTGCACGCCGTGCGCGAAGCCACCGAGGAAGAGATCGGCAAAGGCACAGCTGGCACGGGCTTCTTCCGGGTCCAACCCCAGGCGCCCGGCAGCTCTCTGCTCCACTGAAATGCAAATGGCGGCCCGCAGGCCGCCATCTTCTTCCAATCGTGCTTCAGAGGCGCGAAATCTGACCGTTGTACAACCTGACCCGGTCACCCGGGCGCAGATCGCCTGGGTTGCTCACGTCGTACGACCGGTAACCCCCCTGGTCGAGCTGGACGGAAATGCGATACCCCTGCACGTCGCCGCCGCCGCTGTTGCGCCCTTCAATGGCATTGCCTGCCACCGCGCCGCCCACAACCCCCACTGCCGTGGCGGCAGCGCGGCCTGAACCCCTGCCGACCTGATTGCCCAGCACACCGCCGACCACGGCGCCCAGCACGGCGCCGGCGCCCGAGGTCTGCCCCTGGCTGCGGCCTTGCAGCACCTCGATGTTGGCCACGCGCCCGTATTCGGTTCCCATGGCATTGTTGGAGTAAGCCGGAGCGTTGCTCTGGTAGCCACTTGAGTAACCGCCCGAGGGGTAATACGTGGGCGCCGTGCGTTGGGGTGCGCATGCGGCGAGCGCTCCCAGCATGAGGATGGAGCCCGCCAGCATGGCGGAACGGGTGATCTGGTGCATATCTGTTCTCCTTGAAAGTGACCGCATGAGGATCGTATCGGCACCGGGTGCCAGCCATGTTTCCGATTGAATCACGCGCCGGAGGTTCCTGCGGGCCAGTGAAGCACGGACGCAGCAGTGGGCCCCGCCGCATTCGGCGCGTAGGACCTCGCCTACGCCGACGTGCAGCATGGCGGGATTTCGCGCTGCAACGCCAGGCAACGGCGTCTTTCCTGGTGCTGCAAAGTTGCGCGGCGCTCTACGGCACCCGCGGCCCGCACGACACCCAGGATTCCGCCCCGACAGCTATGTCCAGAAATCAGCCCTTGCCCGTAGAGCCATACCCGCCCTCGCCGCGCTCGGTGGCCTCGAACTCGGTCACTACATTGAATTGCGCCTGGACGACGGGCACGATCACCAGTTGGGCCAGCCGCTCCATGGGAGCCAGCGTGAACGGCACCGTGCTGCGGTTCCAGGCACTGACCATGAGTTGCCCTTGGTAGTCGCTGTCGATCAACCCCACGAGGTTGCCCAGCACGATGCCGTGCTTGTGGCCCAGCCCTGAACGGGGCAGGATCAGCGCGGCATAGCCCGGATCACGAATGAACATGGCGATGCCGGTCGGCACGAGCTGCCACGCATTGGGCGCCAACTCCAGTGGCGCATCGATGCAGGCCCGCAGGTCGAGGCCCGCGCTGCCCGCCGTGGCATAGGCGGGCAGCTGGTCGGCCATCCGGGCATCGAGAATCTTGACGTCGATCTTCATTTCTTGCTCTTTCTGGTATCAGGGGAGGCGTTGACAGAAGTTTGCACCCGCCTGCCGGCGCTGCCGCTGCTGCGAAAAGCCCGACGAGCCAACAAGTGCGTGCGCGGCTCGGTGCCAGTCATCTCCATCACGCTGACCGCGCCGGCCATGGGGCCACGGCTCGGGGCCAGCGCATCGGAAATCTGGATGCAAGCGCAGGTACGGGTTCGGATACGGGTTCGGGTGCGCCGGGCCGGCCCGGCAGAGACCCGGCCCGGTCCGGCAAAGCGGGCCTACTGTTCAGGCAGGCGCCGGGCGATCTCGGCCACCAGTTGGTGGGCCAGTGTCCGCTTGGAGGCACGCGGCAATTCGCGGTGGCCTTGCGCATCCACCAGCAGGAGGGCGTTGTCGTCCTGCCCGAAGGTGGCGGGGCCGATGTTGCCCACCAGCAGCGGCACACCTTTGCGCGCGCGCTTGGCCGTTGCGTGGGCCAGCAGATCGTGGCTTTCGGCCGCGAAGCCTACGCAGAACAGATCGCCCGTCAGGGCGTGCGGCGATCGGGCCACCGTGGCCAGAATGTCCGGATTTTCGACAAAACCCAGCACCGGCGGCTGGCCAGACCCATCCTTCTTGATTTTCTGACTGGAAGAGGTGGCCGGCCGCCAGTCGGCCACCGCTGCAGTTGCTATGAATACTGAAGCAGATTGCGCATGCTGCTCAACCGCTGCGAGCATTTCTTGTGCAGATTGGACATCCACGCGACGGACACCCCGAGGCGTGGGCAAATGCACCGGTCCCGCCACCAGGGTGACGTCGGCGCCCGCCTCGCGCGCTGCCCGCGCAATGGAAAACCCCATCTTCCCGCTCGACAGATTGGTGATGCCGCGCACGGGGTCCATGGCCTCGAACGTGGGGCCGGCGGTAATGAGAACCCGGCGGTTCGCCAGCACCTTGGGCACAAAGAAGGCCACCAACTCTTCGAGCAGTTCGGAAGGCTCCAGCATGCGGCCGTCGCCAGTTTCTCCACAGGCCTGGTCGCCATTGCCCACGCCCAGCACCACGGCGCCATCCTGCGCCACCTGGGCCAGGTTGCGCTGCGTGGCTGGGTGGGCCCACATTTCGCGGTTCATCGCCGGCGCCAGCAGCAGCGGCACCCGGTCGACGGGGCGGGCCAGGCACAGTAGGCTGAGCAGCTCGTCTGCCCGCCCTTGCACCAGGCGTGCAATGAAATCGGCACTGCAGGGCGCGATCAGGATGGCATCGGCCTCGCGGCTGAGGTTGATGTGGGGCATGTTGTTGGGCTCGCGCGCGTCCCACTGCGAGGAATACACGCGCCGCCCGGACAGGGCCTGCATGGTGACCGGTGTCATGAATTGCCCGGCAGCTTCGGTCATCACAACCTGGACGGTGGCGCCCTCCTTGATGAGAAGGCGGCACAGATCGGCCGCCTTGTAGCAAGCCACGCCCCCGCTCAGACCCAGAACAATGTGTTTGCCAGCAAGCTCATTCATGCGGCGAATTTAGCAGACGGGGGTGCCCCTGCCGATGGGGGTGTCGCCGGGGTGCCATCTATAATCCCAATTTCCCACCACCAAAAAAGACATGACCAAATTTGTCTTCGTCACCGGCGGTGTGGTGTCTTCCCTCGGTAAGGGAATCGCCTCAGCCTCCCTTGCCGCGATCCTCGAATCGCGGGGACTCAAAGTCACCCTCATCAAGCTTGACCCCTACATCAACGTAGACCCGGGCACCATGTCGCCGTTCCAGCACGGCGAGGTGTTCGTGACCGATGACGGCGCAGAAACCGACCTGGATCTGGGCCACTACGAGCGTTTCATCGAAACGCGCATGAAGAAAACCAACAACTTCACCACGGGCAAGATCTACCAGTCCGTGCTGGAGAAGGAACGCCGCGGCGACTACCTGGGCAAGACCGTGCAGGTCATCCCCCACGTCACCAACGAAATCCAGGAATTCATCCAGCGTGGCGCCGGCATCGGCACGCCCGATGCCGTGGACGTGGCCATCGTCGAGATCGGCGGCACCGTGGGCGACATCGAATCGTTGCCGTTCCTCGAAGCCGTGCGCCAGATGAGCCTGCGCATGGGCCCCAACAACGCGGCCTTCGTGCACCTGACCTACCTGCCCTGGATCGCGGCAGCGGGCGAGCTCAAGACCAAACCCACCCAGCACACGGTGCAGAAGCTGCGCGAAATCGGCATCCAGGCCGACGCCCTGCTCTGCCGCGCCGACCGCCGCATCCCCGAAGAAGAACGCGCCAAGATCTCGCTGTTCACCAACGTGCCCGAATGGGGCGTGATCAGCATGTGGGACGTGGACACCATCTACAAGGTGCCCCGCATGCTGCACGAGCAGGGCCTGGACGGCCTGATCTGCGACAAGCTGCGCCTGAACACCCCACCCACCAGCCTCAAGCGCTGGGACGACCTGGTGTACGAAACCGAACACCCCCAGGGCGAGGTCACCATCGCCATGGTGGGCAAGTATGTGGACCTGTCGGACAGCTACAAGTCCGTGAACGAGGCCCTGCGCCATGCCGGTATGAAGAACCACGTGCGCGTGAAGATCGAGCACCTGGATTCGGAAACCATCGAAAGCGCCGACGCGGCGCAAAAGCTTGCCAAGTACGACGCCATCCTGGTGCCCGGCGGCTTTGGTGTGCGCGGCGTGGAAGGCAAGATCGCCACCGCCCAGTACGCCCGCGAGCACAAGGTGCCCTACCTGGGCATCTGCCTGGGGATGCAGGTCGCCACCATCGAATACGCACGCCATGTGGCGGGCCTGGCCCACGCCAACAGCACCGAATTCGATCCCGCCACGCCCCACCCCGTGATCGCGCTGATCACCGAGTGGAAAGACGCCGACGGCACCATCAAGAAGCGTGATGAGAATTCGGACCTGGGCGGCACCATGCGGCTGGGCGCACAGAGCTCCGACGTGGCGCCTACCACCCTGGCGCACAGCATCTACGGCGACGTGGTGACCGAGCGCCACCGCCACCGCTACGAAGCCAACGTCAACTACCTTGACCAGCTGCGCAAGGCCGGCCTCGTGATCTCGGCACTGACGCAGCGCGAGCATCTGACTGAAATCGTCGAACTGCCGCAAAGTGTCCACCCCTGGTTCATCGGCGTGCAGTTTCACCCCGAGTTCAAGTCCACGCCCTGGAACGGCCACCCGCTGTTCAATGCCTTCATCAAGGCGGCCGTGGAGCACCAGAAGCAAACGGCGAAAGCCTGATCGGAAGGAGCCACCCATGCAGCTGTGCGGATTCAACGTCGGCCTGGACCAGCGCTTCTTCCTGATCGCGGGCACCTGCTCCATCGAAGGCCTGGAGATGTCGCTCGACGTCGCAGGGCAGCTCAAGGAAGCCTGCACCGCTTTGGGCATTCCCTTGATCTACAAAGGCTCGTTCGACAAGGCCAACCGCTCGTCGGGCACCAGCAAGCGCGGTGTGGGCCTCGATGCCGGCCTGAAGATCCTCGATGAAGTGCGCCGCCAGCTGCAGCTGCCCATCCTGACCGATGTGCACGACACCTCGCACGTGGCCGAGGTGGCCAGCGTGGTCGATGTGCTGCAAACGCCGGCCTTCCTGTGCCGCCAGACCGACTTCATCCGCGCGGTGGCGCAAAGCGGCAAGCCGGTGAACATCAAGAAGGGCCAGTTCCTCGCGCCCTGGGACATGAAGAACGTCATCGACAAGGCCCGCGCCGCAGCGGCCGAAGTCGGCCTGTCGGAAGACCGCTTCCTGGCCTGCGAGCGCGGCGTGAGCTTTGGCTACAACAACCTGGTGGCTGACATGACCAGCCTGGCCGAGATGCGCAACTCCGGCGCGCCGGTGGTGTTTGACGTGACCCATTCGGTGCAAAAGCCCGGCGGCCTGGGCGCCGTGAGCGGCGGCGCGCGCGAGATGGTGCCCGTGCTGGCACGCGCCGGCGTGGCCGCGGGCGTGGCGGGCCTGTTCATGGAAACCCATCCCAAGCCCGCCGAAGCTTGGTCGGACGGCCCCAACGCCGTGCCGCTCAAGCACATGAAGGCGCTGCTGGAGACCTTGGTGGCACTGGACGACATCACCAAGAAAAACGGATTCCTCGAAAACAACTTTGGAGCCTGAAGACATGAGCAGTGGTTACGTCATCGCATCCGTCACCGTCACCAACCCCACGCAGTACGAGGAGTACCGCAAGTGGAGCACGCTGGCCATGCAGGCCCACGGCGCCGAAGTGTGCGTGCGCGGCGGCAAAGTGGAGGTTCTGGAAGGAGACTGGAACCCAGGCCGCACCGTGATCCTCAAGTTCCCAAGTTTCGAAGCAGCCCGCGCCTTCTACGACACCCCCGAGTACCAGAAAGCCAAGGCGGCCCGTGAAGGCGCCGCCATCATGCGCATGGTATGCGTCGAAGGCGTCTGAACAGCGCAGGCTTGAATGCTCGCTAATTGATAGCAATCAGCGTTTGAACAACATGCGCTGAAGCCCGATTTGATTTAAAACTTCTGTCAAAGGAAACCCATGAGTGCCATCGTTGACATCGTAGGCCGCGAAGTGCTGGACAGCCGCGGCAACCCCACAGTCGAATGCGACGTACTGCTCGAATCGGGCGTGATGGGGCGCGCCGCCGTGCCGTCGGGCGCCTCCACCGGCAGCCGCGAAGCCATCGAACTGCGTGACGGTGACAAGAGCCGTTACCTTGGCAAGGGCGTGCTCAAGGCCGTCGAGCACATCAATACCGAGATCAGCGAGGCCGTGCTGGGCCTGGACGCCTCCGAGCAGGCCTTCCTCGACAAGACCCTGATCGACCTGGACGGCACCGACAACAAGAGCCGCCTGGGCGCCAACGCCATGCTGGCCGTCTCCATGGCCGTAGCGCGCGCCGCCGCCGAAGAATCCGGCCTGCCCCTGTACCGCTACCTCGGCGGCATGGGCGGCATGCAACTGCCGGTGCCGATGATGAACGTCATCAACGGCGGCGCGCACGCCAACAACAGCCTGGACCTGCAAGAGTTCATGATCATCCCCGTGGGCGCCCCCACCTTCCGCGAGGCCCTGCGCTGGGGCGCGGAAGTGTTCCACGCCTTGAAGAAAATCCTGCACGACAAGGGCATCAGCACCGCCGTGGGCGATGAGGGCGGCTTCGCCCCCAGCGTCGAAAACCATGAAGCTGCGATCCAGCTGATCCTGCAGGCCATCGAAGCTGCCGGCTACACCGCCGGCGAGCAGATCGCCCTGGGCCTGGACTGCGCTGCCAGCGAGTTCTACAAGGACGGCATGTACGTGCTGGAGGGCGAAGGCGGCCTGCGCCTCACGGCCCAGCAGTGGACCGACATGCTGGCCACGTGGGTCGACAAATACCCCATCATCAGCATTGAAGACGGCATGCACGAAGGCGACTGGGAGGGCTGGAAGATCCTGACCGAGCGCCTGGGCAACAACGTGCAGCTCGTGGGCGACGACCTGTTCGTCACCAACACCCGCATCCTGAAGGAGGGCATCGACAAGCGCATCGCCAACTCGATCCTCATCAAGATCAACCAGATCGGCACGCTGACCGAAACCTTTGCCGCCATCGAGATGGCCAAGCGCGCCGGCTACACCGCCGTGATCTCGCACCGCTCGGGCGAAACCGAAGACAGCACCATCGCCGACATTGCCGTGGGCACCAACGCGGGCCAGATCAAGACCGGCTCGCTGTCGCGCTCGGACCGCATCGCCAAGTACAACCAGCTGCTGCGCATCGAGGAAGACCTGGGCGACATCGCCCACTACCCTGGCCGCGCCGCGTTCTACAACCTGCGCTGAGCAATGCCTTTGCGCGGACTCCCAGCCCCCTCCTCCACCGCCTCGCGGTGCGGGCGGGTTGCAGGGCGCCTGCGTGAAGCACGGGGCGGCGCGGCTGTGATGGGGATTACCATCTAGCCATGGCGTCCCGTCTTGTTCCTGTCGTGCTGCTGGCCCTGCTGGCAGCGGTGCATGCCCAACTCTGGCTGGGGCGGGGCAGCATCCCCCGCGTGCAGGAGATGCAGCGGCAGCTTGACGCGCAGACCGCAGCGAACGACCAGGCCCGCCAGGTCAATGAACGCCTGAGTTCCGAGGTGCATGACCTCAAGGAAGGGCTGGACATGGTGGAAGAAAAGGCCCGCAGCGAACTGGGCATGGTCAAGCCCAACGAGGTCTACGTGCAGTACATGCCACGTTGATTCTGGCCGTGGGGCGCATGCTGCAAACCATTGCCGTGCTGGGCACGCCCGGAACCGGGCCGGGCGAGCTGGCCGCGGCCATCAACCGACAGGCGCCATGGGCCTCGGGTGCGCTGTATGCCATCGCTCCTGACGTGGACGCCGACCGTCCGCAGACTCTCTCTGACGCAACCCGCATCCTGCAAGGGGCAGCCCTCACCCTGCTGATGGGGCTGGACCTGCCCTGCACCGCGGCCGAGCAAGGCCTGCGCGAAACCTTCGACAGCCGACTGCGCGCTGCGTTGTCGGCAGCCTCTGTGCGCTACCACGTGGTGTATGGAAACGGGCCACAGCGGCTCGAAAACGCTCTTCGCGCTATCGGATCAATAGCAAAAAACACACACTCAGAAAGCACCAGCGGCATTTTTAGTCCCAAACCTGCCGCGCTGCGCGCGTGGCATTGCGAGAAATGCAGCGATCCCGAGTGCGAGCACCGTCTGTTCAGCGCCCTGGTGGGCCGCTGACCCTGCGCACAGTCCAGCAACCATCGCCCCGGTCGCACCTTTCGCTGGGTTGGCCCGGCTGGCCCCCATGGACGGCATCACAAAGGCTGCGATGGCGGCCAGTCAATACCGGAGGAGGCCGGCTCCCCCCCCTGCAGCGGCCTACTGAATGCCCGGCGGCACTGGCGGCTGGCGAACGGCTGGCGAGGCGAAGATCTGCGCGGCATCCACCGGATCGAACCGGTACTGCTGGCCGCAAAAGTCACAGCCCACCTCGACATCCCCGCGCTCGGCCAGAATGCTCTCCACCTCGTCCTGTCCCAGGCTGCGCAGCATGTTGCTCACGCGTTCACGGCTGCAGCTGCACGCGAAGCGCGGGCCCGTGGCGCCCTGCTGGGGTTCAAAGCGCAGCAGCTTCTCTTCCCAGAACAAGCGGCGCAGGATGGTGTCCACGTCCAGGGTCAGCAGCTCTTCGCGGGTCAGGCTTGAGGCCAGATGGGCAATGCGGTTGTAGTCCTCGTTGTGGCCGATCTGGTCTTCGTTCTCGCGGTGCGTCAGGCCCGCCGCCAGATTGCCCTCGCCCTTGAGGGGCATGCGCTGGATCAGCAGGCCCGCCGCCACGGTGTCGCTGGCCGCCAGCACCAGCACGGTATCGAGCTGCTCGGACTGCAGCATGTAGTGCTGCAGCACATCCGACAGGCGTTCCAGCTTTTCGTGGTGGTCGCCGTGCAACGGCACCACGCCCTGGTAGGGCTGCTGGCCAGGGTGGCGATCCTTGGGGTCGAGGGTGATGGCGCAGCGCCCGCCGCCACCCACGTTGAGCATCTGGCTCAGCTGTGCATCGGCCGGCACGGTGCCGTTCACGGTGGCGGTCGCGCGCAGGCTCAGGTCGGACTGCACCTCGGCCACCGCCAGCTTGACGGGGCCATCGCCAAAGACCTGCAGCACCAGCGCGCCGTTGAACTTGATGTTCGACTGCATGAGCACCCCGGCGGCCGCCATTTCACCCAGCAGTTCGCGCACGGGCGGCGGGTAGGCACCCGTGGTGGTGTTGCTGGCGCGGCGCGCAAGGATGTCGGTCCAGGCCTCGGTCAGGCGCACGATCATGCCGCGCACGGGCATGCCATCGAAAAGAAACTTGTGGAGTTCAGACACGCAGAAATTCCAGAAAGTGGCAAGCCGCCATCAGCGGCGGCATGCAAAAAAACCATTGGACGGGAGGGACCGCGCGGCGCGCTCGCTGCGCCCCGCGGCAGCGGAG
>NZ_ACQT01000038.1 GCF_000175235.1 Acidovorax delafieldii 2AN | reverse complement strand
TCCGCCGCCAGCCGCAGCGCCCGCTCTCGCAGGTCGGCCGGGGCCTCGCGCGTCCCTTGCAGGACGGCCAGCACGTCGCGGGCTTCCAGTGCGGGACCGATCCCGCGGCCAACCGGCTGTTCGCCGTCGGTGACGCGCAAGAACACCTGCAGGCCTATGGCGCCACCCACCTCCTGCAGGCGCCGGCCGAGCGACGCCGCGGCGTGTGCGCTGCGCACTTTCGCGGTGGCGCCCACGGGCAGATCGATCAGCACATGGGTCGAACCCGCAGCGGCCTTCTTGGACAGAACCGAGGCCACGAGCTGCCCTTCGCTGTCGAGATCGAGTGGCCGCTCGACGCGGATAAGGATGTCGTCGGCGGGGCTGAGCCGGACCGAGCCGCCCCACACGATGCAGCCGCCCGTGCGCTCGACCACGCGTCGCATGCTCGGCACATCCAGGTTGACCGGTGCCAGCACCTCCATCGTGTCGGCCGTCCCGGCCGGTGAGGTGATGGCGCGCGAGGAGGTCTTGGGCATCGTGAGGCCGCAGGCGGCCACGATGGGCACCACGAGCAGGGTCGTGCGATTCCCAGGCAGGCCGCCGACGCAGTGCTTGTCCACGACCAGCGGACGGCCCCAATCGATGCGCTCGCCGACGGCGATCATGGCTTTCGTGAGCGAGACCGTCTCCGCCAGGTCGAGGCGATCGCCCGCGCAGGCAGTGATGAAGGTGGCGAGGTGCAGGTCCGAGTAACGGCCCGCCGCGACGTCGGAGATGATCGCGCCGAACTGGGCGTCGCCAAGGGAGTTGCCGTAGACCTTGGCCCGGACATGGCTGAGCGAATCCAGCGGTGGCGCATGGGTGACCGCGACCGGCTCACCCGGCTGCGCACCCAGCGATGCCCACGCGGACTCGGACAGACCGGCGACGTTCTCGGCCAGCCAATCACCGTCGACGACACTGAGCGTCGCCACGATGCTTCGGCCGCCGGCCGTCAATTGCACGCGCGCCTGGGTCGTGAAACCCTCCGATCGACAGACCGGGCAATCGCGCCGCATGTAGACCACCGGCTCCTGATAGGTGTCGATGCCCGTGCGCCACGCCTGCAGCCTGTTCCCGGCCTCCTTGGTGCGGCCGGCTTCATGCATTTGCGCTGTCATGCAAGCTCCACGGTCTGCAGGTAGTCGGGCACCGAAACCGCCCAGCCGAGTTCATGGTCGATCCGCGAGCGCAGCGCATCGGCCGCTTCGGGCTCGCCGTGCGTCACGAACGTGCGGCGCGGCGTTTGCGTGAAGCCGCGCAGCCACGCGATGATCTCGTCGGCATCGGCATGGGCGGAGAGGTTGTCGAGCGAGGCCACCTCGGCGCGAATCGGCACGTCTTCGCCATGGATGCGAACGGTGGACGCACCATGCAGGATCGCCGCGCCGCGGGTTCCACCCGCCTGGTAGCCGGCGAACAGGATCGTGTTGCGCCGATCGGGTGCGAAGGACTTCAGGTGGTGAACCACCCGGCCACCCGTGGCCATGCCGCTGGCGGAGATGATCACCATCGGGCCGCGGCTGGCACTGAGCGCCTTGGACTCCTCGACCTTGTTGACGATCTTCGCGGCGTGGCACATGCCCTCGCACTCCTCGGGCGAGAGCCGATGCTCGTCACGGTGGGCGTGATACAGCTGCGTCGCATCGATGGCCATCGGGCTGTCCAGGTACACCGGCAGGTGGTGGATGCGGCCCTGCTTCTTGAGCTGGTAGATGCCATACATCAGGCTTTGGGCGCGGCCGACCGCGAACGCGGGGATGACCACGACACCGCCGCGGGCGGCGGTCTGATTGATCACGGTCTCCAGTTTTTCCAGCGCGTCAGTCTCTTCATGCTTGCGGTTGCCGTAGGTAGACTCCACCAGCAGGTAGTCTGCGCCCGGAACCTGCACCGGCGGGCGCAGCACCGGGTCGTTCGGGCGGCCGATGTCGCCGGAGAAGAGCACCGACCGCTGCCCATCGCTGAGGTGCACGAAGGCGGAGCCGAGCATGTGCCCCGAGGGCTCCAGCCGGGCTGTGAGTCCGGGCAGAGCTTCGAAGGCCTCGGCGAACGGACGCGGTGAGAAAAGCTTCAGGCAGCGCTCGGCATCCTCCCGCGTGTACAGCGGCAGCGCGGGCTTGTGCTTGGAGAAGCCGTAGCGGTTGGCGAACTTCGCCTCTTCTTCCTGCAAATGACCACTGTCGGTGAGCAGTATCTTGCATAGCTCATGCGTCGCGGACGTGCAATAGACCCGCCCGCGAAAACCCTGCCGCGCCAGCAGCGGCAGGTAGCCGCTGTGATCGATGTGGGCGTGGGTGAGCACGACAGCATCGATCGTCTTGGGCGCGACCGGCAGCGGCTCCCAATTGCGCAGCCGCAGCTGCTTAAAGCCCTGGAACAGGCCGCTGTCCACCAGGATTGTCGAGTCGCCATGGCGCAGGAGGTATTTCGAACCGGTCACGGTGCCCGTGGCACCCAAAAACTGAAGTTGCATGGAAAGTCTCCAAGGATGTTGTCGTTCAAAAAAGGACTGGCCGATCGGGCAACTCGTTTCCGTCGCCCGAGTCGCGCGGAAAGTGCTGCATCAACAGATGGCTGACGGCGGCGATGCCTTCCATGGAACCGGCCTCGAAGTGCCCCTGCGCGAACTGGGCTTCCATGCGCTGGCACACACCTGACCACATGTCGGCGCCGCAACAGGCATGGATGCCGCGATCGGCCACGATCTCCACCGCCCGATCGGCCAGCAGCACGTAGATGAGCACGCCGCTGTTATGTGCCGTGTCCCATACGCCCATACGGGCGAACAGATCCAGCGCTCGCTCGCGCGGCGACTGGTCTCGCCACAGCGGCGATCCATCCAGCGCGCCCTCGACCACAAAGCGCAACTGGCCGCCATGCTGGGACTCTCCCGCACGGATGGCTTGCTCGATGGCGTCCAGAGTGCGCGACGGGAAGGCGCGGCGTACCGCGCCGCCGGTGGTGGCGAGGTGGCGAAGAAGTCGTTGAATGTTCATCTCACCACCGTCCTGAGGCGCCACCGCCACCAAAGCCACCGCCACCGCCGCGGAATCCTCCTCCGCCGCCGCCGAATCCGCCACCAGGCCACCCACCACCCCGATGGTGCCCATGCATGCCGCCGTGGCCGCCCATGCCGATGCCTAGCAGCGTGACGAAGAACCCCGCCAATCCGGCCATCGCGGCTACCGCGAGCGTGCCCACCACCAGCCACGCCGCAGCACCCAATACCCCGGCTGTGACCACGGCGCCAGGGACCCGGCCGAGCGCGTTGCGCAGCAATCCGCCCAGCATCAAAGCCACGATGAACAGGAAGGGCCAGGCCTGGCCGATGTCGTTGGTCCGGCCTTGCCGCCGTGGATCCGCCGCAGGCAGGGCTTCGCCGTCGACGACGCGCATGATCTGTTCGGCGCCTGCCGCGATGCCACCGTCGAAATCGCCCTGGCGAAAGCGCGGCGTGATTACTTCGTCGATGATGCGCCGCGCCACCAAGTCGCTCAGCGCGCCCTCGATGCCGTAGCCAACCTCGATGCGCACGGCACGATCTTCCTTGGCAACCAGCAGCAGTGCGCCATCGTCCACCTTGCGGCGGCCGAGCTTCCACTGTTCGACCACCCGCATGGCGTACTGCTCGACCGGTTCTGGCCGCGTAGAGCCGACCATCAGCACCGCGATCTGCACGCCCTTGCGTTCCTCGAAGGCACGAAGCTGCGCATCCAGCGAGGCGATCCGATCGGCGGCGAGCGTCCCCGTGAGGTCGGTGACACGCGCCTGCAGCGGCGGAATAGCTACCAGTTCCTGCGCGGACGCGACCACCAGGAACAGGCTCAGCAACAGCCAGGCCAACATGCGGGCCAGGCGCAGGTGGGCGGCCGGGTACGGCACCGCTGTTCTCAGCGTGCTCATGTCAGGGGCGCGCCGCCGGTGCCGAGGCGCCGAAGTCGACCTGGGGCGGCGTGGCCATCGCCTTCTCGTCGGCGACGGAGAAGTTCGGCTTGACGTCGTAGCTGAACACCTTGGCCGTGATGTTGGTCGGGAAGCTGCGCGTGAGGACGTTGTAGTCCTGCACCACCTTCACATAGCGCCCGCGGGCCACGGTGATGCGGTTCTCGGTGCCTTCAAGCTGCGCGCGCAGTTCCTGGAAGGCCTGGTTGGCTTTGAGCTGCGGGTAGTTCTCGCTCACGACCAGCAGCCTGCTCAGCGCGCCGGACAGCTCGCCCTGCACCGCCTGGAACTTCTGGAACGCCTCGGGGTTGTTGACGAGTTCCGGAGTAGCCTGAATCGAGGTGGCCTTGGCGCGCGCTTCGACGACCCGGGTCAGCGTCTCTTGTTCGAAGTTGGTCTCTCCTTTCACCGTCGCGACGATGTTCGGTATCAGATCTGCGCGCCGCTGGTACTGGTTCAGCACCTCGGACCAGGCAGACTTGGTCTGTTCGTCCAACCGCTGGAAGTCGTTGTAGCCGCATCCGCTCAGCGACAGGGCAAGCGCTGCGAGCAGGGTCGTCAGGATAAGTCTCATGGTTCGGTCTCCGTGGAGGAAGGTGAAGCTGTCAGCAGGGCCGGGTTCGCTGGCCACCACTGCCGGGGAATCAGCAAGAATGCGAGGGTGGCCACGAGCGGGATGGAGAGCCATGCGAAGCTGCTCTGCATGACGGTGCCGAACAGCCAGCCGGCGACTGCCGATCCAAGCGTCTGCCCGAAGCCGGCTGCTGCCGCTAGGCCGCCCATCGCGGTTCCGAGCCGCCGACGTGCGGAGCCTGCGGCGAGGTAGGCAACGGTCGGCAGCACGATACCGGTGCCCGCCGCTGTGAAACTGACGCCAACGTACATCCAGGTCTCGCTGCCATGGCGAGCCAGCACCGCGAGTCCCGCGATACCCAGGACCATGCCGGCAGCCAACATGCGACGGGGATCAGCGCGCTCAAGCAAGCCGGTGAAAAACAGGACCGCGTTGACGCCCAACATCACCAGGCTGCATGCGGCGAACATCCACGACACCTCGCGCGACGTGAGTTCGGGATGACGCTGGCCCTGCAGCACGATGCCGAGTTCAAAGCCGGCGAGCACGAACATGACCACGCCATTGAGCAGCCAGAGCGTGAAGGACCGGCTCTCGGGCGGGCCGTCGTCATCGCTCGGGCCCGCATCCAGAGTGCTGGACGGCGCCGGAAGCGTGGCGGCCAGGCCCAGCATCATCAACGCACCCAGCGCGGCCGAGAGTCCGATCACGAGCTTGGTCGATGACCCCTGCACGAGGGCGGCGAAGACGCCCAAGCCGGCAAGGCGATCCGCGACGGCGTTGAGGCCGGGTCCGAACAGGAACCCGAGCAGCGACATCGCGCCCAACCATGCGAAGCGCTTGGCGCGTATCGCCTGCGGCGTGTACTGCGCGACGAGCGCCGGCACCACGGGCACGACTGCGGCGACAAAGAAGCCCGCAGCGCCGCGCAGCGCATAGATGCCGACCACGCCCACAGATTCGGGGCGCAGCAGCGGAAGCAGGCTCGCCACATAGCCGACCAGCCCGACCAACAGCACGCGGGCGCGTCCCAGCCTGTCCGCCAGCACGCCCCACAGTGGCGCCCCCACAAGTATCCCGGCCGTGTAGATGCCGCTGAGGTAGCCGACATGGCGCGCGAGCACCGCTGGGTCGGCGTCACCCATCAGAGGGCGCAGCCAGTCGGGAATCAAGGGCATCAACGCGCCGTACCCGGCCGAGACAACGAACACGGCCGCCGCTAGCCAGCCCAGCTGAACGACGCCCAGATCGTCCTGACGGGCCAGCCTGGCTTTGGACGGCGGCGATCTCATCGGGCGGCTCTCGACCATGGTGGCTCGCAGCACGGGCTCACGCGACCGCTTGAGCGGAGGTGCGCGACGTGACGCGCTTGATGCCCGGTAAGCGCGTGCGTTTGAGCATTAGTGCATTGATGGCCACTATCGCAGAACTGCCGGACATCGACAACGCGGCAACCTCCGGCGACAGCGTGAAGGGGTACAACACCCCAGCCGCAAGCGGGAAGGCGACCACGTTGTAGCCCACGGCCCACCATAGGTTCTGGTGCATCTTGCGCAGCGTTGCGCGAGAGAGCTCGATGGCCCCGACGACGTCGTACGGGTCGCTTTTCATCAACACCACCTGGGCGCTTTCCATGGCGACATCCGTCCCGGCGCCGATCGCAAAACCGACGTCGGCCTGGGTCAGCGCTGGAGCGTCGTTGATGCCGTCGCCGACCATGCCCACCTTGTGGCCCTGCTGCTGCAACTCCTTGATCTTGGATGCCTTCTGGCCGGGCAGCACGTCCGCAAGGACGATGTCGATGCCCAGTTCCTTGCCGATGCGCTCGGCGGTCGCCTGGTTGTCGCCGGTCAGCATCGCGACCTTCACGCCCCGCGCCTGCAGCTTGGAGATCGTCTCGCGCGAGGTCGGCCGGACGGCGTCCGCGATTGCGATGAGGCCGATCAGCCGGCCGCCGCGCGCGACATAGACCACCGTGCGCCCGCCGCCTTGCAGCCGCGTTGCCTCGCTGGCGAGGACGGTCAGGTCTACCTGCTCCGACTGCATCAGCAGCCGGTTCCCGAGCAGCACCCTCTCGCCCCCGATGGTGGCCCGTGCACCTTGCCCATCGATGTTGGTGAAGTTCTCGGTGACCTCCGTCGGCATGTCCCCCGCACGCTTGAGCACTGCGAGTGCAAGGGGGTGCTCGGAGAACTTCTCCACCGCGGCGGCCGTCGCCAGAAGCCGCGCCTCTTCGACACCGGGCGCGGCCACGATCTCGACGACATCGGGCTGCCCGAGTGTCAAGGTGCCGGTTTTGTCGAACACCACCACTGTCAGCTTGGTAGCGTTCTCCAGCGCGGCCGCGTTCTTGAAGAGGATGCCGTTCATCGCACCCAGGCCGGTCCCGACCATGATGGCCATCGGCGTGGCCAGGCCCAGCGCATCAGGGCATGCGATCACGAATACCGTGATGGTCAAGGTGAGTGCGAATAGCAGCGTCTGGCCCATCACCCAGTACCAGACGCTGAAGGTCAACAGGCCAATCACGATCGCCGCCAGCACCAGCCACTGCGACGCCTGGTCGGCCAGCAGCTGGCCGGGTGCCTTCGAGTTCTGGGCCTCCTGGACCAGCTTGACGATCTGGGCCAATGCCGTGTCCGCACCGACCTTCGTGGCCTTGTAGCGGAAGCTCCCGCTCTTGTTGATGCTGGCGCCCACGACGGTGCTGCCTACCACCTTCTTGACCGGCATCGACTCGCCGGTCAGCATCGACTCGTCTACCTGCGAGGCTCCTTCGACGATCTCGCCATCCACCGGGATTTTGTCGCCGGGCTTGATCACCACCAGTTCACCGGCCACGACCTCGGCGGTTGGCACCTTGGTCTCGACACCGTTGCGCACGACGGTGGCCATCGGTGGCGCGAGATCCATCAGCGCGCGAATCGCGTCGGACGCACCCGCGCGGGCGCGCATCTCTAACCAGTGGCCCAGCAGGATGAAAACCAGCAGCACTGACGCCGCTTCATAGAACACCTCACCCTCGTAGAAGAAGGTCGCTCCGACGCTGAACAGGTATCCCACGCCCACCGACAGCACGACCAGCGTGGCCATGTTGGCGACACCGTTGCGCAAAGCGCGCCACGCAGCGATGCAGAAAGGCCACCCGGGATAGAGGATTGCCGCGCTCGCAAAGATGAAAAGAAAGAGCTTGTTGTCCAGCCCGAACGGCGTCTGGAAGTCGCCGAACATCTTCCCCATCGGCGAATAGAGAAACACCGGAATCGAAAAGATCAGGGACACGAAGAACCGATTGCGCATGTCCCGGGCCATGTCCTGCATCGACCCAGACCCGTGCCCCATGTCGTGCATCATGTCGGCCATGGCGGGCTCGCCTGCGTGGCCCTGGTGCCCGACATGGGAGGCCGGCGAGGCGGCCGTCGTCGCAGTCGCTCCGGCTGCATGGGCGTGCCCCGAATGCACCGCGTGATCCTCCTGCTTCGCAGACACGGCGTGATCGGCGTGTCCGTCATGGCTCTGGCCCGCCGTACTGCCCGTGGCGGGATCACACACATGCTTAGGCGTCTGCTCGCCACTGCAGTGATAGCCGCACTCCACGATCCGGCGGCGCAGATCCTCGACACTGAGCTGCCGTTCGTCGAGATGGACCGTTGCGCTTCCCGCAACGTAGTTGACATCCGCGTGATGGACGCCGGGAAGCTGCAGCAACTTGCGACGTACTCCCTCCGCGCTCAGGCTCGATATGAGCCCTCCGACTTCAACGTTGATTGCCTTCATGGATGGTTCTTACTGTTGGTTCTGTTCGATGTGTCAACGTGCGAGTCGGCCGGAATCCAGGCAGTCCTGCGAGAACTCGAAGACGATCTCCCGGTCGGGCGCGATGAGCTTGTGCTTCTTGCCCGCGTAGTGGAGCCGCGAGAGGACGTCCCTGATCAGGTTGAGCCTGGCGACTCGCTTGTTGTCGGCGAGCACGACGGACCAGGGAGCGGCAGCGGTGTGCGTGCGTATGAACATCTCGTCGCGCGCACGCGTGTAGCCGTCCCAGTGCTTCAGCGCCACGGCGTCGACCGGACTTGATTTCCATTGCTTGAGCGGGTCTCGGCGGCGTTCACCGAGCCGGCGGGTCTGCTCTTTCTTCCCGATGTCGAGGTAATACTTCAGCAGCTTGATGCCGGAGTTGACCAGCATCTCCTCGAACTTCGGCACTGAGTTCATGAACTCCTCGTGCTGCTCAGCCGTGCAGAAACCCATCACCGGCTCCACGCCGGCGCGGTTGTACCAGCTACGGTTGAACACAACGAGTTCTTCGCCGACCGGTAGGTGCGGCACGTAGCGCTGGAAGTACCAACTGGTGCGGTCCCGATCGGAGGGTTTGCCGAGCGCGACGACCCGGGTTTCCCGCGGACTCAGGTGTTCGACGAGCCGCTTGATGCTGCCATCCTTGCCCGCACTGTCCCGTCCCTCCAAGAGGATGAGGATCCGGTCGCTGCACTTGATGAAATGGCGCTGCAGCTTCACGAGTTCTATCTGCAGCATGTGCAACTGCGCCTCATAGTCCTCGCGGCCGATCGAGCGTTCCGTTGCCTCGTCGCGCGACGGGTTGTGCGCGACATCGGTCACGTCCGCATGAGCCTTTTTCGTCGCGCCTGTCGCGGCCTTCTTGTTCTTTGCCATGGGGTTCTCCGTTACGCCTGCTCGTTCCAGGCAGCATTGATCCGCGAGTGCTCCGGCATGCCCTCGAAGCTCGGCGCCACTAGAGCCGAAGTCCCAGGGGCGCTCGAACCCGCAGGATGATGGGCCTGATGGTCGTCTTGCGCGAATGAAAACAAACTGACGAGGGCGGCGCCGAAGACGACCGCGATGGAGCGCACGAATGTCATTTCTTTCTCCTTTAGCCGCTGGCTTTTGTCGTCTGGTCGAGCCAAGTGGCGCTTCCAGAAGACAAATCCCATATGAGAACTCCGTAGCCGGGTACAGAGTCAAGGCGTACGAGACGCGTGCGGGACATAGCCGGCACAGCGCTCACAGGAGGGGCTATAACGCGAGACGTGCAAACAGCAGCCAAGCAGGCGGCTGTGGGTGAGCCCGCTGGGGGCTCCTCAATAGGATGGCTCGCAGAGCCAGCGCCGGGGCCGGTTCCCAGGCAGTATAGGAAGGGGGCGGAAGCCCAATAAGGTCGAACGCAAAGGTCGGCGTCTTCTGAATTGCCGACTGGTTGACCTCTCCGCAAAGTTTCAGGCAAGGTGCCTTCGACGGGTCCTGGCTCCCCTCTTCATGCTTTTCGTGGGCGCCCTCATGACCCCCATGGGAGTGGCCATTGCCGTGTTCATACCCTGACGCATAGTGGTGCGGCTCCGGGGACTCCAACAGGCAGGCATTCGCCATCCCGGCCGCAAGCGCAAACAACCATACCCCCAGCACCATCCACGCGATGGCACGAATCCTACGAGGGTTGAGATGTGTGCGCATGTGCGGCCTATATAGCCAATAACAGCAATCCTATGCTTAGGCAAGCTGCGAGATCTTGATCTTAATCAAATGGAGACAGGGGTCAACTACGCGGTACAGCGTTATCCTGCCATGGCTATGAAGAAAACGGTAGATCCCTCGATGAACGAAGGCCCGGGCGATTGGATGACGGTCGGCAGACTGGCCAAAGTCGCTGGCGTCGGTGTAGAGACGATTCGCTACTACCAGGGTCGCGGGCTTTTGCCGGTCCCGAAAGCCGCAGGCAGTTTCCGGCGTTACCCCGCTTCAATGGTTCAGCGGATCGGCTTTATCAAGCGGGCGCAGAGCCTGGGCTTCTCGTTGGATGAGGTGGGATCGCTGCTAGACCTGGAGGACGGACGGAATCGCCGGGCCATCCAGACGGTGACGCAGCGACGCCTTGAGCAAATCGATGAGAAGGTCGGGGATCTGGAGCGCATGCGAGGTGCACTGCGTGACATGCTCGCGCGGTGCGAGGAGACGGGGCAGGCGTTTCCCTGCCCCATCATCGCTGCACTTGTTGGCACGCCTGCGGACCCACAACCACCTATCAATCGCTTGCGATAGCTCGCTGGAGCCACATCGCTGGAGGGTGCGCGTAAGCCAGGGGCTGCCCAATGGCACCCGGACTGCTGCCGTGATAGGCGCGTATCCTTGAGGTAGATTCTCCGTCCTCCGTGTTTACCCCCCGCGCAGGTCCACCAACTTGCGCTCCAGTTCGCGCCGCTCCCTGACAAAAATATCATCGGGCTGTCTAGATTCTGTTGGGGTGCGCTCCCTACGATGAACACATCTCCTCAACGCCCAAGCAAGGCATGAGAGATGCAAGTTTTATTCACTATCGCTAGGAGCTTCAACCATGATCCAAAAACGCCTCTCCCTTTCTTCCATGATTGCCGCCGCGGCCGCAGTGGTTACCCTGGGCCTTCCAGGGATTGCTTCGGCAGCGTACGAGCATCCCGCCAACAACGAAAAGGGCGTCATCGTTCACCCGGAACACTTCAAGAGCGAGAAGACGCGAGAGCAAGTCATCGCCGAAACTAAGGCTGCTATGCAGCAAGGACGACTTTCTTACGGCCAAAGCAACTTCCCGATCCGCACTCCTGATGCGGCAGGTCCAGGCAAGACGCGTGAGCAAGTAATCAACGAATTGCGGAGCGAGTCCCCTGAAGAACGCGACGCGCGTCTGCGTCTCTACTACCGGGGTTGATTGCCAGTTGGGGTTGCAGCGGGTTTCCGGGGAGGCCGAGGAATCTAAACAGGCGGCGTGGCAACTGCGGAAAAAACCTTCGACGTTGGCACAGAAACCCCGGGATCTGTCAAAAACAGAAAAAAGCGTGCCCTTGCGCTTCGCGTACCGCTGTTGGCGCAGTCAGCCGGCAGCCCTGTGCCTCGCTGATTCATACGTTCGGTTTTCCTATCCAAGGAGTTCATCATGAAATACTTGCTCATCGCTCTCGTTGGCGCCACGACCCTTGGCTTCAGTCTCTCGGCCAGTGCCGCTCCAGACCAAGAAAAGGTCTGCCCTCCCAAGAAACTCGTATTGCAGCTCGACCATGGCCCGCGCGCACAGACGACGCCATACCTGAACCAATTGCGCAAGGCGCGTTATGAGGCCGAAGTCAAGGCCTGCAAAGATGGCGCAAAAGCCGCCAAAGAAACCTGTGCCCCGTAACTTTTGAGATGGGATTGGTCGCTGCGTGCATCTGGTGGGAGTTGGTCCTCGCCCATGCGACGTGACCATCTGCATTTTGCCAGGCCAGAAGCCACGCATCATCGTCTGACCATTCTTGCAGCAACCCAAATGATTCACTTCGTTGGGCGGCCCACCCTCCTACCGGCTCCTATGATCAGGCGCCGTTGGGCTCCAAGTCTATGGAGAATAGCAGCTCCTGCATCCGTCGGCGCTCCTCAGGAGTAGGCCATGCTGCATCTCCTGGCGCAGCCTCCAATTTGAACCGCCCCTCTCGGTCGAAGCGAACAAACCCATAGGTCTCGTTGACCACAGCACCCGGCACCCCATCGGCCCGAAGCCGTACATACCAGTCCGCTAGGCGCAGAGTTTGGTCCGCAAATATCGGTGCCAAGGCCTGGCCCCTGGCAAGCGCCACATACAGCACATGCGGCAACGCGTGCACCTCGCCCGCCTCGTCGAGCAGGAACACATAGGACGCGTGTTCACCATCCGAGTCGCACATTCCGCGGCCGGAGCCATCCACGGTGGTGTAGACGGGGGCAAAGCCACTGCCCGGCTGGCGGAAGTTCGTGGTTTGTCCCTGATACACGCGTGCAGCAACCCACTGAACGTCGCCGGCATAGGCGTAGGCGCGCAAATCGAATTTCATGGACTGCAGTCCCTCCGTATTCGCAATGACGCGTTCGCCCGGAGGCACGAGGGCCTGTGCTACATAGGCTCCCGTCATGATCTCCTGCCAGACCCGGCGCGTGAGTTTGTCACCTCGGTACGCGGCGCGGCTACCGAAGCCCGCCGCGGGTTTGAAGAACAGGCTACGACGAGCCGCCCACAGCCGGTCACCATGTGCCTCATCGACCACTTCGGTGCGCGGCACGTTCGCCAGCAGCACCTTCCTGTCGTCGTCAGCAACGCCCAGCTCCCGCAGCGCACCATCGTCACTGAACAAGGCCAGTCGCCGCTTGTCGGCGTATAGCGCGTGCGCCGTCGGATGGGGCGTGAGAACCGCTGCCTGTTCCAGCCAAGCCTGTCGCAGCACGGCGTTGGCAGGCAGATCCAGATAAAAATCTGTGACACGGTTGTAAACCACGTCGATGGCGAGTTCGCCGTGCCAGAGCCTGCCGTGACGGCACGCCAGCTCGGAGGGATCGACAATGATGGCCTGCAGTCCATGGCGCTCAAACAGCTGCCGGAACAGCAGGAACTCTGGATACAGGTATTGCTGCTGCGGCGCTTCGTCCACGATAGCGATCGAGACCAACGGCCGTGAGTGACCGGCCAGCCGCCACTCACGGCGGAACATGTCCACCAGCCGCTGCTCGAACGTTGTGACGCCTGCTCGGCCGGGCACCATTGCATGCACAGCCTGACAGCAGCTGCGCTGAGCACGGGCCAGCACCGCATTCAGCATCGCACCACCAGCGTTCGTGTTGATTTCGATCAAACCGAGACGGTCTTGGTCCAGATGGAAGTCATAGCCGAAGAACACGCCCTGGGAGCCACCGGTGCCGTCCCGCGCAATGGCGGGGGCATCCGCCAAGACCTGCTCCCGGTAGGCCGGGAGTGCCACCACTGCCTCGATGGCTTGCACGACGCGGGCCATTCGTTCGAGAGGAGGCCGCGCCACGAAGACCGGCTGCGCAGCAAACAGGTAGGGGCATCGGTCGCGCACTAGCTGCGACAAGCTCGGAGAGCCCAACTCGGCATCGAGCGCAGCCGCCAGCGCCGCAGGATCCAGGCTCAGACAGAAGCAGTCGCGGTTGAGCCGCTCAAAGGAGGTCAACTCGCAGTTTGATGTGTTGTGCATTGAGAGAGGGGTCAGAGCAGTTGGTGAAACAAGTAAAGCGCCTCCTTTTAGACCCTGTCCCACGCTCCGCGTCGACGCCAAGGGCCAGCGTCCATGGCTCAAACTTCACGGCTCCAGACTGGGTCGGATGGATGCGAATCCGTTCCCGAAGCACGCTGCCTTCGAAGTTCAAACTGTTTGACCAGCGCGTAGAGCGCCGGAATCACAGCCAACGTGAGCACGGTCGAAGAAATCATGCCACCGACCATCGGTGCGGCAATGCGACTCATCACTTCCGAGCCGGTGCCGGTCCCCCACATAATGGGTAGCAGGCCCGCCATAATGGCAACGACCGTCATCATCTTGGGACGAACCCGTTCGACGGCTCCATCCATGACTGCCTCGTAAAGGTCACCAACTCCTGGCTCTTTCCCTTCAGAGCGGCGTTTTTCCTTGATCTCTTCCCAGGCGTGGTCCAGGTAGATCAGCATGACGACCCCGGTTTCAGCGGCCACACCCGCCAGGGCAATGAAGCCCACAGCAACTGCGACGGAGAGGTTGTAGCCAAGCCACCACATCAGCCAGACGCCGCCAACCAACGCGAACGGCACCGACAGCATGACGATCAAAGTCTCCGTCAGTCGCCTGAAGTTCAGGTACAGCAGCAGGAAAATGAGCAACAGCGTTACTGGCACAACGAGTTTCATTTTCTCGATGGCACGCTCCATGGACTCAAACTGACCGCTCCATGTGGCGTAGTAGCCGGGCGGGAACTTGACCTGGTCATTCACTGCTTTGCGCGCCTCGGCGACGTAGCCACCGATGTCACGCTCACGGATGTCCACAAAGATGTAGGCAGATAGCAGCGCATTTTCGGTACGGATACCCGGGGCGCCCTTGGCCACCTCCACGCGGGCAACTTGGCCCAGCGGAACCATGGCTCCATCCATCGTCGGCACCAGCACTTCACGGGCGATCTGCTGCGGGTCAGACCGCAATTCGCGTGGGTAGCGAACCGTCACGCCAAAACGCTCTCGCCCTTCCACCGTGGTGGTCACCATGTCACCGCCGAGCGCCGTACCAATGACCTCCTGCAGATCACCCACCGCCAGACCGTAGCGTGCCAGTTGGGCGCGGTCGGGCTCGATGTTCAGGTAGAAGCCGCCGGTGATCCGCTCCGCGAATGCCGAGGTGGTGCCGGGCACAGATTTCACTACGGTCTCGATCTCCCGCGCCAGGCGTTCCATTTCGTTCAAGTCCTTGCCGAAGACCTTGATACCAATGGGTGTGCGGATACCGGTGGACAGCATGTCGATGCGCGCCTTGATGGGCATGGTCCAGGCATTGGAGACGCCAGGAAATTGCAGTGCCTTGTCCATCTCGGCGATCAATTTGTCGGTGGTCATGCCAGATCGCCACGCTGACTCCGGCTTGAGGTTGATGACCGTCTCGAACATCTCGGTCGGTGCCGGGTCGGTGGCCGTGTTGGCCCGTCCTGCCTTACCGTAGACCGATTCAACCTCTGGAAAACTCTTGATGATCTTGTTTTGCGTCTGAAGCAACTCGGCGGCCTTGGTGATCGACATGCCCGGCAGCGAAGCAGGCATGTAGAGCAAAGTGCCTTCATTGAGTGTCGGCATGAATTCGGACCCCAGCTTGCTGGCCGGGTAGAACGACACCCCAAGCACGACCAGGGCAATAGCAATAGTCACTTTCTTCCAGCGCATCACGCCAGCGATGATGGGTCGGTAGACCCAGATCAGGAACCGGTTCACCGGGTTACGGGACTCCGGCATGATGCGTCCGCGAATGAAAATCATCATGAGCACCGGCACCAGCGTCACCGACAGCAGCGCCGCTCCTGCCATAGAAAACGTCTTGGTGAACGCCAGCGGTGAGAACATGCGCCCCTCCTGTGATTCGAGCGTGAACACGGGCAGAAACGACACGGTGATGATCAGCAGCGAGAAGAACAGTGCCGGGCCAACCTCCTTGCACGCGGCGATCATGGCCTCGACCCGCTGCTTGCTGTTGTGCTCGGGTGGGAGCCGCTCCAGGTGTTTATGGGCGTTCTCGATCATGACGATGGCCGCATCCACCATGGCACCGATCGCAATGGCGATACCACCCAGACTCATCAGGTTGGAATTCATGCCCAGCAAGCGCATCGCGATGAATGAGATCAGCACCCCTACGGGCAACATCAAGATAGCCACGAGGGCTGAACGGATGTGCATGAGAAAGACCATGCAGACCAGGGCAACGATCAGGCTCTCCTCAATCAGCGTTCGCTTGAGAGTATCGATGGCCCGATGAATCAGGTCAGATCGGTCGTAAACAGCCTGGATGCTGACGCCCTGCGGCAGCCCTGCCGAAACTTCGGTAATTTTCTCCTTCAGGTTGTGAATGACTTCCAGGGCGTTTTGGCCATAGCGGGCCATGGCGATGCCCGAGACCACCTCCCCCTCCCCGTTGAGTTCGGTCAGGCCGCGCCGTTCATCGGGAGCGAGTTCAACGCGAGCGATGTCTCGAATCAATACTGGTGTGCCTTTTTCGGTCTTGACGACCAGGTTCTCGATGTCCGCCGCGCCGCGCAGATAGCCCTTTCCGCGCACCATGTACTCTGTCTCGGCCATCTCCACCACACGGCCGCCGACGTCACGATTGGAGTCGCGCACGACCTGCGACACCTTGGCCAACGGAATGCCGTAGGCCCGCAGCTTCACCGGGTCGACGGTGATCTGGTAGGTCTGGACAAAGCCACCGACGGATGCCACCTCAGCGACGCCATGCGCCTTGGTCAGCTGGTAGCGCAGGTACCAATCCTGCAAAGTTCTCAACTCGGCCAGCGTCCGGTCCTTGGCGATCAACGCGTACTGGTAGACCCAACCCACACCGGTGGCGTCAGGGCCAATTTGCGGCGTGACCCCCTTGGGCATTCGGCTGGATGCGAAATTGAGGTATTCCAGCACGCGCGAACGCGCCCAATAGATGTCTGTGTCATCCTCAAAGATGATGTAGACGAAGGACGCTCCAAAGAAGGAAAAGCCGCGCACCACCTTGGACTTGGGTACCGACAGCATGGCGGTGGTCAAGGGATAGGTGACCTGATCCTCAACCACCTGGGGCGCTTGTCCAGGGTATTCGGTGTAGACGATGACCTGCACGTCGGACAAGTCCGGCAGGGCGTCCAAAGGCGTTCGCAACACCGCGAACACCCCTGCGACAATGACAAACAGCGTGGCCAGCAGCACCAGGAAGCTGTTTCTTCCTGACCAGTCAATGATCTTCGCGAGCATGTTGTTCCCTGAAGATCAGTTATGGCCGGCGTGCGGAGTGGCCGCCGCTTTGCCCACGGGTTTCACGGAGGTGACCACCCATTCACCCTGTCCACGCTCAACGAACTCGAAGACCACCGCTGCCCCAGGCAGCAAGCCCGCCATCATCCCGTTGTTGGAGACCTTGAACTCCATGGACATCGCGGGCCATTTAAGGGAGGGTATGGGACCATGGGCAATGGTCACCGTGCCTGCCTTCGCATCAAACTCTTCCACCCTGCCCTCGCCCTGGTGCCCGACGGAGGCAGTGGGTTTGCTCGCATCGGAGGTGCCTTGTGCCTCCGGCTTAGCTCCATGTGAGGAGTGTCCAAAACCGCCGACGGCCGCCTTGAGGTTGGCTTCTGCATCGATCAGGAAATTAGCAGCAACTACCACCTGCTCACCCTCGCGAACGCCCTCGGTGACTTCAATGCGGTCGTCGCTGCGTGCGCCCACTTTGACATCGCGGGGTTCGAATCGACCTTCTTTGAGCTGCACCAGGACGATCTGGCGCGTGCCGCTGTCAATCACGGCCGAAGTCGGCACCGTCAAAACCGAGCCCTTGCTGGCGGTCGGTAGTTCCACTTGGGCAAACATGCCCGGCTTGAGCAAGCCACCCGTGTTCGCCAAGTCGACGCGCACCTGCACCGTTCGGGTTTCCGGCCTCAGGGTGGGGTACACATAGCTGACTGTCCCCTGGAACACCTTGTCAGGGTAGGCATTGATTTGCACCTTGGCCTTGCCGCCCGACTTGACCAACCCGATGTCTTGCTCGAAGACATCCGCGATGACCCAGACCGAGGACAGGTTGGCGACTTGGTAGAGCATTTCACCCGGCATGAAGCGCATGCCTTGGACGGCTTTCTTTTCGGTGATGATTCCAGACACCGGCGAGCGGAAGGTCAGCGTGCGGCGTGCGTCGCCGGATTTGGCCAAGGTCTTGACCTGCTCGTCCGAGATATCCCAATTGCGAAGCCGTGCAAGGCTGGAGTCGGCCAACTCACGCATTCCACGCTGTGCCTCACCAGAGGCATCCTTCAACGCGTCGACGCCCTGTGCCGCGATGGCGTATTCGCGCTGAGCAGACACCAGTTCGGGACTATAGACATCGAACAGTGGCTGCCCCTTGCTCACTGCCTGTCCGGTGACGTTGACATGCAGACGCTCTACATAGCCCTCGAATTTGGCAGCGATAGTGAAGGTCTGGCGCTCATCTGGTTCGATGCGTCCGGCGGCACGTACCACCTTGTCGAGCGAGCGCAGATTTACCGCCTCGGTGCGAACACCGAGTTTCTGAATCTTTTCGGTGCTGATGCGAATTTGATTGGAGTTGGTTTCTGCTTCTTCCTGCGCTCCCTCGTAGACCGCGATGTAGTCCATCCCCATTGGATCTTTTTTCGGTGTGGGAGAGGTGTCGGGCAGCCCCATCGGGTTACGGTAAAAAAGTACCTTGCGCTCCTTCTTGGCAGAACCGGCAGAGGCGCCCTGCGCAGCAGTCTGGTCACCACTGCGGGCTTCTAATTGGCGCTGTCCCATCCAATAGCCACCACCCGCCGCCAACCCTGCGGCGACGATAGCCAGGAATACGCCTGCCTTGTAACCTGTTGTCATTGTTCTTCTCCCACGATGCGTTCAATTTCGTTAAGCCGCTTCTGCGCTTCCACGCCGGCTTTGATCTGATTCAGTTTGGACTGACGAATCTGGCGCTGCGCGTCCAGCAAGGTCGCAAAATCCACCTTGCCCGTCTGGTACCCAGCCAGCGCAGAGCGGAAGGTCAACTCCGACTGCGGCAAGAGACTTTCCGTCGTTAACGCCAAAGAGCGCCAGGCAGACTCAAAACCTGCCACGTTGGCGTAAAGGTCTGCCAGGACTTGATTCGTGACGACTTCCTGGCGTGAGCGGGCAGCGGCCAACATGGCCTCTGACTCCCGCTCCTGGGCGCGCCGCGAGTCTTGCTGCAAGGGGATATTCATCTCGACCATCAACTCCCACTCTTTGATCGAACCTCGGTACTGAATCGGAGAGATTCCGACGTTGAAGTCGGGATAGCGGTTCTTGTAGGTCAGCTCGCGGTTCTTCTCGGCCGCCCTGATCTGGGACTCTTCCGTGCGCAGCAGCGGATTGTTCATCCGGGCGCGCCCTTCCAGCGCTGCGAAGCTGACTTGCTCCGGCGACGGCAAGGCGCGGATCTGCTCGGGTGCAGCCAAAATCTCCGAGGTCGGACGCCCAACGAGCGCATTCAACTTGGACTGGAGTTGGCGACGCTCAGCGTCCAGTGCAATCAGTTCGTTGCGCATGGTGGACTGCTCCACCTGCGCACGGATCACATCCTGTTGCGCAGCAAGCCCGCCCGCATAGCGGACCTGCGCGACTTTTTCCAATCGCGCCATCAGGTCGAGAATTTCCCGCGACAAGCGATCGTTCTGGTCCAGGTAATAGAGCTCGGCATAAGTCGTCTTGATCTTGGCAGCCAGTTCAACCCAGGCGCCTGCTGCACGGCTTCTCGCAGCTTGTGCTTGTGACTCAGCCACCTCACGCTTCAGACCGCGTTTGCCCATCCAGGGAAAATCCTGCATCAGCACGTAGCGGGTGCTTCCGACGCGCCCTGGCAATAGCGTGGGGTTTTGTTCTCCCATGCGCGTGATGTCACGCAATTCGGTTCGAATTTTCGGATCCGGCAAGGCGCCCGCAGGCGCGACGCGCTCTGCTGCCGCATCCGCATCAAAACGCATGCTGGCGATTTCTGGGTTTCTATCCCTGGCCGCTTGCAGCAACCCTTCAACACTCGATCCCAGCTTGACCTCCTGCGCGTGAACCATCGAGCTCAGCGCCAGAGACACCACGGCCACCCCCAACGACAGACGATTCCTCATAGGCATCATGACCTCCCCTTGGGTGCACGCAAGGCGACATTCAACCGTTCAATTACTTCGGACCAGTCCGCATCTTCCAGAAGCTCTTCGCGCAACAGAGTCGCCTGAGCTGGCGTCCAGAATGGGGCATCGGCCAGCAGCACGTCGGCCGGCAGTGGAGAGTGGGCCTCCAAGAACTCCCCAATGCCTGCTGCATCCATGCGCAGGCCGAGCTGGGCAAACAGTTCAGAGAAGCGATGAAACGACTTTTCCATAGCGGTGATCCCTATTGTTCAAACGCAAAAATTCTGAAGACGTGGCCAGTGAACGCTCACGAAAACGTCACGCTCAGCGCCAATACCGCAGCTCCGGACGCCATCGCACCCAGGTAGCCGAAAACAACCGATTTACCGACCTGCGCGCCGCCTGTCGTCCAGGCGATGCCGACCTTTGCCACCATGTTTGCCAATGTCGCGAGACCGAGCGCCGTGACGGTGGCGCCCGTGGACAATCCACCGGCACCATGCAGCCGAGCGACCGAGATCAAGATCGCATCCACGTCGGCAAGGCCTGAAACCGCCGACAGCACATAGAGGCCGCTGGTGTCCAGCCACTGCTTTGCCGCGGGCACCAGGACGCTCATGACAGCGAGCAGCACACCAAAACCGAGCGCGGTGCCAAGGTCGAATGGCGCCATCGCGCCGACAGCGCCCTCCCCCACTACAGTGCGGTCCAACTTGCGCCACCCCCATAGCGCAATACACAGCAGTGCCACGCCAGTGACCACCAGGGCGCTGCCGAAGGTGGACAGCAGCGCCGGCTGGATGACACCCAGCAGAACGACCATGCGAAAAAACATGACGCCACAGGATGCCAACGTGCCGGCTACCGCCGCGCCTGTCAGCGAAGGCTGCTCGCGTGCGTAGCGAGCCAAAGCCAACGTGGTTGCGGTGGAAGATGCCAGTCCTCCCAGGATCCCGGTCCACAGCACACCCCTTTGCGCGCCGGTGATCCGCATGGCAAAGTGACCCGTCAGCGACAGGCCCGCAATCAGGATGACTGCCCACCACAGCTGGTACGGATTGAGCGCGGCATAGGGCCCGAGGCCCGTATTGGGCAGGTAAGGCAGGATGACCATGGACAACACCAGCAGTTGCAGCGATGCAGTCAATTCGCGGTGATCGATCAAACGCAACCAACCGTGCAAGGTCGGCTTGAGATCCAGCAACACAGCGCCAACCACTGCTGCCGACAACGCCAAGGTGATGTTGCCGTGTGCCGCAAAGGCACCCAGGACCAGAGTGAGAAGCATCGCCACCGGGGTAGTGGCACTCAGGTTACCCGACAGTTTGGCGTTACGGGCGTAGGACACCGTCAGCAGCAGGGCGAGTCCGAGCAGCGCACCCAGCAAAGGCCAAGCGCCGAAATCTGGCTGCAGATGCCCAAGCACGCCACCGAGCAGTCCGGTCAGCGCAAAGGTGCGCAGGCCTGCAACACGTCCACCCTCCGGCAATTCGCGATCGTGCCAGCCGCGCTCCAGGCCAATCACCAGACCGACAGCAAGCGCGGCAACCAAGCCCGCGGCACCCGGGGGGAGTTCGTAGCTGTTCATCGGTTCTCTACGTTGATGGCCTGCGTAGCCGCATGCACGATCTTGCGCATGCCAGGCACCAGGACCGCACTACCGATATAACGCGAGTCGCCATTGAACAGCACCACCTCTTCGGTCCAATCCAGGCTCAGCATAAGTTCCTCACGCAGCATCGCACCCTCGGTCACTGATTTTCAGGTTGTTGAACTTCGCATTGGTATCCACCTACCTTGTGTGAATGCACGTTATGCATTTTGCGAGACCAAGGCTGACCGGAATATGTTTCAAAGATTACATCTTTGTCATGTGCTTCTTGGGGCTTGGCATATCAGCCACCGATGAACGTTGGCGCGTTTGATGGCCACATGGGCCCGCACAACGGTGTTGCGGAAGTTCAACTCGGATGTGGTGATGGCGTCCCTGGCGCCCGAATTGATCTCGTGACGCTTGACTCATTTCCGATCGGGCGATCCGGCCGGCGCGAACCCAAGATTGGCTGCGTGCCCCCGTTCCTGGATTGGAGGACAAGGCACTGAGCCGTAAGAACAGTACACACAGCAGTCACCCGACTTGGGCTTTAGCACGGTGTGACATTGCTCGCACTCGTAGAACCACTGGCAGGCGTCCGTGGGCATCGTCTCTGTCTTGGCGTGGCCGCACTCGGGGCAGGTCAGCGTCGATTCCAGTATCACCGCAGTCACTTGGCGTCTCCCAACACGGTCGCGGGATACCCTGCGTTCCTGGTGGCGCGTGTGAGGACCTCGACATTCGCCTTCGTATCGTCGAACGTCACCTTGGCCTCGCGCCGATCCAGATTCACGTCGATCTTGCTGACGCCGGATACCTTGGTAAGCGCCTTCTTGACTGTGATCGGGCAGGTGGCGCAGTTCATGTCGGGCACGGACAGCGTGACACTCTGCGTGGTAGCCCAGAGGGGCGAAGCAGAAGCGGCCAGCATGGCCAGAGCAACGAGTTTTTTCATAGCAATCTCCATTCAGTAAAACCAGGGAGCGATCAGCGGGAATCCGAGCGCGACGATGACTAGCGCCACCACGGTCCAGAACAACGACTTGTGGCTTCGGTTGACTTGCGGTAGCGCGCAAGCCTGCCCGGCCTCACAGGCTGCTGGCGCTCGCCATATCCGCCTGTACGCAAAAAACAGTGCCACAAGCGCGGCACCGATGAACATGGGCCGATAGGGTTCGAGCAGGGTCAAATTGCTAATCCATGCCCCGGAGACGCCAAGCGTAATCAACACCAAAGGCCCGAGGCAGCAAGTGGAGGCGAGGATGGCCGCCAGACCGCCGGTTAACAGCGCACCACGCCCGCCGCCGCTTCGAGTTTCAGTTGGGGAATCGGGTTTCATCGTTTAAGCTTACTTCCGTAGTTAAGTACGGAGTCAAGTGCCATGAATGAACCAACCGAAACCCTGACCATCGGTGGCTTAGCCGAGGCCGCTGGGGTCAATGTTGAGACGATCCGCTTCTACCAGCGCAAGGGCTTAGTGCAAGAGCCCGACCGCCCCCTGGGCGGCATCCGCCGCTACGGCGAGGCAAATCTGGCCCGGGTACGCTTTATTAAATCGGCGCAACGGCTGGGTTTCAGCCTTGACGAAGTCGGGGACTTGCTGAAGCTCGAGGACGGGTCGCATTGCCCCGAGGCCCGCGAACAAGCCGAACGCAAGCTCAGGGATGTGCGCGCCAAGCTCGCCGATCTCCACCGCATTGAGGCAGTCCTGGAAGCACTGGTGCAGCGCTGCTGCGCCGCAAGGGGACAGGTGCGTTGCCCGATGATCCAGGCGCTGCAGGAAGCGTGACGATGGAACTCTTGAAAGTTGCCATTCTGTTTGCGGTGACGGCAGTAGCTGAAATCGTTGGCTGCTACTTGCCCTGGCTGGTCGTAAAGCAGGGCAAGTCGGCATGGCTGCTCTTGCCGGCTGCCGTTTCCTTGTCGTTGTTCGCTTGGCTGCTGACCTTGCACCCGACAGCTGCCGGGCGAACCTATGCGGCTTACGGCGGGATGTACATCGCCGTGGCGCTGGTCTGGTTGCACGTCGTCGACGGTGTTGCCTTGACCCGTTGGGACTTCGTGGGAGCGGCCATCGCGCTGGCCGGCATGTCGGTGATCGCCCTGCAACCTGCGACGGATACTTGACGTTCCCGGAGCTCTCCGTTCTCGGTCGTCTCCGCTAATCCAGATGAAAAACGCAACCGTCTGCCCTCAAACTCGCGAAAACAGCAGACCTCGGACCTCGCACGGTCAAGAGACAAACAGAGGATCCGAATTTCCGCGGCTCCGGCCGCCT
>NZ_ACQT01000039.1 GCF_000175235.1 Acidovorax delafieldii 2AN | reverse complement strand
CTCGATCCGCGGCCGGCGCGCATCAACCACGCGGGCGGCGCCGAACTGCGCCTGCAGTTGCCCGGACAGCTCACCCAATGGGCCCTTGGCCAGCACGGTGGTCACGCCACTGCCGTCGGCCCGCAGCCAGGGCACCAGCCCGGCGAAAAGTTTGTCCGCCCATTTGTCGCGCCAGCTTTCGCGCGCACGATGGCTGACCCATTTACTGATGCGGTGCGTCATGCGAGGCGCGCAGGCCACCAGCACCCAGTGCGTGCCCGATGGGCCGGCGCCCGCGCGCAGCGGCGCGAGCAACTGGCGCGCCTGGTCGGCATCGTCCACATAGACGATGACAGGCACCGCAGACACCTTTGTCGATGCTTCGGCAGCGGCGGGTGTCGGCCGTACCGTCGTCATTGGCCCACCTCCGACACCGCAGCCGGTGCCGCCGCCGGCTTGCGGCGGTTGTGCAACCAGCCCGCCACCAGCACGCCCACGATGACCAGCGCGATCAGGCCCCAGTACGCCACCTGGTGAACCATCTCGGGGCCTTTGAAGACACCGGACAGAAACTTTTCATTGACGATCATCTTGCCGGCGGTGAACGCCAGCACGGCCGCGCCGAACTGGATGATGATGGGAAAGCGCTCCACGAGCTTGAGCACCATGGTGCTGCCAAACACGACGATGGGCACGCTGATCAGCAGGCCGATGATGACCAGGTCAAACGCGCCCTGCGCTGCACCGGCCACGCCCAGCACGTTGTCGATGCCCATCAGGGCGTCGGCGATCACGATGGTCTTCATCGCGCCCCAGAACGTGGTGGCCGCGGGGCTGCCATGCTCATCCTCGCCACCGTCTTCCGCCAGCAGCTTGTAGGCGATCCACAAAAGGCCCAGGCCACCGATGAGCATGAGGCCGGGAATCTTCAGCAGCCAGACCACCACCACCGTCATGGCCGAGCGCACGACAATGGCACCCACGGTGCCCCAGACGATGGCTTTTTTCTGCAGGTGCTTGGGCAGACTGCGCGCAGCCAGCGCGATCACGATGGCGTTGTCGCCGGCCAGTACGAGGTCGATCAGAATAATGGCCAGCAGCGCCGTCAGCCATTGGGTGGAAAACATATCCATGGGCAGGTTCCGAGTTGTATGTTGGTATGCAATTCAACAACCCGCTGCAGAAGAGATGACCCACAGGCCCGGCCCCCGACGGGGGTTGCGAGCGCGCTTCGACCAGACCTGCAGCGGGGTCCAATCGAAGGTCTTGCTCGGCGCACTGGCCCGCGCCAGGGGCGGGTCAGCTGGAACGTGCCCGACAAGCCGGAAGCGGTGCTTCGTACTGACGACTTGCCGATGCCCCGGCATCGCAGCACGACCACTCGTGCACTGCGTACGGGGCGGGGAGCTACTCCCCTTCGAAGCCGCGATTGAACCACAGGCGCCAGCAGGCACGCAAGCGCAGCGCGACTACGGCAAACCCCTTGATTCAAGCCAAATCAGCCTGTAGCGCTCAATTCACAAGCGCCATCAGCTATCAAAAAAGGAGTGATTTAGCATTGGCAGTCACCCCGCACCCCCTGGGGCCGTTCGCCTGAAAAGCAAGCCTGCAAGGCCGGTGCAGCTATGATCCACGCCCCTCCGCCGCACGCCATGGCCGACATCCACATCACCGACATCGAAGCCGCCATCAACCACTGGCGCGCGCGGGCCCCGGCCACCATGGAAGCCGCCTTGGCCCCTCCAATCAGCGCGCTTGCCGAGGTGTATGCGCGCATGGTGTTCCGCCACGAGGACGCGACCGACGAGCAGCAGCTGCCCCCCCAGGCGCATGCGGCCTGGCTGGCCTGGTACGACACCACGCCCGACACGCCGTGCATTGCCATCTGCTCCACCAGCCAGGGCGACGACGTGTGCAAGGGCTGTGGGCGCAGCTTTGACGAAGTGCAGTTCTGGCCGGCCATGTCCCCCGCCGAAAAGCGGACCGTGTGGCGGCGCATCACCCTCGACCACACCGCGTGGCGCTTCAACCGCTACGCCGAGCGTGCCACCGAAGGCCCTGCTGACGCCCTCGGGGGCGCACCCGAAAGCGCCCCGCCCGTCGCGGCAGTGCCCGTGCGCTGAGGGGCCGCGAACACTGGCCGCCGTCGCCGGGCAGCCCGCGACCCGCGCAGATCCTGCTCCTGGGCTCCGCCCCCTGTACGCGCCGCCGGCGACGCGCTATGGTGGGGCCATGCTGCGTCTCACCCAGGCCCCAAACATCGCCATTGCCACGCTGTGGGCCGATCTGCTGTGCGAAGCGGGCATGCGCGCCTCGGTGCAGCGGCAGTACCTGGGCGCTGCGGCCGGGCACCTGCCCCCGGACCAGTGCCTGCCCGAGATCTGGCTCGCGCACGAAGAGCACGCCGAACGCGCCCGGGCGCTGTTACAGGACCTGCGCGACCTGCCGCAGCGCCACTGGAGATGCCGCTGCGGCGAGCTGGTGGAAGGCGGCTTCGAGCAATGCTGGCAGTGCGGCGCCCTGATGCCGCGCGTCTGATCCTCGGGAACGGCGGGCTGAGAACCGAGCACAAATCAGCGCCAGGTTCCGGCCCCGATGACCGCGTCACTTCCAGCGAACCGGCTCCACGTGCACGCTGCCCAGCTGGCTGCTGAGCGTGAGCGAGCCCTCTTGCAGCGTGGCCTGCAGCTGCATGCTGCGCTCGGCCAGCCCAGCAAGCTGCTGCGATGCCTCGGCGGGAATGCGCCACACCTGCAGCTTGTCCAGCCGTGAGAGCTTGCCTTCGATGCCCTTCCACCACACCTCGGCCGCATGATGGAAGCAGTAGACGACCACTGCGTCGGCCTTGCTGCAGGCCTTGGTGAGGGGCTTGTCCTCGGGTTGCCCCACCTCGATCCACACCCGCTTGCGTCCGGTGAAATCGGTCAGCGACGCGTCGGGGTCGTCCGGATCAGACAGGCCGGCGCCAAACGCCAGCGTGCCATCGCCGTTGCACAGATCGTTGAGCTGGTGCGCCTGGATGGCGAGCGCCGCCAGCCGCACCATCATGCGCTCGTCGGTCTCGCTGGGATGCCTTGCCAGCGTCAGCGCGTGGTCGGCGTAGTAGCCGTGATCGATGTCGGCGATCGCCAGGCTCGCCTTGAAGATGGTGGATTTGATGGCCATGGGACCCAGAAATGAAGAAAGGGGGAGGCTGCTGCCAGCGACTCAGGCCGTAGCCATCGATACTGGGGCGGATTCTCGGCGCGGCTTGAACCCTAAGAACGGCCTCTCCAGCAAATGCCACGACAGGGCGGCGAGAACCAGAGTACCCGAAATGCTCAACCCAGTTGTTACCGCAAAACCCATGTGGCTGCCAAAGGTCCATGTGACGGTCTGTTGCACCGGAAAAGCGTAGATGTAGAGACCGTACGAAAAATCGCCCCATCTTCCGGCCTGCCGCAGCACGGGCGTCGAAGCCGTTCCCCAGATCACGCCCACGGTAGCGATGATCAACAACGGGGCCTGCCCCCCGATGACCGTCGGGCCGGCAAAATAAAGCAAGAGCAGCAAGAGCACCAGCCCTCCCGCTGTCAGCATGCGTTGCGGCAACCACACGCTGCGCCAGCATGCCAGACTGGCACCGACGGCAAACATCATGGCGTACTGCAGCAGCGGGGACCATGCGGGCATCGGTTCGCCAGACGCAGGACTGTAGCGCCATTGCAGCACCGCGGCCAAGGCAAGCAAAAGGAGTGGTGCAAAGGTACGCCGTTCTACCAGGCCAAGCATGCCCAGCAGCGCGAGAGCCGCATAACATGTGACTTCCAGCGGGATGGTCCAAAGCGGACCATTGACCGACGATGGGAATGGATTGCCGTCAAACACCCCAGGCAGGGCATAACGTGTATCCAACCACAGGTTGGCGACATACTGCCGTGTCAGCGGATGGCCCCAATATTCAGCAGACGGCAATGTGCTGACCAGAGGGCCGAGCACGGCGGCGCCAAGAACCACCGCAGCGGCCAGCCCCGGCCAAATACGTAACGCACGCCGTGCTGCAAAGCGCAGCAGATTCGGATCTGCCAGCCATGAGAGAGTCACCAGGTAACCGCTGATCGCAAAAAACAGCACGACGCCGATAGCCCCCGGCTCGTTGTGCCAAAACAGTGGCACCGGCTTTCCCATGATCGCGAATTGATGGCCCCAGATGACTAGCAGGGCCGCAGTCAGCCGCAATGCGTCAAAATTGTTGCTGCGGTTGGCCACTTCGTGCACGGTGCGCGCTTGTCTAATCAGGCGCGGCGCGCCAGTTCGGCGGCCTTGCCCACGTAGCTCGCGGGCGTCATGGCCAGCAGACGATCCTTCTCGGCCTCTGGAATCTCCAGCGAGCGGATCAGGCCGTGCAACGCCTCGGCCGTCACGGTCTTGCCGCGCGTGACTTCCTTGAGCTTCTCGTAGGCGCCCTGCACGCCATAGCGGCGCATCACCGTCTGGATGGGCTCTGCCAGCACTTCCCATGAGGCGTCGAGGTCCTGGGACAGGGCCTCCTCGTTGAGCTCCAGCTTGTTCAGGCCAGTCAGCAGCGACGAGTGCGCCAGGGCGGCGTACCCCAGGGCCACGCCGATGTTGCGCAGCACGGTGCTGTCGGTCAGGTCGCGCTGCCAGCGGCTGATGGGCAGCTTTTCGCTCAAGTGCTTGAGCAGCGCGTTGGCCAGGCCCAGGTTGCCTTCGGCGTTCTCGAAGTCGATGGGGTTGACCTTGTGCGGCATGGTGGACGAGCCAATCTCGCCGGCCTTCAGGCGCTGCTTGAAGTAACCCAGGCTCACGTAGCCCCAGATGTCGCGCGACAGGTCGATGAGGATGGTGTTGGCGCGCGCCACGGCGTCGAACAGCTCGGCCATGTAGTCGTGCGGCTCGATCTGGATGCTGTAGGGCTGGAACGTGAGGCCCAGGCCCAGGGGCTCGGGCGTTTCGATGACCCTCTTGCTGAAGGTCTCCCAGTCAAACTCGGGCCAGGCGGCCAGGTGGGCATTGTAGTTGCCCACGGCCCCGTTCATCTTGCCCAGGATCTTGACGGCGGCAATGCGCGCGCTGGCGGCTTGCAGGCGCACGAGTACGTTGGCCATTTCCTTGCCCACGGTGGTGGGGCTGGCCGTCTGCCCGTGCGTGCGGCTGAGCATGGGCACGTCGGCATAGGCATGCGCCATTTCGCGCAGCTTGAGGATGATGCGGTCCAGGCCCGGCAGCACGACTTGATCGCGGCCCGCGCGCAGCTGCAGCGCATGGCTGGTGTTGTTGATGTCTTCGCTGGTGCAGGCAAAGTGCACGAACTCCGAGGCTTTTTCCAACTCGGGACGGGCCTCGAACTTGCTCTTGATCCAGTATTCCACGGCTTTCACATCGTGGTTGGTGGTCTTCTCGATCTCCTTGATGGCAGCGGAATCGGCTTCGGAGAAATTCTTGACCAGGCTCAGCAGGTAGGCGCGCGCACCGGTGGTGAGCGGCTTGAATTCGGCAAAACCGGCATCCGACAGCGCAATGAACCACGCCACCTCCACCTGAACGCGACGGTGCATGTAGCCGTGTTCGCTCATGATGGGCCGCAGCGCGGCAAGTTTGGGGGCATAGCGGCCGTCGAGCGGCGACAGGGCAGTGATGGTGGACAGGCTCATGGCGCGAGATTGTAGGCTGCGCACCACGGTCGGCGGCGGGCGGGCCGCTGCCGATAGAATCAATCGCGTATGGATCAGCCCACCCCGCGCACTGGAAAAAACATGAAATTGATCGGAGCCTCCGCCAGCCCCTACGTGCGCAAGGTGCGCATCGTGATGGCAGAAAAAAAGCTCGACTACCAGTTTGTGCAGGAGAACGTGTGGGCCGATGACACCACCATCACACGCTCCAACCCGCTGGGCAAGGTGCCCTGTCTGGTGATGGAGGGCGGTGAGGCGGTATTTGATTCGCGGGTGATCGTGGAATACCTCGACACGCTCTCGCCCGTGGGCAAGCTCATCCCCGCCCAAGGACGCGAGCGCGCCGAGGTCAAGACCTGGGAAGCCTTGGCCGATGGACTTGTGGATGCTGCCATCCTCGCGCGCCTCGAAGCCACCTGGGCCGGCCGCCAGGACAGCGAGCGCAGCCAGGCCTGGATTGACCGCCAGCTGCGCAAGGTGAACGACAGCCTCAAGTCCATGAGCCAGGGCCTGGGCGACAAGCCCTATTGCAGCGGCATTCACCTGAGCCTGTCGGACATCGCCGTGGGATGCGCACTGGGCTGGCTGGAGTTCCGTTTTCCCCAGATCGGCTGGCGCAGCGAGCACCCCAACCTGGGCCGGCTGCTCGACAAGCTCATGCAGCGCCCAAGCTTCGCGGACACCCGCCCTGCCTGATTGCCGGCAAGGACATCTCAAGAAACCGGCCGTGCCGGTTTTTTATGCCGCAATCATTGCCCGAGAGCCGTGCGGCACCCATTCCCACGCGCCCGCAGAGACCGCCACATCTCATGCACGAAGCAGACCGCCATCCAAGGCAACAGCAAGGGCAATTGGCGCGATGCCGAAGAGCTTCAAAAAAATGAGAAATGGATGACCGACTCCCCTCCAGGCCGGTCTCCGGAAGAAAAGAGTTGCGAAGCGTCCCGAAACGAATAAGAGAGGGAGGGAGGAGAAGCGCTTCAGGAGGTCAGTCGGAACCCGGAGGACCGAAAGGCTTCGCAACGTCAAACTGGTAGAAGGCGCGCTGAGCACCCTTGCATTGAACAGAGTGGGGGAGTTTCGGCAAAGTTCCAGACCCTCATGTGAAAAAGTTACGAAAGAAGTAACCAGTTCATGGGGTCAGTGGCCGGCCGAAACCGCAAGTTGCTGCTCAATGGCGCGGACCACCGAAGGATTGTCTGGCGCCGTGCGGCTGGAATAGCTGCCGACCAAGCGGCCGTCGCGCCCCAGCAAGTATTTATGGAAATTCCAGCGCGGTGCGCCACCCGCCAGCTGGGCCAGTTGGCGGTACAGCGGAGAGGCCTGCGCGCCCGTGACGCTGCTCTTGGCGAACATCGGAAATTTCACGCCAAAAGTGTTCTCGCAGAAGTCCGCAATCTGCTGGTTGCTACCGCTCTCTTGTGCAAAGTCGTTGGATGGAAAGCCCAGCACCACCAGCCCCTTGTCCTTGTAGCGTGCATAGAGGTCTTCAAGGCCTTTGTACTGGCCTGTGAAGCCACAATAGCTGGCCGTGTTCACGATCAGCACCACCTTGCCGCTGTACTGGCAAAGTGATTGGGGCTTTTCATCTTGTAACCTATCGAAGGTGTGCTGCAGCGTGGCCGGGCACGGCGGTGCATCCCCGGCATGCACCGCCGTGCAGGTGGTGAAAAGTGCTGCCCAGGCAGCCGCGCGCAACATGGCCCAAGGACCTGGGCGGGATATCGACAGCATCATGGTCATCTCCTGGAGGCTGGCACCATTGTCATCAAAGCACTCATCCCTGTTCTGTGCAGGGGTTGCACGGCATGCCACGCCGAGCGGCAGCTACACCAGGGGCAACAGCCGCTCGAGGGACAGCTTGACACGCACATCGCGGAACGCCACCACCGAGGCAATCTTCCATGCGGGCTGCGAGGTGTCGCGCGGGATCAACTCGCCGGTGGGCATGCCATCACGGTTCATCACCACGGCCACACGCGGCGTTGTGGCCGTGGAGCCGCGCCGGAGCACCACGGCGACTTCCTGGGTGGCAAGCCGCACAAAGGCCCCGGGTGGATAGACGCCCAGCGTCTTGACCAAGGCAGCGCCTGCCTCGTCCACCTGGTGCTCTTCGTCGTAGTAGCTGGCCTGCATGGCGGCGGTGACGGGCATGGGCGCGCGGGCAAGGCGTGGCGCCAGCCGAGCGCCAAAGATGTCGGCACGCTGGAGAAGGCGCGCCATCTGCTGCGCCTCGGATTTTTTTGCGAACGGCCCCGGGGTGCGGTGGTGGTGGCACTGCACCGCCTCCAGCCATACCGGGTCGGCCACGCCCAGTTGGCGCAACATCTGCGCCGACCGGCTGGCATGGTTTTCCACGGCGGCGATCTGGGCTGCCGTGAGCGGGAGCGACTGCTGGGCGAGCTGGTCCTGCAGCTCGGTCATCGCGATGTTCATGGTGAGCGCCGCCTGGCCCAGCTGCTGTACCCGTGCCGCCGGCCAGCGCAGCATCTCGCGGGCCACGATCATGCAAACGCAGCTCACCAGCATCGCATGCGTGGCGCTGTACATATGCGTTTCCTGGGCCGAGAGATAGATCAGCGCCAGCAGCGTGGCATCGGGCACCTGTTCGCAGGAACGCGCGAGTTCGGCATGCAGCGCCTGGAACCGCCCATCGAAGTCGCCGGCAGAAGGCGAACGCAGGAGCTGCGTGGCACGCAGCTGCAACTCCGGCCATTGCGCCACCTCCTTGGCCCCACGCGCCCGTCCGGCCGGCGCCCCTGCCTGGATCTTCATCGAGGCGATCTGACCCAGGGACGTATCGGACAGCAGCATTTTTTGCAGCTGGGCCAGGTAGGCGCGGTGGCTGTCACCCGATTCATCGGTGTCGACGCAGAGTTGCAGCCCCCGCGAAACCATCACGTCCAGTTCGGCGCGCGTGCGAACCACATAGCCTTTTTGCGCCAGCAACGCTCCATCGGCGCCACGCAGCACAAAAGGCAGCGGGTGGCCCAACTGGATGGATTCGATGTTGAGGGCAACAAGATTCATGGGTCTCGTTACATTATCTAACGATTGCAGTGTCCGTAAGGGCGGACAAACCCGGTCAATGCGTGCCTGTTCGGCCCGCTGGGCAAGCGATCTGCCCGAGCCGTACGCCGCGCTGTTGACGCGCGTTTTGCGCGGCCGATGCTGCGGGGCAGGCGCCAAAAGAGGGCAGCCTTCGGCGACGGGCCGCGCAGTTCCTCGCCTGGCACAGTGCAACCGGGACGCCGGTGGGCAGGATGAATCTGTGCGGGCAGCAGTCCCGAAAATGCTGGCTACGGGGCTACGGGGCTACGGTCGACTCGGGCCATCGCGACAAGGCCCGCACAGGCGCAGTCACCTGCACGACCAAGATCCGCATCGGGCGACTCAGGTGACCGTGCGAACGGGCGCCTCACCAAACACCGCGCGCCAGAGGGTCAGCACGGCATCCCGTTCGGCCTGCAGCGCAGGCGGCGTGACCTCGGTGGGGACCTCGTCCAGGCGCGCCCGGTGCTGCACCCGGCGCAGCTCACGATAGGCATCGGCGGCGGCATGCCCCACGCCAGCAGGCAGCAGCCCGACTTGCTCTGCACGCTGCAGCAGGGCGATGTTGCCCACATTGCCGACCAGCTCGGGGTGGCGGCCCGAATGCGCCAGCACGAGGTACTGCACCGCGAACTCGGCATCCACCATGCCGCCCGGGCTGTGCTTCACATCGAACTGCCCGTCGCGCGTGGCATGGGCCGCACGCACACGCTCGCGCATGGTCACGATTTCCTCGCGCAGCGACACGGGGTCGCGCTCGGCGGTGATGACGGCCTCGCGCACGGCGTCAAAACGGGCATGCAGGGCCTCACTGCCCAGGACGAAGCGCGCACGCGTCATGGCCTGGTGCTCCCATGTCCAGGCGGTGTTGCTGCCGCGCTGCTGTTGGTATTTCGCGTAAGCATCGAAACTGGTCACCAGCAGCCCGGAATTGCCGTTGGGCCGCAATGCGGTGTCGATTTCGTACAGGTCGCCTTCGCCCGTCTTCACCGTAAGCCAGTTGATGAGCTTGCGCACGAACGCGGCATAGATTTCCGGCGCCCGCTCATCCTCATCGTCGAAGACAAACACGATGTCGAGATCGCTGCCATAGCCCAGTTCCTTGCCGCCCAATTTGCCATAGCCGATGATGGCGAACTGCGGTGTTTCGCGGTGCCTGTTCTTGAGCCGGCTCCAGCACCACTGTGCGGAAACACGCAGCACGCTGTCGGCCAGGGCGCTCAGATCGTCCGCCACCTGCTCAACGGTGATGCGGTGCTCCACATCCCGCGCAAGTGTGCGGAACGTCTCGGCATGCTGAGCGCGGCGCAGCAGATTCAGAAGGGTTTCGTCATCGTCTTCGCCGGTGGACTGCAGCGAGGCCAGCCGCAGGGCCAGCTCACGTTCAAAATCGGCCACCACGAAGCGTTCGGCCAGCAGCGCGTCGCCCACCAGTTCATCGATCACCCCAGGGTGCTGGAGCAGGTAGCGCGCTGGCCAACGAGCGGCGCCCAACAGGTGCAACAGTTGCTCATGCACCGAAGGGCGCTCGAGCAGCAGGGCCAGATAACTCTCGCGCCGCAGCAGGGGCTCGAGCCAGTTGACCAGGCGAACTGCCGCTTCGCTGCTGACGCGCCCTTCTGCGAGCCACTGCGCGGTGCGCTGGATCAGCCGGAACAGGCGCGCGCGGGCCTCGTCGCGCAATGCGCTCACCCGGGGATGGGTACGCCACTCGGCCACGCGCTCGCGAAAGCCAGCAGGCAACTGCTCAAGCAGGCCTTCGAGTTCTGGCGGCGGGGTGGCACCCGCGCGCGGGCCGCCGCAGCCACCACCATTGCATTCCTTCTTGCCGCTCCCCCCCAGAAGCGTGTCGAATTCCTGGGCCACCAGTTCGCGGTGGGCATCGAGCTCATGCAGAAACCCGCAGCAGTCGGTGTAGCCCATGGTCTGCGCAATCCAGGCCAGGTCGTCGTCCCGTGCGGGCAGCACGTGGGTCTGCTGGTCATCGAGGTACTGGATGCGGTGTTCGACGCGGCGCAAAAACACATACGCCCGCGCCAGCGCCTCAGCCGTCTCCCGGGGCATGAGGCCTGCCTGCGCCAGCCGTTGCAGTGCATCCAGCGTGGGGCGGCGGCGCAACTCGGGGAATTGCCCGCCGCGCACCACCTGGAGCAGCTGCACGGTGAATTCGATTTCGCGGATGCCGCCGCGCGAGAGCTTGACATCATTGGCGCGCTCGGGGTGCCCGGCACTGCGCCGGGCAGCGTGTTCGCGGATCTGCCGGTGCAGGGTGCGCAGCGCGTCGAACACGCTGTAGTCCAGGTAGCGGCGGAACACGAACGGCAGCACGACGCTGCGCAGCGCCAGCACCTGCGCACCGCCGATGCAGTCACGCGGCGCCACCACCCGGCTCTTGAGCCAGGCAAACCGCTCCCATTCCCTCCCCTGCACCTGAAGGTACTCTTCCAAGGCCGCCAACGACACTGCGGCCGGGCCGGAATTGCCATTGGGCCTCAAGGCCAGGTCCACCCGGAAGACAAAGCCATGCTCGGTCGTGTCGCCCACCAGGCTGTAGATGATCTTCACCGCGTGGGCGAAGTACTCGTGGTTAGTGATGCGGCCGCGCCCATCGGGGTTGCCGGCCGTTTCGCCATCCTGCGCATAAACGTAGATGAGGTCAATGTCGCTCGATACATTGAGTTCGCGCGCACCCAGCTTGCCCATGCCGATCACCCAGAGCGGCACGGCCTGTCCGTCGGCCCCCAGCGGCGCGCCGTGGCGCCCATCGAGTTCGCGGCGGGCCTGCAAGCACGCTTGGTCGAGAGCGAACTCGGCCAGTTCGGTGACCGCGCGGGTGATATCGACCAGCGGCGCGCCCGCCTCGCAATCGAGCCGTATCAGCCGCTCCATGACCAGCTGGCGCAGCACGCGCAGGGCGGTGCCCGTGTCACAGCCCCTCGCCTGCAGGGCAGCGAACGCCTGGGCCATGGCTTCGCGCACTGGCGCCCCCGGCGGCAAAAGGGCCAAGTCTTGTGCGTAACGGCGGTGCAGGCGCTGGAAGAAGCGAGAGTAGTCGGCTAGGCCGGCCGGCAGGGCACCCATGCCGTCTGTGGGCTCAACGGGCTTCATCATCATAAGGGAGTGCGCTGCGTGCGGCCGCATACATAAGGACACCGGTTTTCACTGAACCCACCGTTCGGTCGCGGGTCATAATTCCTGCCACATTCAAGCCCACCAATGATCGATCCATCAAACCGCCCCACACCCCTGCTGCGCTTCGTCGCAGGGTTCGCGCGGTGGTCACTGGGTTGCATGCTGGCTCTATGGCTGCTGCTGACCGCCGCCTGGGGGGCGTTGCATGGCTGGATTGTGCCGCGTATTGGCGAGTTTCGCCCGCAACTCGAAGCCCAGGCCGCACGGGCGCTGGGGGTACCGGTGCGCATCGGCTCCATCACGGCGCGGTCCGAGGGGCTGATTCCCTCCTTCGAGCTGCTTGGAGTGGCGCTACTGGACGCCCAAGGCCGTCCCGCGCTGCAGCTGCCACGTGTGGTTGTGGCGCCATCGCCGCGCTCGCTGCTGCATTGGGGTTTCGAACAGCTCTACATCGAGCACCCCGACCTTGACATCCGCAGACAGGCGGACGGGCGCATCGTGGTGGCAGGCCTCACTTTCTCCGAGAGCGCTGGCAACAACAACGCTGCGGCGGACTGGCTGTTTTCGCAAGGCGAGGTCGTCATCCGCGGTGGCACGCTGCGCTGGACCGACGAGCAGCGCGGCGCCCCAGAACTGGCGCTGGAAAACGTCGATGTGCTGCTGCGCAACGGCAGCTGGCAGCACAACATGCGCATTGCCGCCACGCCCCCGTCAGCCTGGGGCGACCGTTTCACGCTGACGGGAAGATTCCGCGCTCCGCTGCTGCGCGCCAACGATGGCAACTGGCAGCACTGGAGCGGCCAGCTCTTCGCCGATTTCACGCGGGTGGATGTTTCACGGCTGCGCCACCATGCGGACGTGGGGGTCGAGGTCGCGCAAGGAAGAGGCGCTCTGCGCGCCTGGGCCGACGTGCAGCGTGGGCAGATCGTCGGCGGCACGGCCGACCTGGCGCTGACCGACGTCAACGCCACATTGGGGCCCCAGCTCCAGCCGCTGACGCTGCCGTCCATCGAAGGACGGCTGGGGGGGCGGCGGCTGGAAGGTGGTTTCGAGTTCTACACCCAGGGGCTGCAATTCGTTGCCGACGATGGCCTCGTGTGGCCAGGAGGCAATCTGCGCCTGCAATACACGGGCGCCGCAGGGAAGGCGCCCGCCCAGGGCGAGTTGCGGGCAGACCGGCTCGACCTCGCCGCACTGGCGCAGATCGGCAGCCGCCTGCCCCTCGGGCCCACCGCGCACACCGCTTTGCAGACATACACCCCCGAAGGTCTCGTGAACGACGTGTACGCCACGTGGCGCGGCCCGCTCGACGCATTGCAGCAATACCAGGTGCGCGGCAAGGTGCAGGGCCTCGCATTGGCCGGACGGGACCGGGAGGCAGGCAACTCCGTGCCCGGGCTTCGGGGTGCTAATGTGGACATCGACATGACGCACAGCGGCGGCAAGGCGAGCCTAGCCATTGCCTCGGGCGCGCTGGTCCTGCCGGGAGTCTTCGAAGACCCTGTGCTGCCGCTCGACCAACTCAGCGCAGAGATGCGCTGGCAGGTGGACGGAGAGCGCATCTCCGTCAACGCCAGCAATGTGCGATTTGCCAATGCCGACGCGCAGGGCGAGTTGCGCGCCACCTGGCACACCAGCGACGCCCGCCAGGCCCCCCGGTTTTCCCGCTTCCCCGGCGTGATGGATCTCTCGGGCACGCTGAGCCGGGCCGATGGCACGCGGGTGCACCGCTACCTTCCCCTGAGTATTCCCGCCGACTCGCGCCACTATGTGCGCGATGCCATCCAGGCCGGCAGCGCAAGCAACGTCCAGTTTCGCGTAAAGGGCGATCTGCTCGACATCCCCTTCAACGACCCACGCCAGGGAGAGTTCCGCATTGCCGCACGTGTCAAGGACGTGGTGTACGCCTACGTCCCTCCCCGGCTGCAACCGGCCGACGCGCTGCCCTGGCCGGCCCTCACGCAACTGGGGGGTGAGCTGATTTTCGAACGCTCTTCGATGCAGGTGCGCGGCGCCACCGGCAGCTTCGCGGGCACACCCGGCGTGCGGCTGGCAAAAGTCGATGCGCAGATTCCCGATCTGGGCCATACCGTGGTGGCCGTGCATGCCGACGCTCGCGGCCCCCTGCCCGAACTGTTGAGCATCATGCGCACGTCGCCCCTGGCCCGCATGACCGGCCACGCCCTCGACCAGGCCAGCGGCACCGGCAATGCCGATCTGCAACTGCGACTGAGCCTGCCGATCAGCGACATCCAGAAGTCGAAAGTGCAGGGCAGCGTGGCGCTGGCGGGCAACGACGTGCACATCACACCAGAAACCCCGCCCCTCGCGCGCGCGCGTGGCACCGTGCAGTTCAGTGACACGGGGTTTTCCGTGAGCGGAATACAGGCACGTGCGCTGGGCGGCGACCTGCGCCTGGAAGGCGGCATGCGGGCACTGCCACCGAACGCGGCCCCCACCGAGGCCGCCGTGCAGGTGCGGGCACAGGGCACGGCCACCGCTGAGGGGCTGCAGCAAGCGCGGCAGCTGGGCATGCTGTCGCAACTGGCGCGCAGCGCCACAGGCAGCACCACCTATGCGTTGGCGCTGGCCTTTCGCAGGGGCGCGCCCGAAATCCAGGTGACCACCAGCTTGCAGGGCCTGGCACTCGGGCTGCCGGCTCCGCTTGGCAAGACGGCCGATGCCGCGCTGCCCGTGCGTTTCGAGACCCAGCTTGCGCGCGAGTCCCTGGCCGCCGTTCCTGCGGGCGCGGCACCGCCGCCGCTGCGCGAGCAGATCACGCTCGATTTCGGCTCCCTGGGGTCGGCCCGCTACCTGCGCGAAACGCAGGGCGCCCAGACCCGCGTGCTGCGCGGCGCTATCGGTATCGGGTTGGCAGGGGGAGAAACCGTGCCGCTGCCCGCTGAAGGAGTGGCTGCGAACATCAACGCCACACAGATCGACGTGGACGCCTGGGAAAAAGTGCTGGGCCAGGCCACGAACACCGGCGCAACGGTGGCCACGGGCGGCCCCACCGCCGGTGCTGCCCCGTCAACCCCGCTGGCCCAGGACTACCTGCCAACCACCCTCGCGGTGCGCGCGCAGGCGCTGACCACGCAAGGCCGCACACTGCACAACGTACTGATGGGGGGCTCGCGCGAAGGCTCCACCTGGCGGGCCAACCTGGATGCGGATGAGCTCGACGGTTATGTCGAATACCGGCAGGCCGGGCCCCGCGACAACGCGACGGGGCGTGTGTATGCCCGCCTCGCACGCCTGAAGCTGCCGCAAAGCGCAGCCACGCAGTTCGAGACGATGCTTGAAGAACAGCCGGGCACGCTGCCGGCGCTGGACATCGTGGTGGACGACTTCGAGTTGCGCGGCCGCAAGCTGGGGCGCGTGGAGATCGAGGCCCAGAACCGCGGCGGCGACACCGCCCAGCGCGAATGGCGGCTGAGCAAGTTCAACATCCTGGCGCCCGAGGCAAGCTTCACGGGCAGCGGCAACTGGGCGGTGATGGCGGGCAGCGACCGGGCCCAGCACCGACGCACCGTGATGAATTTCCAGCTCGACATCCGCGATTCGGGCGAACTGCTGGCACGCTTTGGCATGGACAACGTGGTGCGCCGGGGCAAGGGGCGCATGGAAGGGCAGGTGGCATGGATCGGTGCCCCCATGAGCCCCGACTACCGCTCAATGACCGGGCAGATCAAGCTGAATGTCGAGTCAGGCCAGTTCCTCAAGGCTGACCCTGGCATAGCCAAACTGCTCGGCGTGCTGAGCCTGCAATCGCTGCCTCGACGGCTGACGCTGGACTTCCGTGACGTGTTCAGCGAGGGCTTCGCGTTCGACTTCGTGCGGGGCGATGTGCGTATCGAGCAGGGCGTGGCCATCACCAACAATCTGCAGATGAAGGGTGTGAACGCGGCCGTGCTCATGGAAGGGCGCGCCGATATCGACCACGAGACACAAGACCTGCACGTGGTGGTCGTCCCTGAGATCAACGCCCTCACTGCGTCGCTGGTGGCGACTGCCATCAATCCGGTCATCGGGCTGGGCAGCTTTCTGGCGCAGGTGTTTCTGCGCGGCCCCCTGATCGCGGCCGCCACCCAGGAGTTCAAGGTGGACGGTACCTGGACAGACCCGCACATCGTGCGTATCCCGCGGCGCGGCCGCGAACCGGACAACGTGCCCGCCCCTGCGGGCGCGGCAGAAGGGCGCGAGACGCCAGCCCCGCCCGCAGGAGAGTCGCCATGAAAGTCGCCGCCCTGCAGATGGTTTCGGGCACGCAGCGCGAGGCCAACCTCGCGGTGGCGCGGGGCCTGCTTGAACAGGCCGCCCGCGCAGGTGCCGAACTGGCCGTGTTGCCCGAATACTTCTGCGCCATGGGGATGCGCGACACCGACAAGCTGGCACTGCGCGAGGCCGCAGGCGAAGGAGTGGTGCAAGCGTTTCTCGCCCGCGCGGCGCGCGAATTGCAGATGTGGGTGGTGGGCGGCACCTTGCCCTTGCAGACAGCCCACCCGCAACGCGTTCACAACACCACGCTGGTCTACGCCCCATCGGGCGAGTGCGCGGCGCGCTACGACAAGATCCACCTCTTTCGCTTCGACAATGGACGTGAGCATTTCGATGAAGGCCGGGTGATCGAGGCCGGCTCGGCGCCCATGCACTTCGACCTGCAGGCGCGCACGGGGCATACCTGGCGCATCGGCCTGAGTGTCTGCTACGACCTGCGCTTTCCTGAGCTCTATCGCCTGCATGCCCGCGCGGGCGCCGACCTGTTGCTGGTGCCTGCCGCCTTCACCCACACCACCGGTCAGGCCCACTGGGAGCTGCTGCTGCGCGCGCGGGCCGTGGAGAACCTGTCCTACGTGTTGGCCGCCGCGCAGGGCGGACTGCATGAAAACGGCCGCCGCACCTGGGGGCATAGCATGGTTGTCGAACCATGGGGACGCGTGGCGGCATCGCTGCCCGAGGGCGCAGGTGTGGTGCTGGCCGAGCTCGATGCAGGCCGTGTGCGCCAGGTGCGTGCGCAACTGCCGGCACTGGAGCATCGCGTCCTGTGACCCCGCCGCCGCGCACCCGCTCACCCTGGCAGCGCTGGCGCAGCGCCTGGCGACGGTGGTCCCTGTGGACGCTTCTCGTGGTGCTGGTGGCGTCCATGCTTGTCACGCTGGTGTGGCTGGCCGGGCGCTATGAAGCCAGCCAGGTGCAGTCGCGGCTCGAGCGGGACACCGCCGATGCCGTTTCGGATGTCCGCAGTGCACTCACGCGCAATGTGCAGAGTCTGCAGGCCTTGCAAGCGGGCGACCCGGCCCCCATGGCCTGGGAGATCAACGCCGCCGAACTGCTGCGCCAGCGCCGCGAGCTGGTGCGCATCGAGTGGCGCGACGCCAACTTGCGCCTGCGCACCTATGCTCAGAGCCCTTATCGACCGGTTTCGTGGGACGCCGGCAGCCGCGAGAGTTCGCACTCCGATGCCGCGCTGGCCTGCACCAACGCCCGCAGGCTGGGCGGCCCGGCGTATTCGAGCAGCTACTTCCAGCCCCACGGGGACGGCCTGGGCTCGGAGATGATGGAACTCTGCCTGCCGCTCAGCGGCACGGGCCGGCCCGCCGGCTATGTGGTGGCCACCTACGCGCTGCAGGAGATGCTGGTGGATCTGGTGGGCCACAACCTCACCCGCAGCCAGGAGGCCTCGTTCACCGAGGCCGATGGCACCCGCCTGGCGGTACTGGGCGCGGCCCGGCGCGGCTCACGCATGTTCACGGCGCAGCACCTGCTCGATCTGCCGGGCACCGCGCTGGTGATGCGCATGGACAGCTGGCACGGCGCACCCAGCCTGTTTCCCAATGTGCTGACCGCGCTGGTCACCGCCATGTCGATTGCGCTCGTCACCGTGATGGTGGTGCTGGTGCGGGACAACCGCCGCAGGTTGCGCGCCGAAAGGGATCTGGCGGACGCACTGGCCTTTCGCAAGGCCATGGAAGACTCCCTCGTCACGGGCCTGCGCGCACGCGACCTGCAAGGCCGCATCACCTACGTCAATCCGGCGTTCTGCGCCATGGTGGGATTCAGCCCGCAGGAACTGCTGGGGCAAAGCACGGCCGCCCCTTACTGGCCGCCCGAACTCGCCGAGGAATACCGCCAGCGGCAGGCCACGCGCTTTGCCGGCGACCTGCCGCCGCGCCATGGTTTCGAATCGGTGTTCATGCGCAAGGACGGCACGCGTTTTCCTGTGCTGATCATCGAAGCCCCCCTGATCAATGCCCAAGGGCTGCACACCGGCTGGATGAGCGCGTTCTTGGACATCAGCGAGCAGCGCCGCATTGAAGAACTCTCCCGGGCTTCGCAGGAGCGCCTGCAAGCCACCGCGCGTTTGGCCACCGTGGGCGAAATGGCGTCGCTGCTGAGCCACGAACTGAACCAGCCCCTGGCGGCCATCTCGAGCTACGCCACCGGTTCGCTGAACCTGCTGGAATCCAGCGCGCTCCCCGGGGCCGATGGCGCCGCCAACCTGCAGGACGTGCGCATGGCCGTGCAGCACATTGCCCGCCAGGCCGAGCGCGCCGGCCGGGTGATCAAGAGCGTGCACGACTTCGTGCGCCGCCGCGACCAGACCCGCGAAGCCGTGCCGCCCCAGGAGCTGCTCGATGCCATCCTGCCGCTCATCAGTCTGCAGGCCCGCAAGCTGGGCGTGCGGGTCCAGACGTCGGTCGAACCCGGGCTGCCGCGCACGCTGTGCGACCGCACCATGGTCGAGCAGGTGCTGCTGAACCTGGCCCGCAACGCCATGCAGGCCATGGACGACCCGGCCATCCATCCGCGCATCCTCGACATCCGCGTGCGCCGCGGCGCATCGAACGCCTACAGCGGGTGGCTGGAATTTTCGGTCACGGACGGCGGTGGCGGCATTCCGCCCGAAGTGGCGCAACAGTTGTTCACCCCCTTCTTCACCACCCGCGCCGAAGGCATGGGGCTGGGCCTGAGCATGTGCCGCACGGTGGTCGAACAGCACGGCGGTTTTCTCGCCTTCGAGCCCCACGCGCCGCGTGGTACGGTATTCACTTTCACCCTGCCCGTCTGCCAACCGGCCCTCACCTGATGGAACCCGTCTCTAACGCCCTTGTGTACATCGTGGACGACGATGCAGGCGTGCGCGAAGCGCTTGCATGGCTGCTGCGCTCGCGCCGCCTGCTCAGCGAGTCATTTGACAGCGCGGAAGCTTTTGAGGTGATGCTGCAAGCCCGCTCGGCGCAGCGGCAGCCCTGCTGCCTGTTGCTGGATGTGCGCATGCCAGGCATGAGTGGCCTGGCCCTGTTCGACCTGCTGCTCGCACGCGGCGAGCTGCCCGGCATGCCCGTGATTTTTCTCACCGGCCACGCCGATGTGCCTACCGCAGTCGACGCAGTCAAGCGCGGTGCGTTCGACTTCTACGAAAAACCGTTTTCGGATAATGCCTTGGTTGACCGCATCGAAAAAGCCCTGGCGCGGTCAGCCGCCCACCTGGAGCAACTGCGCGAGCGAAGCAGCCTCGAGGAACGCCTGCACGACCTCACCGAACGCGAGCGCGACGTGATGGACCTGGTAGTGGCGGGCCTGCCCAACAAACTGATTGCCGATCAGCTCGACATCAGCGTGCGCACGGTGGAAGTGCACCGTTCGCGCGTGTTTGACAAGATGCAGGTGAAATCAGCGGTGGAACTGGCCAACTTGCTGCGCAAGGGCCCCTGAAGGCCCTGCGCTGGCAGTTACCTTAAAAGCCGTCGCATCTGCAGCAACGGCCGCTGCAGCGGTGTCAGCCGCGTGAGCGCTCGCCCACGAAAATCTCCACCCGCCGGTTGCGGCTGCGGCCTTCGGCGGTTGCGTTGGTGGCAATCGGTTGGCGCTCGCCCATGCCTTCAACCGAGATGCGGCGGCCATCCACCCCCCGGTTCATGAGGTAATTGCGCGTGCTGGAGGCGCGGTTGACCGAAAGCGGATCGTTCACCGCGTCGCTGCCGGTGTTGTCGGTGTGGCCCACGATGCGCACATCCGTCTCTGGATGGGCGCGCAGCCCTTCGGCGAAGCGGTCAAGCACCGGGGCGAAGTTCGGCTGGATGTCGGCCCGGCCGACGGCGAAGGAGATGTCGCTTGGAATATCGAGCTTGAGCTGGTTGTCCTGCGTCTGCGAAACAGCAATGCCCGTGCCACGCGTGGCCTGTTCCATTTCGCGCTTCTGGCGCTCCATGTTCTGCGACCAGATATACGTACCCAGGGCCCCTACGCCCGCGCCCACCACAGCGCCCGTGCCGGCATGCCCGCCCGTGGCAGACCCCAGCACGGCTCCTGCGAGCGCGCCCACACCCGCCCCGGTGGCGGTGCGGCGCTGGGTGTCGCTCATGTCGGCACATCCAGAGGCCAGGAGAACAACGGCGGCAACGCCGGGAATGAGGTATTTGCGCATGGCGAGGCTCCTTGTAAGAGAGGAAGGGTTGAAAGCCGATCAACCCGATCGTGGTGCAACATTGTGCGCGCGTTGGAACTCCACGGCATCCGCCCCGAGACACCTGCCCTGTAGGACGAATGCGCAATCCACCCCCCGCTGGTGCTCGCTGGCAGCATCCATGCCTTCAGGCATCGTGCCGATCACGCCCCTGGTCGGGTGGCGGCCCCTTCAGTTCGCCGCGCTTGCGCCCGGCAAACATGGTCCACCAGACGATCAGCCCCAGTACCACCAGCGCCAGCAACGCTTCAAGCAAAATCAGCCCCATGAAATTGACACTCCTGCGCCTCGTGATGACGGCGTTGATTGTAGGAACGCTGGCCGCCTGCTCGACCACCCCTGCGCCCAGCCCCACACGGCCCGGGGCCATGCCGCCGCCCGCTGCTGGCACCGCGGCGATCGATGGCGATACCGCCCCCCTGCCACCGCCCATGGCCCAGCCCAAGAGCCGCTGGGTGCCCGTGCGCTGGGCGGAGTTGCCCGGCTTTTCCGACGACGCCCTGCACGAGGCCTGGAACTCGTGGATCAAAAGCTGCGAGCGGCCCGTCGCGCCCTTTACGGCGTTGTGCAGCGAAGTGCGCCGGCTCAGCATTGCCACCGGCGATGAGCAACGCGCGTGGATGGTCTCGCGCCTGCAGCCCTACCGCGTGGAAGCCAGCGACGGCAACCCCGACGGGCTGCTGACCGCCTACTACGAGCCCATGATGGACGCGGCCCGGCAGCCCGGCGCCGGCTTCACGGTCCCTATCTACCGCCTTCCCGCGGGCTACGGCGCGCGCAAGCCCTGGTACACGCGCCAGCAGATCGAAACCCTGCCCGAGGCACAGGCCGCACTGCAGGGCCGCGCCATCGCCTGGCTGCGCGACCCGGTCGAATCCATGGTGCTGCACATCCAGGGGTCGGGCCGTCTGCGCATCACCGAGGCCGATGGCACCATATCAATGGTGCGTGTGGCCTACGCGGGCACCAACGACCAGCCCTACCAGAGCATTGGCCGCTGGCTGCTCGACCAGGGCTACACCCGCGACGCCACCTGGCCCGGCATCCGCGCCTGGCTGGCCGCCAACCCCCAGCGCACCAACGAACTGATGTGGGCCAACCCACGCTACGTCTTCTTCAAGGAGGAGCCTTTGGTGGGCATGGACGCGGGCTTCGGCCCCCGTGGCGCGCAAGGCGTGCCGCTCACCCCCGGGCGCTCGATTGCCGTGGACCGGCAGAGCATTCCGTACGGCACGCCGGTGTGGCTGGCATCCACCGGCCCCCAGGTACAGCTCAACCGCCTGGTGCTGGCGCAGGACACCGGCAGCGCCATCCTGGGTGCCGTGCGTGCCGATTACTTCACCGGCTGGGGCCCCGAGGCGGGCGACATTGCGGGGCGGCTCAAACAGAACCTGCGGCTGTGGGTGCTGTGGCCGCGGTGAAATTTGACTGTTTTGGCCGGGAGCGCTCGAAATACAAGTGCATACAGCTATTTAATTGATAGCACGCAACAGATCCGCCGGCGAGGACATCCCCGGCTCCGATGCCGGGGGCCAGCGACGGTGCAAGCGGTCACCTTACCGCAGCGCGTGAAAGCCATCGGCATTGCTACGTGACTCCTCTCAACTAGCTCCGGCGCCAACCTCCAGACGGCTCCACGCCAACGGGTGAGGGCGCGCGCCGGAATCGGCCCCCACGCCGGACGAGGGTCGAGAGCCCTTCAGACAGCTCCACCGCAACGGATGGGGCCCTCGCTTCGTCCAGCCGAGCCCATAGGTTACAGGCCTCTGCCTTGAAATACACACCGATCCAAGCCAGCGTCGCAGTGATGAGAATGAATGGGCGGGAGTGACTGGCCAAAGAAAAAGGCCGTCGAGACCAAGCCCCTCGCTTAACCTGTTGAAAAGTGGGGCCTGATTCGGCATACTGCCCCGTAAGTTCAACGACTTACGGGGCAGTTTTCTTGGTATCTCCAATCACGCCTCCAGCACCCCCGAAGGCACGGATTCCGGAGGACTCGGAATATGCGTTCTTTAGCGGTGCCAAGCGACCGCTGCAAGTCAACTTCTGCAAGAACCCGCGCTGCACCAATTACGGCGTGCCTCCGGCGGTTGCGGTGAAGTGTGCGCGACGGGCCAAGGCAGGCGCTGCTCCTGGCGTCGACTACCGGCTCGGCGCGTTCTTCGTCCGACTGGGCAAGGAGCTGTCGGTCGACGCCAAGCGCAAGGTCATCCGCCGCTCGAAAGACACGTTCGCGGCCGAGTGCGATGCGAACCCGGAGCTCGATGAGCACCAGGTCAAGGTGCTGATGATGAAGCGGGAGCTCGCCGCGGCGGCCACGATTGGCAAGTGGTCGGACCGCTGGGCGGTGCACCCGTTTCCGAATCAGGCCGAACCCGAGAAGGCAGTCTGCTACCTCACCGACTTCGGGGACCTGGACGAGGACCACAAGGCCCGGTTGCACCTGAAGGCCAGCCTGCACGCCATCGACCGATTCTTCATGTCTGTGCGCCGGCGCCTGAACATGCTGGAGCGGCCAGTCGCGACCTCCAGCAGGGCTGGGCGGACTTGGTACGGCTACAGTGCCTACCAGCCGGAGAACATCGGCAAGCTGCTGACCGTCTTCAGGGTCTACTACAACTACTGCCTCGCTGGCCGCGACGGCATGACACCAGCCATGCGCCTGGGTCTGACCAGCGCGCCAATCAGCCCGTCCGAACTCCTCGGCCAAT
>NZ_ACQT01000040.1 GCF_000175235.1 Acidovorax delafieldii 2AN | reverse complement strand
TCTCCGCCGCCGTGGCCGCACCGGTCCTGCCGGAGCCACCGGCCGCCACCACCCAGCCACCCACCGACGCTGCACCAGCGCCCGCGGAACGCAAAGGCTGGCTGGACCGCCTCAAGGCCGGGCTGCGCAAGACGGGTTCAAGCATTGCCACCGTTTTCACGGGCACTCAGATCGACGACACGCTCTACGAAGAACTGGAAGAAGCCCTGCTGATGGCCGACACCGGCGTCAAGGCCACGCAGCACCTGCTGGAAGACCTCAAGCGCCGCGTCAAGGAGAGCAAGACCACCGACCCGGCCGCCGTGAAGGGCCTGCTGGCCGACGCGCTGGCCGAACTGTTGCGCCCGCTGGAGAAAGCACTGGTCATTGGCGAGCACACGCCCACCGTCATCATGGTGGCGGGCGTGAACGGTGCCGGCAAGACCACGTCCATCGGCAAGCTCACCAAGCACCTCGCCACCGAAGGGGCCAGCGTGCTGCTGGCGGCGGCCGATACCTTCCGCGCTGCGGCGCGAGAGCAGTTGGGCGTTTGGGCCGACCGCAACACGGTCGAGATCGTGAGCCAGGAAGGCGGCGACCCGGCCGCCGTGAGCTTTGACGCCGTCACGGCGGGCAAGGCACGCGGCAAGGACGTGGTGCTGGTGGACACGGCGGGCCGCCTGCCCACGCAGCTGCACCTGATGGAAGAGCTGAAGAAAATTCGCCGCGTGGTCACCAAGGCCGACGCCACGGCGCCCCACGAGGTGCTGCTGGTGATCGATGGCAACACCGGCCAGAACGCGCTGGCACAGGTGCGCGCCTTTGACGATGCCCTGCAGCTCACCGGGTTGGTCGTGACCAAGCTCGACGGCACCGCCAAAGGTGGCGTGCTGGCAGCCATTGCGCAGGAACGCCCGATTCCTGTGTATTTCATCGGGGTGGGCGAAAAGCTCGAAGACCTCGAAACGTTCAACGCGCGCGAGTTTGCGCAGGCGCTGCTGGCCTGAGCGCGGCCGCACCCTGGCCCCCGCTCCGCGTGTGCAGCGGCGGGCTTGCGACCCCGCCAGCGGTCACTTGGCGGGTGTTGCTGGCGGAATGCAGCACCCTGAAAAACAGCTCCCCACCGTCAACGGGCCAGCCGGTGCGAGGACCTCACGGGGCCACCTCGCCGTCCACCCATTGCCCATAGGCCGGGCTCGCCTGCAGCCGCTGCACCACCATCTCCGGCAGCGCGTAGGGGTGCTGTTCGTCCAGCAGGGCGAGCAGTGCCTCGGCAGCGCGGGGCGCGGTCTTGCAGGTCAGCCGCCACTCGGCCTCTTCCTGCACAGCACCCTCCCAGCGGAAATGCGAGGTGATGGTCTCGACCTGCACACATGCGGCCAGGCGCGCATGCACGGCGGCCTGCGCCAGGCGGCGTGCGTCTTGCGCACTGCCGACGGTGGTGGTTACCACGCAAAGATTCGGGGTATCCGCGCCTGCGGGCATTGCATTCTCCTGCCGGCTGAGCCGGGAACTTTTCGAAGATTATCCGCTCATCTATCCATAGCTTGAAATGACTGATATTCAAGCGCAAACGGCCAATTTCATGCAGAAGTGGAGAAACCAGCACTTTGCAACAACCGGACGGGAACTCCGGGCTTAGCACTCCCTCCAAGAGAGTGCTAACATGAAGGCTTAGAGGAAAGGATTCCCGGAATGACTTTGCCATCTGGAACCGCAACGACCACCCTGGCGCCCACCAACCCTTGGGCGCTGGTGCCGCCCTTGGGCAACCTTGACGCCTACATCTCGGCCGTCAACCGCCTGCCCCTGCTCACCCACGAAGAAGAGCAGACCTACGCCCGCAAGCTGCGCGACCACAACGATGTGGATGCCGCCGGCCGGCTGGTGATGTCGCACCTGCGCCTCGTCGTGTCGATTGCCCGGCAGTACCTTGGGTATGGCCTGCCCCACGGCGACCTCATCCAGGAAGGCAACGTGGGCCTGATGAAGGCCGTCAAGCGCTTCGACCCCGACCAGGGCGTGCGCCTGGTGAGCTATGCCATGCACTGGATCAAGGCCGAAATCCACGAGTACATCCTCAAGAACTGGCGCATGGTGAAGGTGGCGACCACCAAGGCACAGCGCAAGCTGTTCTTCAATCTGCGGTCCATGAAGCAGGGTTTCAAGGCCGACGCTGCCGTGGATGCGGCCACGCACCGTGACACGCTCTCCGAGCAGGAGATCGACGCCGTGGCCACGCAGCTCAACGTCAAGCGCGAGGAAGTCATCGAGATGGAAACGCGCATGGCGGGTGGCGACGTGCTGCTCGACCCCGCACCGTCGGACGACGGCGAGCAGGCCTTCGGCCCCATCGGCTACCTGGCCGACGCCTCGCACGAACCCACGGCCATGATCGAGTCGCGCCAGCGCGATGCGCTTGCCACCGATGGCATCGCCATGGCCCTTGCCCGCCTGGACGACCGCAGCCGCCGCATCGTGGAAGAGCGCTGGCTCAAGGTCAACGACGACGGCACCGGCGGCATGACGCTGCACGAACTGGCTGCCGTGTACGGCGTGAGCGCCGAGCGCATCCGCCAGATCGAAGTCGCGGCCATGAAGAAGATGAAGACGGCTCTGGTCGAATACGCTTGAGCAGTTCCGGCCCGCACGTGCGGGCAGCAGAGATAATTCAGCGCGCAGCCCCAGGGTTGCGCGCTTTTTTTTGGGCCGGTAGCCACGGCGGCCGCCGCAGTATGTCCCCCCAGGAGATCTTCATGACCCCGTCCCCCCTGCGCCGCGCCGCCCTGGCGCTTGCCCTGGCTGCGGCCTGCAGCACCGTCCTTGCACAACCCACGGCGGCCAGCCTGGCGCTGACGACACCCGGCTGGCCCAGCAAGCCCGTGAAGCTGGTGGTGGGCTTTCCAGGCGGGTCATCGCCCGACCTCGTGGCACGCACCTTGGCAGAACCGCTGGCCAGGGCCCTGGGCCAGCCCGTCATCGTGGAAAACAAGGTGGGCGCGGGCGGAAACATCGCAGCGGATGCGGTTGCACGGGCCACCGACGACCACACCCTGGGAATCATGATCAACGGCAACATGACGATTGCCAAGCTCATCAATCCCAGGCTGCCCTACGACCCCCTCAAGGACCTGGCCCCCGTGAGCCTGATTGCCACGGCGCCGCTGGCGCTGGCCGTGCCATCCACCGCCCCGGGCGCCACGGCGCAGGAGTACTTCGCCGCAGCACGTGCCAGCGGTGACCGCTGGAGCTACGGCACCCCCGGCGTGGGGACGGTGGCGCACATCGGCATGGAGCTGCTCAAGAGCAAGGCCGGCATCAACCCCGTGCATGTGCCCTACCCAGGCAACCCGCAGGTCATCAACGCCATCATCGGCGGGCAGATCCAGCTGGCCTTGCTGCCGCCGGCGATGGCAGCGGCACAGGCCCGCGCGGGCAAGCTGCGGGTGATTGGCGTCACCTCCAGCGGGCGCAGCACGCTGGTGCCCGAATACCCCAGCCTGGCCGAAGCAGGCGTGAAGGACTTCAATCTCGAGATCTGGAACGCCGTGGCGGCACCGCAGTCGTTGCCCCCGTCGGTGGTGAAACGGTTGTCGGTGCTGTTCAGCGAAATTGCACGCAGCCCTGACGTGCGCGCCAAGCTGTTTCAGCAGGGCTGGCAGGTGACCGGCACCACGGCCGAAGGATTGGCCAACCGCGTGCGCACCGACGCGCGGGAGCTGGGCGCCGTGATCAACGCACGCGGCATCAAGGCCGAGTAAGCCCCGGCAGGCAGGCAGCACGCCGCCCAGCGGTTTGCACAGGGCGGCTGAACTTCAAGGTGGTCCGCCCCCGACACGCGTCGCTATGCCGCCAGACAGCGCGGGCGCGCGGTCAAAGATGCGCGCCTGCCGGCGATCCGGCACGCACAGTGGCAGAGGACGGTCAGCCCGCTTCCTGCAGCAGCGCACGCACATCGGCGGCCAGGGCTTGCGCGCCACTGCCATAGCGGTTGTACACACGCAGGCGGCCCGCCGTATCGTAGACATAGCTGCCCGCTGAGTGGTCCATGGTGTAGCTGGTGGGGGTTTTGCCATCCACCTTCTTGAAGTAGATCTTGAAATCCTTGGCCACCGCGGCGATCTCTTCAGGCGTCCCGGAAAGTGCCAGGAAGCTGGGGTCGAAGTTGGCCATGTAGGCCTTGAGCACCGATGGAGTATCGCGCTCGGGGTCGACGGTGACGAAGATGCCCTGAAGACGGTCGCCATCCTGGCCCAGCATCTGCTTGACCTCGGCGAGTTCTTGCATGGAGGTGGGGCAGACATCGGGGCACTGGGTGTAGCCGAAGAACACCACAACCACCTTGCCACGGAAATCCTTGAGGCTGCGTTTTTGGCCGTTGTGGTCGGTCAGCGGCACGTCGCGCGCGTAGTCGGCCCCCGTGATGTCCACCCCGCGGAACTCTGTCTTCTTTTCGGAGCAGGCGCTGAGCAAGGCGCTAGCGCTCATGGAGAGGGCGCCAACAGCTATCAATTGAAGAGCATTTCTTTTGTGCATGGCTTTCACAGGACGTAATGGTCCACCAGCAGCGCGGCAAACAGCGCGCTGAGATGGATAAGGGAAAAACGGAAGGTCTTGCGCGCCAGTGTGTCGGAATAGTTGCGCCACAGGGCAAAACCGTATCCGCAAAAACCTGCGCTCAGCGCCACCGCGGCCACCAAGTAGATCCACGAGCTCATGCCGTAGATGAAGGGCATCAGGCATCCCGCGAACAGGATCAGGGTGTACAGGAACACCTGCAGGCGGGTGAACTCGTTGCCGTGCGTCACGGGCAGCATGGGCAGGCCCGACTTGCGGTAGTCCTCGACACGGTACAGCGCCAGCGCCCAGAAATGGGGCGGCGTCCAGAGAAAGATGATGAGAAACAGGATCAGTGCCTCGGGCCCGACCTCGCCTGTCATCGAGGCCCAGCCCAGCACGGGCGGCATGGCGCCCGAGGCGCCACCAATCACAATGTTCTGCGGAGTCAGCGGCTTGAGGATGACCGTGTAGACAACGGCATAACCCACGAAGGTAGCGAACGTGAGCCACATGGTGAGCGGGTTGACCCAGAAATACAGCACGCCCGAACCCACGGCACACAGCAGGGCCGAAAACAGCAGTGTCTGCGTGTTGGACAGCTCGCCCTTGGCAGTGGGCCGCCAGGAGGTGCGCTTCATCTTGGCATCGATCCCCTGCTCGACGATGCAATTGAAGGCTGCCGCAGCACCGGCCACCAGCCACACGCCCGCGCTGGCCAGCGCCATCTGGCCCACCTGCTGCAGCGTGGGCAGGCCGGGCACCGCCAGTACCATGCCGATCAACGCACAAAAGACAATGAGCTGCACCACACGGGGCTTGGTGAGCGCGTAGAACTGCGAAAAACGCGAGGGCGTGGGAAGGGTGGAAACGACACTCATGCGGAAACTCTCGATGCACGGGAGGGTGCGAAAGACTCAAGGGGCGCAGACACCGCCCGGCTCGACGATACCGTCCAGGCCAACACCACCACCAGGGCCGCCGCACCGCCGGTGTGCAAAACCGCCGCCAGCAGCGGCCAGCCCAGCACCACATTGCTCAGTCCGGTGGCCAATTGCAGCAGCGCAAGGCCAGCCAGCCAACGCGCCTGCAAGCGCAGCGCACCGTTGGCGCGCAGCCGCCATGCCAGCCCCGCCAGAACCAGCAGCACGGCATAGGCCATCAGGCGGTGCGCATAGTGGATCGCCGTGAGGCCTGCAAAGCTGATGTGGCTACCGTCCTGCAAGAAACCGAGCGGCCGCCAGATCTGAAAGCCCTGTGCAAAATCCATCGCTGGCCACCAGCTGCCCTGGCAGGTGGGAAAGGCGGTGCAGGCCAGCACGGCGTAGTTGGTGCTGACCCAGCCCCCCAGTGCCACTTGCGCAGCCACCAGGACACCCGTACCGATCACGGCCCACCGTAGCGGTGGCGCCAGCACGGTGGGCGACACGCCCTCGGCCGCCTGCGTGTGGCGCACCGCCTGCACGCACAACAGAGCCAGCAGCACGAGGCCGCCCATCAGGTGCAGCGTGACGATGGCCGGAAACAGCTTCATGGTCACGGTGAGTGCGCCAAACGCGCCCTGCAAGCAGACCCAGGCCAAGGTCAGCGTGGGCCACCAGGGGCTTTGCGGCGGCGGCGCACCCCGCCCCCCGCGGGCCTGCCGCAGCTGCACCCAGGCCGATACGGACAGCACGATGATGAGCACACCCACGCCAGTGGCGAGATAGCGGTGGATCATCTCCACCCAGGCCTTGCCATGCGTCACCGGCCCCGTCGGCATCGCCTGTTGCGCGGCGGCAATCTCGGCCCGTGCGCCCACAGGGCTGGCATTGCCGTAGCAACCGGGCCAGTCGGGACAGCCCAGACCGGAATCGGTCAGCCGCGTGAATGCACCAAACAGCACCAAGTCAAAGGTGAGGAACAGGGTGAGAACGGTCAGGGCCTGAAGGCGGCGCCCGCGCGCGGCCCCCCGGTTGCGCCAGCCCACCCAGGCCAGCGGCCCAAGCGCGATCAGGCTGCCCAGCAGCATGAGTTGCGCGAGTGGCGCCAGGTCGTAGAGCGGCTGGGCGTCCATCAGGGTTGCCCCGGCCGGCCGGCCTCATCCCAGGACGACGAGGCACGCAACACGCGCTCCAGGTCTCGCTTGGCCTTGGCGGCCCCTGCGGCATCCATGCCCGCGGGGAAGCGCATCATCCAGTTGCCCATGGGGTCCACCAGATAGAGGTGGTCGGTCAGGGCGTGGCCTGGCGCAGGCTCCAGCCAGCGTGCAATCGCCGCGCCATCCACCCGCAGCACCGTGGCCTGTCGCAGGGCCGGTGCGATTTCTGCGGGCAAGGGGGCTGCGTCGCTGACCAGCCAGACCCAATCCACACGGTCTTTTTCCTTGCCGACGCTCTCGCGCAACTGGCGCTGCAGGTACAGGTGCTTCTGGCACGTGGCGTCGCATGCGCCGCCCGCCACACTCACCAGCAGCCACTGGCCTTTGAGAGCCGCCAGCCGCCCCTGCGCGCCCTCGGGCGTGACCGTGGATAAATCGGGCAAAGGGCGCTGGGGCTGTACGAGTTCGCCATAGTTGCGGCGGCCCTCGGGCCGTACCACGTAGTACGTGAAGTAAGAGGCCATCACGGGCGCTGCACAGACCAGCAGCACGGCCAGCATCTTGAGGCGCCCATGGCGCGTGCCTTGGGCATGGGCCACGGCGCGCTCCGGCTCGGGTAGGTTGTGCACCGTGAGCCCCAGGGGATGGTCCCCCCCGGCCTCAGGCACGAGGCCTCTGGCGTGGGCGAAGGAAGCGTCGGACGATTTGGAACCAGGCATAGAGAAGTGCAATCAGGCTGCTGAGCCCGAACCATTGAAATGCGTAACCGTAGTGTTTGTCGACACCGGCGTTGACCACCGGCCAGTCGCGCTGCAGGCCCTCGCTGCGGGGGCCGGCCTGCAGCACCGACAGGTCCATCAAGGCAAGGCCTGTTTCGGTGCGAAAGGCGGCAAGGTCCAGATTCTGCCGGATGCGCGAAGACCCCGGAGCGCTATCGCCTCCCCCCAATTCGTACAGCCGCGATGGCGGCGGTGCGATGCGGCCGACCAGATGCACCAGCCCCGGCGGGGTCTCCACCGGCGGAAGCTGCAGCCGGTCCTGAAAATTGCGCGGAGCCCAACCACGCTGCACCAGCACCACGCCCCCCCCACCCTCCAACTGCAACGGCGTCAGCACGAAAAAGCCTGGCCGCCCCTGCATTTGGCGGTTGTCGAGGTACACCGTGTGCTCGGGCAACCAGTGCCCTTCGAGTTTCACCGCGCGATGGACCACATCGGACAGAGCCCCCATGCCCGAATCGGCGCCTCCGGGCAACTGGCGCTGATGCAAGGCCGGCATCGCCGCGCGCTGGTCCAGAAGCGCCTGCAAAGCCTCCTTCTGGGCCGCGCGCGACAACTGCCACCGCCCGAGCGACGCGGTGACGAACATTCCCGCAACGGCCGCAAGGGTGATCAACCAGAAGCGCAGGCCCCAGGCGTTTTGGACAGGTGTCACGGGATAATGCGCTCCATGAAATATCTCGTTGCTATGGCGTTTCTTGCCATTCTCGCCAGTCTGGGTTCTGCGCTTTTCTTCATGATGCGCAACGGACGCGACGACAAGGCCAAAGGCAGCCACATGGCCAAGGCACTGGCGCTGCGGGTAGGTCTTTCGATCGTTCTGTTCATCGCCATCCTGGTGGCATGGCAACTGGGGTACATCCAGCCTACCGGGCTGCCCGCGACGCGTTGAGATAGCCGCGCTTCGATGCAACAAAAAAGCGCCTCGCGGCGCTTTTTTGTTGTGCAGGGCCGTCTTACATCCAATACACCAAGATGTACAGGCCCAACCACACCACGTCCACGAAGTGCCAGTACCAAGCGGCCCCTTCGAAGCCGAAGTGCTTCTCGGCGGTGAAGTGCCCTTTCTGCAACCGCAGCGTGATGACCAGCAACATCAGCATGCCCAGGAACACGTGAAAACCGTGAAACCCCGTGAGCATGAAGAACGTCGAGCCAAACACGCCCGAGCTGAGCTTGAGGTTCAGTTCGGTGTAGAGGTGGAAATATTCATACCCCTGCACACACAGGAACACGAAACCCAGCAGCACCGTGGCCCACATGAAACCGATCGTCCGGCCCCGGTGGTTTTCGCGCAGGGCGTGGTGGGCGATGGTCAGCGTCACGCCGGAGGTCAGCAGCAACGCGGTATTGATGGTGGGCAGCCAGAACGGGCCCACGGTCTGGAAGGGTTCGACGATACCGGCGGGCGAGGCGGTCGCCCCGCTCGCGATACTGGGCCACACCGCCTTGAAGTCGGGCCAGAGCAAGGCATTGTCGAGACTGCCCAGGGCCGGAACCGAATGCGCGCGCGCCCACCACAGGGCCGTGAAGAACGCGCCGAAGAACATCACTTCCGAGAAGATGAACCAGCTCATGCTCCAGCGGTAGGACAGATCGATCTTGTGGCCGTAGAGGCCGCCCTCGCTTTCGCGCGCCGCGTCGCGGAACCACTGGTACAACACGAACAGCCACCACACCATGCCCAGGGCGAGCGAGTACTTGCCCCAGTCATGGCCATTGATCCACTGGGCAGCACCCAGAATCACGAAGAACAGGCCCGCAGCCGCCATCACGGGATGGCGCGACTCGGCGGGCACATAGTAGTACGGGGTTCCGGCGGGGGTTGATGCACTCATTTCAGCTCCTGAATCTCGAAATCTTTGTTGTTGGATGGGGAGGCCGGCACAGTTCAGACCACCCAATTCACCACTGCAATCAGCGCCATCACCAATAGGAAGATGGCCACCAGTCCCACCGCAATGATGTGCAGGGGGTTGATCCTCTCCACGTCCTGCTGGTATTCACTGCCCTTGCGCAGGCCGATCAGGGACCAGGCGACCGCACGCACCGTGCGCAGCAGCGAGCCTTTGCGTTGTACGGCGGAGCCGGAGGGATCGGTGCGGCTCATGAGCCCTCCAATACCGGGTGCACCACGGTAACCGCTGTGGACTCGGGGGCTGGCGGGGTCTTGCCGCCAACTTCGAAGAAGGTATAGGACAGGGTGATGGTCGTCACGTCCTTCGACAGTCGCGGGTCGATCACGAAAGCCACCGGCCACTGCTTCTTCTCGCCTGGCTCCAGCGTGTACTGGTTGAAGCAGAAGCATTCCAGCTTGTTGAAGTGGGCCGCGGCCTGCCGCGGCGCGTAGCTGGGAATCGCCTGGGCGGCCATGCGGCGATTCTGGACGTTCTGGAATTCGTACATCACCGTGGTGAGTTCACCCGGGTGCACCTTCACCGAACGCTGCGCCGGCTTGAAATCCCAGGGACCGCGCGCATTGGCATCGAACTCCACGGTGATCGTGCGGCTCTTGTCCACCTGCGTGTTGGCAGGCACCTTCACATCCTTGCCCGCGACACCATTGCCGGGCACCTGCCGCTCGGACAGTGACAGGATGTTGATGCCCGTCAGCTCACAGATGTGCTTGTAGATCGGGATCAACGCGTAGCCGAAGACAAACATGCCGGCCGCAATCACGGCCAGCTTGCCCACCATCTTGGCGTTTTCGCGGTGAATGCTCATGGCGCAGTGCTCAACGGGACAGCAGAACGACTTTGACCATGAACCCGACGAAGAAAACAATGGCGACGGAGGCCAGAATCAGCGCCAGACGCAGGTTGCTCTTTTTCTGTTCGGGTGTCATGGCTGGGCCTTCAACCGATCACGCGGGTCGCAGTGGCGTCCAGCTTGGGCGGGGTTTCGAACGTGTGGAAGGGTGCAGGGGACGGAACTTCCCACTCCAGGCCTTCGGCACCATCCCATGGCTTCTGCGGTGCCGGTGCGCCGCGGCCCCGCATGGCGGGAAGCACCACGGCCACGAAGAAATACACCTGCGCCAGGCCAAAGCCCAGTGCGCCGACCGACGCAACGGCATTGAAGTCTGCAAACTGCATGGGATAGTCGGCATAGCGGCGTGGCATGCCAGCCAGACCCAGGAAGTGCATCGGGAAGAAGGTGATGTTGAAGAAGATCAGCGAAGTCCAGAAGTGGATCTGACCGCGGGTCTCGGAATACATCCGCCCCGTCCACTTGGGCAGCCAGTAGTACACGCCGGCGAACATGGAGAACAGCGAACCTGCCACCAGCACATAGTGGAAGTGCGCCACCACGTAGTAGGTGTCCTGCAGCTGGATGTCGATCGGGGCCATGGCCAAAATCAGGCCGGTGAAGCCGCCCATCGTGAACACAAAGATGAAGCCGACGGCAAACAGCATGGGCGTTTCGAACGTCATCGAGCCGCGCCACATGGTGGCCACCCAGTTGAAGATCTTCACGGCGGTGGGCACGGAAATCAGCATCGTGGCGTACATGAAGAACAGCTGGCCGGTCACCGGCATGCCGGTCGTGAACATGTGGTGCGCCCACACGATGAACGACAGGATGGCGATGGACGACGTGGCGTACACCATGGAGGCGTAACCAAACAGCTTCTTGCGGGCGAATGCCGGCACGATCTGGCTGATGATGCCGAAGGCCGGCAAGATCATGATGTACACCTCGGGGTGACCGAAGAACCAGAAGATGTGCTGGTACATCACCGGGTCACCACCACCGGCAGGGTTGAAGAAGCTGGTGCCGAAGTGGCGGTCCGTCAGCGTCATGGTGATGGCACCGGCCAGCACAGGCATCACGGCGATCAGCAGGTAAGCGGTGATGAGCCAGGTCCAGGCGAACATGGGCATCTTCATCAGCGTCATGCCGGGCGCGCGCATGTTCAGGATGGTCACGATGATGTTGATCGAGCCCATGATGGAGCTGGCACCCAGGATGTGCATGGCAAAAATGCCGGCGTCCATCGACGGGCCCATCTGCAATGTCAATGGCGCATACAGCGTCCAGCCGGCAGCGGGTGCGCCGCCGGGCATGAAGAACGAGCTGACCAGCATCAGCGCGGCAGGGATCATCAGCCAGAAGCTGAAGTTGTTCATGCGCGCGAAAGCCATGTCGGATGCGCCGATCTGCAGCGGAATCATCCAGTTCGCGAAACCCACGAAGGCCGGCATGATCGCGCCAAACACCATGATCAGGCCGTGCATGGTGGTGAGCTGGTTGAACAGCTCGGGGTTCACCAACTGCAAGCCCGGCTGGAACAGCTCGGCGCGAATCATCAGTGCCAGGACACCGCCGATCATGAGCATGGTGAACGAGAACAGCAGGTACAGCGTACCGATGTCCTTGTGGTTGGTGGCAAACACCCAGCGGCGCCAGCCGGTGGGGCCATGGTGGTGGTCGTGACCGTCGTGTGCGTGGCCGCCAGCGTGCCCGTGATTGTCGAGAACTGCGCTCATGTTGGATTCCTCAATACTGTGGGGCAGTGATTACTTGCCGCGCTGGGCCACAACTTCCGCCGGCTGGACCAGTTGGCCGGTCTTGTTCGACCAGTTGTTCTTGGTGTAGGTGACTACTGCAGCGATGTCGGTATCGCTGAGCTGTGCCCACGATGGCATGGCCCCGTTGTTCTGGCCTTTGAGCAGCACCTGGATCTGCTTGGCATGGTCTGCGTCGAGCACCACGGCAGCGCCGTCGAGCGGCTTGATGGGGCCAGCGCCCTTGCCGTTGGCCTGGTGGCAGGCAGCGCAGTTGGAGGCATACACCTTCTCGCCGCGCTTGAGAATGTCGTCCAGCGCCCACACCTTGGCGGGATCATCGAGCTTGGAAGCAGCCTTTTTCTTCTGCTCGGCCACCCACTCGCTGTAGTCGCCTGCGGACAAGACCTTGACATGGATGGGCATGTAGGCGTGCTCCTTGCCACACAGCTCGGCGCACTGGCCGTAGTAATCCCCCACCTTCTCGGCGCGGAACCATGTGTCGCGCACGAAACCGGGGATCGCATCCTGCTTGATGCCGAAGGCGGGCACCATGAAGGCGTGGATCACGTCGTTGGCGGTGGTGATGACACGGATCTTCTTGTTGACAGGCACCACCAGCGGGTTGTCCACCTTGAGCAGGTAGTTGGAGGGCGCCTGGCTCACGTTGCCGCTGTCGGACATGGCGCGGTGGCTGCTGTCCAGCGTGGAAATGAAGGCCAGACCTTCGCCTTCACCCGTGATGTAGTCGTAGCCCCACTTCCACTGGTAGCCCGTGGCCTTGATGGTCAGGTCTGCATTGGTGGTGTCCTTCTGCGCCACCAGCACCTTCGTCGCGGGCAAGGCCATCAGAATCACGATGATGAACGGAATCACGGTCCAAACCACTTCCACCGTGACCGATTCGTGGAAATTGGCCGACTTGGCGCCCCGCGATTTGCGGTGCTTCCAGATCGAATAGAACATCACAGCGAACACGCCGATGAAGATCACGGTGCAGATGATCAGCATCATCCAATGCAGGAAATGCTGCTCTTGCGCAATCTTGGTGACCGGGGGCGCGAGATTCAGTTGGTTGACCGCCGGGCCGCCGGGCAGGTCCTGAACGGCATGGGCTGCGGTGCCCGCCCAGGCACCGGCAGTCAGCAGCAGAGAAGCCAGTTTGTTGGAAATGCTCTTCATAGTTCTCACTTACTTCTAAGCCTCAAATAACCAGACGCTTGGCGTGCCTGCATGGGGTCAGGCAGCACGCAAGGCCCTGCGGATCTCAGATGCCAGCGCCGGGCGAAGCTCGGGACGCACGTACCGCCCCACCTCGACCGAACGCCCGTGCGCAGACAGCGTGATCAGCGAGCGGTCTCCCGCCTTGGGTTCGACATGAACCCAGGACCGGTCGAACTCGGCGCGTTCCAGCCTCCCCGCGGTCTCCTTTTCCACCACCAGGCGCCTGCCTTGCAGTGAAATCCTTTCGCCGTCCGCGGCATGGCGCCCATAGCGGACCAGCGCCAACACCCACAGGACGGCAGCACATCCACCGGCCGAAAGAGCCCAGCGCGCATCAGCTGCCTTAAAGATCGATGCCAGCGCAAGTGCCAGCGCCACAGGCAGGGCCCATGCCCATCGCCACGCGGCACTGGGGGGTGCTACCGCACAGCCACGGACCAACCGCCACTCGACAGCCTGGCCCGACACTGCGGCAAAACGAAAAATCAGACTCGTCAACGCAAACCCAATCTGCGGCCGTCGCACCAAAACGGTGCACGGAAGGTGCTGCAACTCTCAACAATCGAGAATTGTAGCGTGCCTTGTTCTATGTCATTGACAAGACGTTACGAGTTAACCCTAGTACCGCTTTCGCGCAACATGGACCTCATGTCCTCAAGGGATACCGCGCTGCTGGCGCTGACCCGCACCCTGGGCTTGGGTTTGAAGGCATGGCCGTAGATGATTTCGAACGTCAGCCCCAATTGGCCATCGTGGGCCGGATCGGCCAGCTTGTCCTGTAAAACTTCGTGAAGGCGTTGGCGCCAGTTGCGTCCGCGCAACGCAGGAAAGCGCTGGGGGTGCAGGTTGCATCCCAGCTCGGCGAGCTCATCAAGCAGCCGCTGGGGCGTGGCAAAGGTCAGGCGGATGCGCTCCATGTCCATGACCGGCTCGGCAAAACCGGCCTGCACCAGCATGTCGCCCCAATCGTGCATGTCGGTAAAGGCATGCCCGGCCGGGGGCCAGCCGAGTTCGGCATAGACCGCATGCAGCTCTTTCGCGGTGTCGGGCCCGAGGCAGGAAAACATCAGATAGCCGTCCACCGCCAGCGCACGGTGCCACTGTGCCAGCAAGCCCTGCGGGTCGCTCGCCATGTGCAGGGCCATGTTGGCCCAGAGCATCTGCACCGAACCCTCGGGCGGCAGCCCGAACCGCGGGCGCGCCGCGGTCCACCGCGCGGGGCTCCACCACGGACGGCCAAGCGCCTGAATCGCCACTGGCAAGCAGTGTGCGGAGGTCTCAACGACCTGGCACAGTGCCTGCGGATAGCGGGCCCCCACCAGCGCATGGCCGCGCAACCCTCCGCGCACGGCGTCCCAATGGCACCAGGCACCAGGCGCCTGGCGGATCCACTGCAGCCGGTCGTCCATGCGCCGCGCCACCTCCTCATGCAGCCATGGCGAATGGGCAGGGGCGGCGGCGTGCCAGCGCGCGGCGGCAATGGGGTCGATGGTGGGCGGATGCTCGTTGGACATGGGCTTCAGAAATGGGCAGACGAGTATATTGACTGGATGTTTCACAAGCTGCTGACAGGGGCATCACGGCACCTCGCAGCGCTGGCGGGTCGAGTGCCCAGCCGCTGCGCCGTATGCCACGCCTGGCCCGCAGGCCGCGTGTGCGATAGCTGCGCTGCCCGGTTTGCCCAACCCAGGCCACGCTGCATCCGTTGTGCCATGCCGGTGCATGGCGGCGCGGTCACCTGCGGAACGTGCCTGCGCGAGCCGCCGGCGGTCGACACCTGCCTGGCCGCAGTCGACTATGGATACCCCTGGGCCGGCGCTATCGCGCAATACAAATTCAACGGCGATCCGGGTTGGGCGGCCACGCTGGCCATGCTGCTGCGCAGCACCCCGTGGGTGGAGCCGGCGCTCGAGGCCGCCCAGCTTGTGTTACCCATTCCCCTCTCGCGGCAGCGCATGCGCGAACGCGGTTTCAACCAGGCCGCCCTGCTGGCCAGGCACCTGGCGCACGGCAAGGTGGACAACGGCGTGCTACTGCGCCTGCGCGCCACCGAAGCCCAAAGCGGCCTGCCGCGCAGCCAGCGCCTGCGCAATCTGCGCGTTGCCTTCGCCGTCGAACCCGCCCGTGCAGCCGGCTTGCGCGGGCTGCGGCTGGTGCTGATCGATGACGTGATGACCACGGGCGCCACGCTGGATGCTGCCGCCCGCGTGCTGCGCGAAGCAGGCGCTGCGCACATCACGGCGCTGGTGGTGGCGCGGACTGACCGCACCTGAAACCTTTGTTTACGACGTGTGCGCGCCACCCGCGCACGTCCACACGACAATAAGAATATGTTCCATATCGTTCTGGTTGAGCCCGAAATCCCACCCAACACCGGCAATGTGATCCGCCTTGCCGCCAATACGGGCTGCACGCTGCACCTGATCGAACCGCTGGGCTTCTCGATGGAGGACCGTCTCATGCGGCGCGCAGGGCTGGACTACCACGAATACGCGCAGGTTCTACGGCATCCGGGATGGACTGCCTTCTTGCGCCAGGCGCAGCCCGACCCGGCGCGCATGTTTGCCTTGACCACGCACGGCACCCAGACCGCCTTCGAAACCTGTTTCCTGCCGGGTGACTGGCTGGTATTCGGCGCCGAAACGCGGGGCCTGCCGCCCGAGCTGCGTGAGACCTTTCCGCCAGCGCAGCGCCTTCGCTTGCCCATGGTGAGCGGCCAGCGCAGCCTGAACCTTTCGAATGCAGTGGCCGTCACCGTGTTCGAAGCCTGGCGCCAGAACAGCTTCGGCGCTGCCGGCGCGACCGCTGCAGCAGACCTTCTGGCGCACGTACCCTGAGCCAGCCCTGCCGCAGGCTGCGCGTGCGTGCTTTGAAGTGCGGGTGCGGAAAAAGCGTGTGGATCAACCGAGCGGGATGCCTGCCGCGGCCCAACGGCCCGCCGGTGCGGCACACCACCGCATGCCCTTCCCAGGACCCTGCCCCGCACGGCCCGCGCTCCCCCGGATGGCTGCCCACGGAATGAGGCCCCGCACGCCGCCGTGCGTCCGATGCCGCAGCGCGCACCCCTGGCTCACGCGCCCTGGCGCCCCACCATCAGGCGCTGCGAATACTCGCTGACGAAATCCACGAACACCTTGGTGCGGGCCGGCATCATGCGCCGCGATGGCAGCGCGGCATACACGGTATAGCGCGAAAAGATCCAGTCCGGCAGCACATGCACGAGCGCGCCGGAGGCCAGAAAGGGTGCGGCCAGCAAGCGGGACATCACCGCCACGCCCATGCCATCCACGGCGGCGCGCAGCAGCACGTCCGTGCTCACGCAATGCAGTACCACTTCCATCTCCACCTCCTGGGCCGGACCGCTGCCCTGCGCCGGCTGCAGGCGCAGCTTGCGTGCCGCACCGTTCGTGGTGCGGCTCACCTGCCCCGAGTCGCGCAGGTACTCGTGGTTCTGCAGGTGGGCTGGCTCGGTGGGCAGCCCCATGCGGTGCAGGTAATGCGGGGCTGCGATGACGATCGCCTCACCCTGGATCATCGGCCGGGCCACGATGTTGGCGTCGTAATCCTCGCCCGCCGCCATGAACGTGACATCGAACTCGTCCACACGCGACGAGGGGAAGGGGTCCACCAGAATATCCAGCAAAAGCCGCGGGAACCGCACGTGCCACTGCGCCACCATGGGCGCCAGGAAATGCGTGGCCAGCACCGGGGCGGCCAGAACGCGCACCGTGCCGCGCAGGTCGCGCGTGCTGGCCACGGCCGCCGCTTCGGCGTCTTCGATCTCGTGCAGGATGGCGCGCACGCGCTGCAGGTAGGCCTCGCCCGCGTCCGTCAGCGCGAGCTTGCGCGTGGTGCGCTGCAGCAGACGCGTGCCCAGATGCTGCTCCAGATCGGCCACCAAGCGCGTGACCCCCGGGGGAGACAGATCGAGCGCGCGGGCGGCGGCGGCAAAGCTGCCCTCTTCCGCCACGGTCTGGAATACGCGCATGGTCAGAAGTCTGTCCATTTGGGCAATGAAATAGTTGTTGCGGCGGTGATTATTTCAGTTTTGCGAATTATTCATTGCCGCCAAGGCGGTTTTTCCCGGGGTTAACCCTCGGTACAGTCACTTCCATCGATGAGCGACACCGTTAACGGCACTCACCGAGGCAGGACAAGACCGGCGCCAAACACCGTGCCTTGCCCGGAGGAACTGTCTCATTCTTGAAGGAACCACCATGAACATGCACCGCACCCTGACCGTCGCCGCCACCCTTGCACTGAGCGCCTTTGCCGCGCAGGCACAGTCCGCCGCTCCCCATGAGAGCGATTGGTCCAACTACCCCGCCACCGTCGAAGCCCCCAGCACCCTGACCCGCGAAGCCGTGATTGCCGAGCTGGTGGCGGCACGCAAGGCCGGCACGCTGCCCCGTGACGGCGAGTGGTACAACGTGCCCGCACCGATCAATACGCAGTCCGGCACCGTGCTCACGCGCGAAGCGGTGCGCGCCGACGCCATGGCCGCCGCCAAGGCCGGCACCATCGTGCACGGCGAACAATAAGCCCGGCAGGCCGCCTCGGCGGCCCTCAGCCATCGGCACACCCGGCCTGCAGGCACCCGCTTGCAGGCCTTTTTCATGTGCGCTGGCCGTGCGGGCAACCGCTGGTCACGCCCGCTGGCGGCCAGCGCTCAGGGTGCCGCGCCGTAACTGCGCGACAGCGACTCGGCCACGCACACAGGCTTGTCGCCGCCCTCGCGCTCCACCGTCACGAGCCAGGTCATCTGCAGCCCATCGGGGGCCTGGGGTTCGGTGGCCTGCAACACCAGCCGCGCACGCAGGCGGCTGCCCACCGGCACGGGTGCAGTGAAGCGCACGCGGTTGAGGCCGTAGTTGACCCCCATGCGCGCGCCTTCGATGCGCAAACCTTCCTCGAAGAACCGGGGAATCAACGACAGCGTGAGAAACCCGTGGGCGATGGGCGCGCCGAACGGCCCTGCCTTGGCGCGTTCCGGGTCCACATGGATCCACTGATGGTCGCCCGTGGCCTGGGCAAACAGGTTGACCTGTTCCTGCGTGATGGTGATCCAGTCGGTCACGGCGACCTCCTGGCCCACGCAGGCGCTGACTTCAGAGTAGGAGTGGAAGGTTTTCATGCGGCCAATGTAGCGCCGCCCTGGCGCTCCACATGTCGGGCGAGCGACAGCAGCCAAACATGCGGCCAGCACAGCACGCCCACGTGCCACGGTGCCACGCGTCAGGCGTCAGGCGTCCAGCCAGGCACAGATTCCCTGCCACTGCTCCAGATCGCGCGCGACGCGGCCGGGCGCCACGTCAAAGAGCGTGAGCCCATGCGCCGCCAGGTGCACATAGTTCTGCGTATCGCGCAGATAGCCCAGCACGGGAAAGCCCAGGCTGTCGACAAAATGGTGCAGTTGGTCGGCCGCGCGGGTGCGGGCGTCCACGCGCATGCCGACAATGCCCACCTGCACGCCGGCGGCATGGCGGTGCTCGGCCAGCTGGTCAAGAAAGCTGCGCGTGGCAAAGATGTCGAACACGCTGGGCTGCAGCGGCACGACGATGCGGTCGGCCATCTTGAGCACGTCGTTCAGACGCCAGCCGTGCAGGCCCGCGGGGGTGTCGAGCACGGCATGCGAGCCCTTGGGCGGCTTGGCGATCACGTCGGCGCTGATGTCCCAGGTGCCGATGGGGCGCGCGGCGGGCGGGCGCAGACCCAGCCACAGGCGGGCCGACTGCTGGCGGTCGGTGTCGCCCAGGATCACCGAATGCCCCTGGCGGGCCCAATACCCGGCCACATTGGTGGCCAGCGTGGACTTGCCCACACCGCCCTTGGGATTGGCAACAACGACTACAGGCATGGCACGACCTCCCTCCATCCGTTGGCACATGAAATTTTGAGTAAAATCGGGCTGATGCGCTCGCCCCTTGGGCGCAAGCAGCTATCAAAAAAGAAGCAAAACCATCTCAGGCATGCTGGCCGCCGCGCTTCACGAAGAACAGCCCCGCGCCCACCGCCATCAGCAGCCCGCCAAACACCCGGTTCTGGGTGCGCACCGCGCGGGCGCTGCGCATCAGGCTGCGCAGCGCACTGGCCCCCGCAGCGTAGCCGTGCATGACCGTCACGTCCACCGCGACGGTGGTGGCGGCCATCACCAGCAACTGCATCCACAGCGGGCGGGAATCGGTCATGAACTGCGGCAGCACCGCCACCATGAAGATGATGCCCTTGGGGTTGGTGGCGTTCGTCAGAAAGCCGGTCAGGCAGCGCTTTTGCCACGGACCCGCCGGTGCGGCCTCGTCGCCGTGCAGGGGCGACGCCGCGCCCGCGCGCCACTGGCTCCAGCCCACATAGATCAGATAACACGCGCCCAGCACCTTCACCACGCTGAAGGCCACCTCGGACGCGAGCAGCAGCGAGCCCACGCCTGCGCCGGCAATCAGCAAAATCAGCAGCAGCCCCATCTGCAGCCCCAGGATGGTGGCGCCGGTCTTGCGCACGCCATACGACAGGCCATGGCTCATGGACAGCACCGCCCCCGAGCCCGGAGACACCGCAATCAGGCAGGACGCCGCGAAAAAAGCCAGCCAGGTATGCAAGTCCATGGAGAAAAACCGGAACGATGGGGAGGGGCCCGCATCTTAGCAACGCCGGGCCCCACCGTCATGCCCGCAAGCATGACATGGCTCAAGCGCTCGCCAGCAAAGCGCCACCAGCTACAATAAAAGGAGCATTCGGCCACAATGCCAGAATTGGCGGCAAGCAGCCCGCGGCGGCAAACCATTCCAACGCCCACACACCTTCCATGGAAAACGCACCCTCCTGGCTCACTTACGGCTTCGTGTACCTGAGCGCTGCCGTGCTGGCCGTTCCACTGGCCCGGGCGCTGGGGCTGGGCGCCATCATCGGCTACCTGGCAGCGGGCATCGCCATCGGCCCCTGGGGCCTTGCATTGGTGCGCAATGTGCAGGACATCCTGCATTTCGCCGAGTTCGGCGTGGTGCTGATGCTGTTCCTCATCGGGCTGGAACTGCAGCCCAGCCGCCTGTGGGCCCTGCGCCGCCCCATCTTCGGCCTGGGCAGCGCCCAGGTGCTGGGCTGCGCCGCCGCACTGTTCGCACTGGCCTGGCTGGTAGGCCTGCCCTGGCGCGTGAGCCTGGTGGGCGCCCTGGGGCTGGCGCTGTCGTCCACCGCGATTGCGCTGCAGTCGCTCACCGAGCGCAACCTGCTGCGCGCCGGCAGCGGCCAGGCGGCGTTCTCCATCCTGCTGTTCCAGGACGTGGCGGCCATCCCCATCCTGGCCCTGCTTCCGCTGCTGGGCGCCGCCGCCGGCGAAGGCCCCGGCCACACCCCGGGCGACCTGGCGCTCGAAGCACTCAAGATCGTGGGCGTGGTTGGCGCGATCGTGCTGGGCGGGCGCCTGCTGCTGCGCCCCCTGTTGCGCTGGATCGCCAAGAGCCGCACGCCCGAGATCTTCACCGCCGCCGCGTTGCTGCTGGTGGTGGCCATTGCGATGCTGATGGTCACCGTGGGGCTGTCGATGGCGCTGGGCGCGTTTCTCGCCGGGGTGCTGCTGGCCGACAGTGAATACCGCCAGGAACTCGAAGCCGACATCGAGCCTTTCAAGGGACTGCTGCTGGGCCTGTTCTTCATTGCGGTGGGCATGAGCATCGACTTTGGCGTGCTCATGCGCTCGCCCTGGCAGATGGCCGCCCTGCTGGCGGGCTTCCTGGTTGTCAAGGCCATCGTGATCTTCGGGCTGGCGCGCGTGGCCGAAATTCCCTACCAGGAGCGCCCCGTCTTCACGGTGCTGCTGGCCCAGGGCGGCGAGTTTGCCTTCGTGGTGTTCCAGGCGGCCGCGGGCGCCCACGTGTTCGCGGCCGAGACCGCCTCGCTGCTCATCGGCGCCGTGGCGCTGTCCATGCTGCTGAGCCCCCTGCTGCTGGCGCTGCTGGACCGCGTGCTGCTGCGCCGCTTTGCCCAGGTGAAGGCGCCCAAGGCCGCCGAGATTTCGGAGCCCCAGGAGGCCCCCATCATCATTGCCGGCTTCGGGCGCTACGGGCAGATCGTCTCGCGCGTGCTGCTGGCCCAGGGCATCCCAACCACGGTGCTCGACCACAGCGTGGAGATGCTGGAAGTGGCGCGCACCTTTGGCTACCGCGTGTTCTATGGCGACGCCACGCGGCTCGACCTGCTGCGCACCGCCGGCGCCGAGCGCGCGCGCATCCTCGTGGTGGCGGTGGACGACCCCGACCAGTCGCTCAAGATCGCCAAGCTGGCGCGCGCACATTTCCCGCACCTGCAGATCGTGGCACGCGCACGCGACCTCACGCACTGGAACAAGCTGCGCGACGTGGGCGTGACCCTGGTGCAGCGCGAGCTGTTCGAGTCCAGCCTGAAGAGCGCACGCACGGTGCTGGAGCTGATGGGCCTCTCGCCCGCCGAGGCCACCACCTTCACCGAGCGTTTTCGCACCCACAACATCGCGCTGGCCGACCGCATGTACCCGCACCACAAGGACCAGGCCAAGTACATCGCCGTGGCGCGCGAAGGCCGCCACCAGCTGGCCGAGCAGATGGCCAAGGAGCGCGATGCGGTGGCAGCGGCAGGGGTGGCGTACCCGGGGTACGCGCAGACCGATGGCCGCGACGCGACCGATGGCCACAAGAGTGCTCACGATGCCGAGGGAAAATAGGCGGCAGCGCTGATCCACCGGTCGCGAGCCGCTATTGAACGCATAGCGCCGTTGCCCTCCTGGCAGGCCGCGCTCGCAGGCGGAGGGCACGCGCGGGCCCCTTGCCGAGCCGACACGCGTCCGACAGGCAACCTGCCGCGTCGCCATGGCATCCCTTCCTGCCCCCCCGCCCTTCGTCGCCAATGGCAAGAGTGCTGAAAATAGGTTGCAGCGCTTATGCAATGGACATGACCCGCTATTGAGTCCATAGCATCATTGCGTCGTGGAGGGCTCGCTCGCAGGCGGAGCCCCTTGCCGAGCCGACATGCATCCTGCCGCATCGCCGTGGCTCCCTTCCAGAGCCCCACCCGCGCACCAGGAAAAAGCAACCTGCGTGCGTGCGCTTCGCGTGGACCGGTCCGGCCGTGGGCTCGCCAAGTCCTGAAAATGCCTGGAAGGTGAGGCGCTGCGCGCTCTTGCGCTCTGGCGCCCTGGCGCCCGAGCCCGAGCCCGAGCCCGAGCCCGAGCCCGAGCCCGAGCCCGAGCCCGAGCCC
>NZ_ACQT01000041.1 GCF_000175235.1 Acidovorax delafieldii 2AN | reverse complement strand
CCCGCTGGACCGGCAGGCCCCGTGATGGCCCCCGCTGCGCAGCTTCCCAATGTTCCGCTCGAGCTTCCGAAACACAGCACGCTGTCCTGCGCGGCAGAGCCCACCAGCGCGGGCATGCGCACGCCGCCTGCGTCGTCCACCCGAAAGCGCACGGTATTGCTGGCCGCGTCGGTGATGACCACCCCGCTGCCGGCCGGCGGGGTAAGGCGTATGTCTGCGGCCAGGCCGGTACGGGGCAGGCCGGCGAGCGCCGATACAAGAGCGAAGGCCAATAGCAGGAAACGAAGGCTGTGCTGGGTCATGCGATGTGGTGCCATGGGTTGCGAGGGGTGGCAGGTTGTGGTGTCCACAACGGGCGCTGGGCAGTTCGGTTCCCCCGCAGCCGTTGTGAATCGCGCAAAGCCGCGGATGCTAGCGGTGCTTGCGCCGCTGCGCCAGCAAAAAAGTGCCATGGGCCGCGCGGCACCGTTGACCGCCCTGCGATCACTTTGGCTGCCGCCCTGAGGGTGGCATCGCTTTCCTCCCGGCGCCGACCACTTTCACGATTGAAGACCACTTCGGCGCAACGGCCGGCAGGTGCCAGCGTGGCCCCGTGCCTGCCATTGCAGCGCGGCGCCACTGACAGGGCATTCGCAAGCGCCGACTGGTGCGCAGCCATCCGCCCAGGATGCGGAGCGGCGACGAATCGCCCCCACGGTGGCGAATGCACAGCGCGACCACCGGGCGGCGTCCGCCGTGGCGCCCCGAACCGCGCACTGCGTCGTCAGGCGGGGCCGGGCAAGGTGGTGGCATCCACCGGATCGATGGTGACCGGTGGCTGCACGCGTGGGGCCGCAGGGTGCGGCGGGGTGTTGTCGGGAGGTGCTGCGGGCGCGGCCGGAGTGTCGCTGTGAAACAGGCCCCGTATCCACTCGCGCATGCTGTTGAGCGAATTGTCGGTTGGCGGCGGTGTGTCGAATTCGTCCACGAACCGGTCACGTGTGCTCACCACGTTGGTGCGCAGCGCCTGCTGCATGAATTCGCCCACCATCGGCAGCGCACTGCGCGCGCCCTGCCCCCAGTAGTCGCTGCGCAGCGTGATGCGGCCATCGTTGAAGCCCGCCCAGGCACCGGCCACCACGCGGGCGTGCATGAGGATGAACCAGCCGTCGGTGTTGTCCTGCGTCGTGCCCGTCTTGCCCGCCACATCGGCCTGGATGCCGTAGCGTGTGCGGATGGCCGTGGCCGTACCCTTGTCCACCGCCCCGCGCATGGTGTTGCGCAGGGTTTGCGCGGCGCGGGGCTGAAACACCTCCTGAGGGGTCGAGGGCGCGAAGGTCTCCAGCACCTTGCCGTGGCGGTCTTCAATGCGGGTGATAACTACCGGCTCGACATAGCGGCCCAGATTCACGATGGAGCTGTAGGCCGTCACCATTTCCTTGAGCGTGACGGGGCTGGTGCCCAGCGCGAGCGACGGCACCTCTTCGAGCGGCGACTGGCGCACCCCCAGGGCCCGCGCCACCTCGGCCACGCGGGCCGGGCCCACCTGCTGCATCACCTGGGCGGTGATGGTGTTCTTGGAGAACGCCAAGCCATCGCCCAGCGTCATCGGCTGGTCGCTGGGCGGACCGCCATCGCTCGGGCGCCACACGCGGCCGCCACCCAGCGGAATCTCGACCGCCGTGTCCATCAGCGTGTCGGTGGGCGACGCGCCGTTGGCAAATGCCGCGCCATACACGAAGGGTTTGAAGGTCGAGCCGGGCTGGCGCCGCGCAGCCTGGACGTGGTCGTAAGGGTCCTGCGCAAAATCGCGACTGCCCACCCAGGCGAGCACATGGCCCGTGACGGGGTCCTGCGCCAGGAAGCCGGCCTGCACGCGGGTTTTCTCGGAGCGCAGCTTCTGCATGAACGCGGTGTCGCCCAACAGGGTCTTGAGCGCGTCGTCGGGTGCGTCGCCCTTGTCGACGGCGGCGCGGTATTCGGTGCTTTCACGCACCAGCGTTCGCACCAGCTCGTTCTGCGGGCCCCAGCCGTCGCGCCGCGCCCAGGCGGCATCGGCCACACCCTGCAATTGCCGCCCCTGGTGGGCCACCGCCCGGTTGGCATAGGCCTGCAGACGCGAATCGATGGTGGTGCGAATCACCAGCCCATCGGAGTAAAGGCTGTAGCCGTTGGCGTCGGCCCAGGCGATCAACGTCTTGCGCAACTGGTGCGCAAAATGGGGCGCAGGCCCCATGACTTCGGTCTGGCGCTCGAAGTTGATGCGCAGCGGGCGCTTTTGCAGCCCGTCGAGCTGCTTGGCATCGAGTTTGCCGCGCTTGACCATCTGGGCCAGCACGGTGTTGCGCCGCGCCTGGGCGCGCTCGGGTTGGGTGACGGGGTTGTAGTAGGCCGTGCCTTTGAGCATGCCGATCAGTGTGGCGCTTTCCAGCACATTGAGCTTGTCGGCCGACTTGTCGAAATACGTGCGCGCCGCCATCTCGATGCCGTAAGCGTTGTACAGGAACGGCACGGTATTGAGATAGGTTTCGAGGATCTCGTCCTTCGAATACGAGGCCTCGATCTTGAGCGCGGTGATCGCTTCCTTGAGTTTGCGCGTAATCGTGCGCGAGCGGCCAATCTCTTCGGGAAACAGGTTGCGCGCGAGCTGCTGCGTGATGGTGGAGCCGCCCTGCGGATCGCCCCGCAGTGTCAGCAGCACCGAAGACGCCGTGCGCCGCCAGTCCAGACCGAAGTGGTTGTAGAACCGGTGGTCTTCCGTAGCAATGAGCGCGTTCACCACGTTCGGCGAGATTTTGTCGAGCGCCACCCACTCGCGGTTGGCCCAGCGGTATTCGGCCAGCAGCTTGCCGTCGGCCGACATGAGCTGTGCTGGCAGCTCGCTCTTGGCCTTGCGGATGTCGCTGATGCCCGGTGTGAATGGGACGAGCGCCAGGGCGTACAGCAGCACGGCCAGTGGCAGGGCCAGCAAGGTCCACAGCCCCGCGCGCCGCAGGGGCCGCGGAATGAGGGCGATCAGGGGCGCCAACCGCTGGCGCAAGGCCAGCCAGTGGTTTTGAAGGAAAAGCAGCAGCGTGCGCATCAAATTGGGGAAATCCTGGTAGGCCTGAAAAGGCCGTTCAATGAAGAATGACAGCCGCTGGGCGCAAAAGTGCCGCGAAAGTACGCCCCTTCAAGCGCCCGGCCCCGTGGCCAGCAGCGCGAGCATGCCGGCCTCATCGAGCACGGGCACGCCCAGCTCCTGCGCCCTGGCCAGCTTGCTGCCCGCCTCTTCGCCCGCAACCACGTAATGGGTCTTCTTGCTGACCGAACCGGCCACCTTGGCGCCGGCCGCCTCGAGCAGATCCTTGGCGGCATCGCGGCTCAGGGTGGGCAATGTGCCGGTGAGCACCACGGTCATGCCCGCCAGCACCTGGGGGGCCCGCTCGGCCGGGGCACCTTCGGGCCAGGTCACGCCGCAGGCGCGCAGTTGTTCAACCACCTCCCGGTTGTGCGGCTGCCCGAAGAAAGTGTGGATGGCCTTGGCAACGACGGGACCCACGTCGTTGACCGCAAGCAACTGCTCCTCGGTCGCGTCCATGATGGCGTCCAGCACGCCAAAGTGCCGCGCCAGGTCTTTGGCCGTGGCTTCGCCCACGTGGCGGATGCCCAGGGCAAACAGAAAGCGCGGCAGCGTGGTCTGTTTGGATTTTTCGAGCGCTGCCAGCACGTTCTGGGCGGATTTCTCGGCCATGCGCTCCAGCGCGATGAGAGAGGTCAGGCCAAGTCGGTACAAGTCGGGCAAAGTGCGGATCACATTGGCATCGACCAGCTGGTCCACCAGCTTGTCGCCCAGGCCCTCGATGTCCATGGCGCGGCGCGCGGCGAAGTGCAGGATGGCTTCCTTGCGCTGCGCGGCGCAGAACAGCCCCCCCGTGCAGCGGTGGTTGGCCTCGCCTTTTTCGCGCACCACGTCGCTGCCACAGACCGGACAGGCGTTGGGCATGCGGAAGTTGGGCACGTAACCCACGCGGTTGCCAGGCATCACGCCCACGACTTCGGGAATCACGTCGCCCGCACGGCGCACGATGACGGTGTCGCCCACGCGCACGCCCTTCTTGCGGATCTCGAACAGGTTGTGCAAGGTGGCGTTGGTGACGGTGACGCCCCCCACAAACACGGGCGCCAGGCGCGCGACGGGCGTGATCTTGCCGGTGCGGCCCACCTGCACGTCGATGCCTTCGATCTTGGTGGCCATCTCCTGCGCCGGGTACTTGTGCGCCACGGCCCAGCGCGGCTCGCGGGTCTTGAAGCCCAGGTCGCGCTGCAGCAGCAACGAATTGACCTTGTAGACCACGCCATCGATGTCGTAGGGCAGCGCGTCGCGGCTGGCGCCCACCCGCTGGTGGTACGCTACCAATTCCGTAGCGCCTTGCGTAATCTGCACCTGCGCTGCAACCGGGAAACCCCAAGATTTGAGGGTTTGCAGCACTTCGTAGTGGGTGCGGAACGCCGGCCCGCCCTCTCCGACCGGGGTGATGGCGCCCAGGCCGTAGGCAAAAAAGCTCAGCGGCCGCTGCGCGGCAATGCCCGAGTCAAGCTGGCGCACCGCGCCCGCCGCCGCGTTGCGCGGGTTCACAAAAGTCTTGCCGCCGTGCTCCCGCTGGCGCTCGTTGAGCGCGTCGAAGTCGGCACGGCGCATGTACACCTCGCCGCGCACCTCCAGCAAAGGGGGCACGTTGTTGCCGCCGGATACCGGGGTATCGAACGGCAGGACGAGCGGAATCTGCCGGATGGTGCGGATGTTGTGCGTCACGTCCTCACCCACCTCGCCGTCGCCGCGCGTGGCCGCCTGCACCAGGCGGCCGTTTTCGTAGCGCAGGCTCATGGCCAGGCCGTCGAACTTGGGCTCTGCCACGTATTCGACCGGCGGGTCGGACGGTGCCAGGCCCAACTCGTGCCGCACACGGGCATCGAACGCCTGCGCGCCGGTGGCCTCGGTGTCGGTTTCGGTGTGGATGCTGAGCATGGGCACCACATGGCGCACGGGGGGCAACCCGTCCATCACTGCGCCAATCACGCGCTGCGTGGGCGAGTCAGGCGTGATGAGGTCAGGGTGAGCCGTTTCCAGTGCCTGCAGTTCGCGGAACACGCTGTCGTATTCCGCGTCAGGCACCGTGGGCTCGTCCATCACGTAGTACTGGTGGGCCCAGAGGTTCAGACGCGCGCGCAGCGCGTCGGCGGCCTGCGCGAGGGAAGGCAGCGCAGGCTGCACCACAGTTGACATCGTCCGATGCGGATCATTCACCACGGATAGCACCCAGAAAAGTGGGAGGTTCTTGCACCTCGACCGGAATGGAAGCAGGTACGGCACGCTGCAAAAAGTTCACGACACGGGCATCCAGGCGCCCGAGGCCTGAACGCACGGCAAGTGGCTCGCCCACGCGGCGCACGAACACGTAGCTTCGCTGGCCGGGCATGCCCTTGACCACCAACGCCCGCAGGTCGGCCAACGGCACTTGGGCATGGCCGGGGCGCACGTTCTGCGGCAGCCGCAGATAGATGTGCGCGGGATCGAGGCGCACGATGCGCTCTCCCAGCAGCCCCAATTTGCGGCGAGCGCGCCAGTTTCAGAGCACCGCAAGTGCCGCAAACACCAGGTAGCTCAAGAGGAAGCAATGGGTTTTTGCCAGACAACAGGCTCTTGAAATACAGGCCCAGGATGACCAGCGACCCCACGGCCGGCAGGCCGAAATCGACGATGGCGCGGGAGGGACGATAGAACCCCTGCGGGGTTTCCACCACAGGTGGGAACAGGACGTGCCACCAGCGCACGGGACCTTCTTCCTGCACCGTCACCACCGTGGTCAGCTGAACAAGCGCCGCGCCAGCACCGACCCGGCCGACAGATCGCGTCCATCCAATTGGTCATACAGCAGCTCGAGGTCGGCGGCAATGGGGTCCATGGCCATCGCTGGCAGGGGGTGCCCGTTCTGGTCGCACAGCACGCCGTCCATGGCGTCACACAGCGCAGCCGCTACGTCGCGCAGGCGTGCAAAGGGTTGTTCGCTGCGGTGCACCTGGGCCACATCGAGGCTCAGGGTGATGTCGCGGATGGCCGACTGATCGGGGTCTTCGGCCAGCGCGGCCTGCGTGTCGTAGCCCAGCGTCAGCACCGGCGGCAGGCCCTGCTGGCTTGCTGGCAATACCAGCCGACCCGGCATGGCGCCCGGCACGAAGCCCAGGCGGGCTGCGTTCTGCTGGACATAACCGGGGCTCCAGGCGGCCTGCCGGGCCCGCAGCATGAAGGCCAGCTGCGCGTCGTGGTCACTGGCGAACTGGTCGAGTTCACGGGCACGCGCCACTTCCTGCAGCATGTCGGGGAAATCGGGCGCGGCATTGACGGCATCCGCAAAGGCCTGGGCCTTCATCACGAACTCGGAGAATTCGATCTCGTTGAGCGCCCCCATGCGGTTGGCCAGTTGCACGCCCGCCTGGAAACTCTGGTAGCGCTGGCCGGGAGCGGGGGTTTCCCACTGCTGCGTGGCCTCGTTGAGGCCTTCGATGGCGAAGGGTTTGCTGCCTGCGCGGCGCGTGGGCGGCAGCGCGGCCAGCGCCGCATCGCCCGAAACCGACTGCTCGGGCTGCAGCGGTGCGATCACGTCGATCAACGGATCGAGCCACAGGCGCCGCTCATGCATGGGCGGCGGAACAGGCAGCTCCAGGGCGTCTTCGGCGTGCACCGCATGGCCAGCAGGGTCGGTGCCGCGCGCCAGGTCATCCAGAGCGCCGTCGGACACAGGCACGGCATCGGCATCGAACGCGGGCTCCTGGCGCAGTACTGGCTCGGCGGAGCGTTCCGGTTCCTGGGGCAGCGCGCGCTTGGGCGCGTTGCGGCGCGATGTCCAGGTGTTGTAGGCCACGATGAGGGCCAGCACCAGGCCGCCGATGATCGCCAGACTCAGTTGCAATGTGCTCATAGAAAAACGTTTTCAACTATCCGTTGCGCTGCATCGCCGCAGCCCGCGCACCCGATCATGCGTCCACCATGGAAAGCGCGGATTCCATGTCCACCGCCACGATGCGCGAGACGCCCTGCTCCTGCATGGTCACGCCGATCAGTTGCTCGGCCATTTCCATGGCGATCTTGTTGTGGCTGATGAACAGGAACTGGGTTTCCTTGCTCATGCTCGACACCAGCTTGGCATAGCGCTCGGTGTTGGCGTCGTCCAGCGGCGCATCCACCTCGTCCAGCAGGCAAAACGGTGCGGGGTTGAGCTGGAAGATGGCAAACACCAGCGCAATGGCCGTGAGCGCCTTTTCGCCACCCGACAGCAGGTGGATGGTCTGGTTCTTCTTGCCCGGCGGCTGCGCCATCACCTGCACGCCGGAGTCGAGAATTTCGTCGCCCGTGATGATGAGCTTGGCCTGGCCGCCGCCGAACAGCTCGGGGAACATGCGGCCAAAGTGCGCATTGACGGTGTCGAAGGTGCCCGACAGCAGCTGGCGCGTCTCGCCATCGATCTTGCGGATCGCGTCTTCCAGCGTGTTCATGGCCTCGGTGAGGTCGGCGGTCTGCGCATCGAGGAACACCTTGCGTTCGCTCGCCAGCTTCAATTCGTCCAGCGCAGCCAGGTTGACCGCGCCCAGGGCGGCGATCTCGCGGTGCAGGCGGTCGATTTCGCTTTGCAGGCCACCCACGCGCACGTTGCCGTCGGTGATCGACTGGGCCACGGCGTCCAGGTCGGCCTGGGCGTCTTGCAGCAGGGTGGCGTATTGCTCCAGGCCCAGCCGTGCGGCCTGTTCCTTGAGCTGGAATTCGGTGATGCGCTGGCGCAGCGGATCCAGCGCGCGTTCGAGTTGCATGCGGCGCTCGTCGCTGGCGCGCAGCTTGGCGGTCAGATCGTCGTATTCGCTGCGCTGGGCGCCGAGCGCTCTTTCGCGCTCCATCTTCATGTCCAGGGCGGCCTGCAGCCCGCCCTGCGCGGCGGCGTCGGACAGGCGGGCGAGTTCATCGCGAGCGCGCTGTTCTTCGTCGGCCAGGGCCTTGGCCTGCTGGTTGGCGGTTTCGATGGAACGGGACAGTTCGGCGCGACGCGCCTCCAGGCTGCGCTGCGAGAAGGTGGCCTCCTGGGCCTGGCGCTCCAGCGCGCGCTGCTGCTCCCGGCAGGCCGTGAGCTTGCGCTCGGCCTCGATCACGCGGTCGCCCAGCTGGGCCTCGCGCTCCTGGCTGTCGGCCAGCTGCATGTCCAGCTCTTCAAAACGCGCTTCGGCGGCCACGCGGCGCTCCTGCAGGTCGGCCAGTTGGGCCTCCACCTCGGCCAGGTCGCCGTCGATCTGTTGGCTGCGCGCACGGGTCTGCTCGGCCAGTTGCGTCAGGCGCAGGGTTTCGACCTGCAGCTCGTGGGCACGGCTCTGGGCCTCGGTCGCTTCGCGGCGCGCGGCCACGAGGCGCTGCGACGCATCGGCATAGGCGGCTTCGGCGCGGACCAGGGCGGTGCGCGATTCCTCGGCGATGAGCGCCTGCGCGCGCAATTCCTTTTCGAGGTGCTCGATTTCTTGCGCGCGGGCCAGCAGGCCGGACTGCTCGGAATCCTGCGCGTAAAAGCTCACGCTGTGGGCGCTGACGGCATGGCCCGTGGGCACGTAAACCACTTCACCGGGCTGCAGCGTGCTGCGGCGGGCCAGGGCATCGTCCAGAGTGGGCGCGGTGGTGCAGCCCTGCAGCCAGTCGGTCAACACGGCGCGCAGGCCGGCGTCGTTCAGCCGCAGCAGGTCGGACAGGCGCTGGTGCGGTGATGGCGTTTCGGGCTGACCCGCCGCAGGGGCGCTGTAGAAGGCCAGGCGGGCGGGCGGCGCATCGTTGCCACCCGAGCCGAGGAAACCGCGCACCATGTCCAGGCGCCCCACTTCCAGCGCGCCCAGGCGCTCGCGCAGCGCGGCTTCGAGCGCGTTTTCCCAACCCGGTTCGATGTGGATGCGGCTCCACAGGCCTTGCAGGCCATCGAGGCCGTGCTTGGCAAGCCAGGGGCGCAGCTTGCCGTCGGTCTTGACCTTTTCCTGCAGCGCCTTGAGTGCCTCCATACGGGCAGACAACTCGGCCTGGCGCGCGCTCTCCTGGTTTACCGCCTGCTGGCGTGCGCGGCGGTCGTCGTCGAGCTGGGGTACGGACTCCTGCAGCTCGTGCAACCGGGCCTCGGTGGTTTCGGCAATTTCCTGCGCCTCTTCGAGCTGCTCGCGCAGATTCATGAGACGCGCTTCATCGGGCGCGGCCAGCGCGTTGCGGTCGGTGCGCAGGCGCTCGAAGCGGGCGTCGAGCTGACGGCTTTGTTCGTCAAAGCTGCGCTGCTCGGCGGCCAGCACGCCAATCTGCTGCTGCACCTGCACCACGCTGCTCCGCTGCTCGGCCGTGCGACTTTGGGCCTGGCGCAGGGCGTCTTCCAGATCGGGCAGTTGCATGGCCTGCTCTTCCACCTGGGCGGCCAGCAGTTCGGCGCGTTCTTCGGCATCCACGCCCGCACCGGCCAAATTTTCGAGTTCGATGTCGGCCTCTTCCTTGCGGGCCTGCCACTGGGCGATCTGCTCGGCCAGTTGCACCAGGCGCTGCTCCACGCGCTGGCGGCCCTCGACCACGTAGCGGATCTCGGCTTCGAGCTTGCCGACCTCTGCCGTGGCTTCGTAGAGCTTGCCCTGGGCCTGGTTCACCTGGTCGCCCGCCGCATAGTGCGCCTGGCGGATGGTTTCGAGGTCGGATTCGACGGCACGCAGGTCGGCCATGCGCGATTCGAGGTCGTTCACGGCCTGCAGGCCATCGAGGCGCACCTTGGCCTGCTGCTCTTCGGCCTCGGCACGCTTCAAGAACCACAGCTGGTGCTGCTTGAGCGTGGCGTCGGCCTGCAGCGTGTTGTATTTGGCGGCCACCTCGGCCTGCTTTTCGAGCTTTTCGAGGTTGGCGTTCAGTTCGCGCAGGATGTCTTCCACGCGCGTGAGGTTTTCGCGTGTGTCCGAGAGGCGGTTTTCCGTCTCGCGGCGGCGTTCCTTGTATTTGGAAACACCGGCGGCTTCTTCGAGGAACAGGCGCAGTTCCTCGGGGCGGCTTTCGATGATGCGGCTGATGGTGCCCTGGCCGATGATGGCGTAGGCACGGGGGCCCAGGCCCGTGCCCAGAAACACGTCCTGCACGTCGCGGCGGCGCACGGGCTGGTTGTTGAGGTAGTAGCTGCTGGTGCCGTCGCGCGTGAGCACGCGGCGCACGGCCACCTCGCCATACTGGCTCCACTGCCCGCCCGCGCGGTGGTCGGAGTTGTCGAACACCAGCTCCACGCTGGCACGGCTGGCCTGCTTGCGGGTGGTGGTGCCGCTGAAGATCACGTCCTGCATGCTCTCGCCACGCAGTTCGCTGGCCTTGCTCTCGCCCAACACCCAGCGCACCGCGTCCATGATGTTGGACTTGCCGCAGCCATTCGGCCCCACCACGCCCACCAGTTGCCCGGGCAGCATGAAGTTGGTGGGTTCAGCGAACGACTTGAAGCCGGAAAGCTTGATGGAGGTAAGACGCACGGGTCAGGAAACCAGCATAAAAAGGTGGGGACGACAGGGCCGGCAGTCGGCCGTCACGCCCTTGGGGCGCAGAAAAGCCCCCAAAGACGCGGGCCCGGAATGATACCGCGCCGCCTGGCCTTCGCCCCGCCCGGGCGCGCCTGCCGGGCCGGCGCGCCAGCGATCGGCCGCGATTTCGGCCAAAAACGGCCTGTAGCGCTTGTGCAGCGTGCGCCAGTAGCTATCTTTTTTGAAATCAATGGCAGGTGCGCAGCCGGCGCAGCTATGCCTGGGGCCGGCCCGCGGCGTTGATGCGGCGCACCAGGGCCTCGAACTCGGCCACCGCCAGCGGCGGGCTCAGAAGAAAGCCCTGCCACGCGTGGCAATGGCTGCGTGCAAGGAACTCCCGCTGGGCTTCGGTTTCGACCCCCTCGGCAATCACGCGCAGGCCCAGGCTGGTGGCCAGGGCCACCACGGTGCGGGCGATGGCCGCGTCGTTGGGGTCGGTCAGCACGTCGCGCACAAAGCTCTGGTCGATCTTGAGCTGGTCGAGCGGCAACCGCTTGAGGTAGGCCAGGGACGAGTAGCCCGTGCCGAAGTCGTCCAGCGAGAAGCCCACGCCGTAGCCACGCAACTGCCCCATCTTCTCGATGGTGTCCTCGACGTCTTCGAGCAGCAGCCCCTCGGTCAGCTCGAGCTTGAGGCGGTGCCCGTCGGCGCCCGAGCCCGCCAGCGCCGCAAGCACCTGGGGTACGAAGCCGCCCTGGTGGAACTGCCGGGGGCTCACGTTGACGGCCAGGTCCAGCTCGGCCAGGCCCGGCTGCTGCGACCATTGGGCCAGGCGCCGGCAGGCCGCCTGCAGCACCCATTCGCCCAAAGGCAGGATCAGGCCCGACTCTTCGGCCATCGGTATGAACTGGGCCGGCGAAATGAAGCCCTGCTGCGGGTGGCGCCAACGCAGCAGCGCCTCGGCACCCGTGATGCGGCCGTGCTCGATCTGTGGCTGGTAGTACAGCTCGAACTGGCCCTGGGCCAGGCCAACGCGCATGTCCAGCTCCATCGCCGCCCGAGCACTCACGGCGGCCTGCATGCGGGGGTCGTAGAACCGCAACGTGTCGCGACCCGCCCCCTTGGCCTGGTACATGGCCAGGTCGGCGCGCTTGAGCAGTTCGTCCACGGTCTCACGCATGCCGCTGAAGATGGTGATGCCCATGCTGAGGGAGCTGTGGTGCACTTCGGCGTCCAGCTGGTAGGGCTCGCGCAGCGCTGCCAGGATTTTCTGACCGATCTCTTCGCTGCGCGCCGCCGCTTCTTCGGGGTTGTCGCCCAGGTCTTCGAGCACCACCACGAATTCGTCGCCACCCGGGCGGGCCACGGTGTCGTCCTCGTGCACGCACTGGCGCAGCCGCTGGGCCACCTGCTGCAGCAGCAGGTCGCCGCGCTCATGGCCGCGGGTCTCGTTGAGCGTCTTGAAGTTGTCGAGATCGAGCAGCAACAGGGCGCCGCTGCGCTGGTGGCGGGCGCTGGTGGCCAGCGCCTGCTGGAGCCGGTCCATGAGCAGGCGGCGGTTGGGCAGGCGCGTGAGCGGGTCGTAGAAGGCCAGGTAACGGATCTCTTCTTCGTCGGCCTTGCGCTGGCTGAGATCGACCATGGTGACGAGGTGGCCGTCGTCCATGGTCACGCCCGCGATCTCCACCACGCGCTGCTGTCCGTTCTTGCAGCGGATGGTGTATTCGCCCGACGCGATGGTGCCGGAGCCCTCGCGCGCGCTGGCGCATGCCGCCGCCCATGCGGCCCGGGTGCGCTCGCGGTATTCCGGGTCGGGGTAGACGGCGCGCCACCAGTCTTCCGACGTGGGCAGGTCGTCCTGGCTGTAGCCGCAGATTTCCACGAACCGTGCGTTGCGGAATGTCATGCGTCCGTCGTCCTGCACCAGGCACACCCCGACGGGCAGCCGCTGCAGGATGCTGCGCTGGCGCAGTTCGTTGCCCCGCAGGCTGGCCTCCATCTGCTTGCGGGCCGAGATGTCCTGGACCACCGCGATGTGGTAGTCGGGCTGCGCCCCTGGCGCCCACATGGCGGACACGGCCAGATCCACCCACAGCGTGTGGCCGTCACGGTGGAAGTAGCGCTTTTCCATGTGGTATTCGGTGATCTCGCCGGCCTTCAGGCGCTCCATGCGCGCGAGGTCCTCGACCAGATCCGCCGGGTGGCTGATGGCTTGAAAGCTCAACTGGCCCATCTGCTCGACCGTATAGCCGACGATGTCGCCGTATTTCTGGTTCACGCGCACGAAGCGGCCGGTCTGCGTGTCGATCTGCGCCACGCCCACCGCCGCCTGGTTGAAAACGGCGCGGAAACGCTCTTCGCTCTGGCGGCGGGCATCGTCCGACACCTGCGCATGCTTCAGCGCGCGGGTGCGCTGGCGGCCCAGCAGCACCACCAGAGCGGCGAGCAGCAGGGTCACCACTGCGCCAGTCGTGCCTGCCAGCCAGGGCAGGCGGCGTTCGGACGCCGACAGGAAATCCCTGGTCGGGTAAAACGCCAGCCGCCAGCGACGGTCGTGCACCTGCAGATCCACCTGGTGGGGTTCCGACGAGGCCAGCGGCACCCCCGAAAGCGCCAGCAGTGGAAGCCCCGGCCCCTGGTCCGTACCGGCGTGCACTGCGCCGTGGTCGGTCATCGACACTGCGATGCCGCGCAGAAAGCCCTGCTCCTCCAGGCTTTGCACCAAATCGTGCACACGGATGGTGGAAGCAACCGCGCCCACGAAACGCGGTGCACCGCCCGCAGCGCCCGGGCTGAAAACGGGCACACGCAGCACGAAGGCCGTGCGGTGCTCGCGCTCCTGCACCAAATCAAAGGGCGCCGACACCACGGTGTTGCCGGTATCACGGCTGTAGTGCATGGCTTCCAGGTTGGCCGGCTGCACGCTGATATCCAGACCTAAAACACCGCTGCTGCCCTCCAGGGGCCACAGGTATTCCGCGACGAAATACTCGGGCCGCTCGCCTGCGGGGTGGATCGTGAAGTCGGGCAGGCCCTGCGAATCTGCGGAGGTATCGGCGCGCACGCGCGCCTCGAACGCGGGGCGCTGGGCCGCCGTGACATAGCGCGTGAAGGCCAGGTTGCGTACCCCGGGGTAGCGTCGGCGCACGTCCAGGTCGCGGGCCACGCGCTCAAAATCGCCGCGGCTGAGCGCCGGGTTGACCACGAACAGGCCCCGCAAGCCGTTGACGATTTCAGTGTGCGCGACCATGCGCTGCGACAGCGCATCGGCAAACACCCGTGCTTCCTGCAGAAAGCGGGCCTGCGAGATCAGCCCCAGGGATCGCTCCTGCTGCTGCGCCAGCCAGAAACTCGCCAGAAACCCCAACGCAGCCACGGCCACGCCCGGCAGCCAGTGCCGGTGGCGGGTGAGGAAGGGGAGAAATGCCATCAGTAAGCGGGCCCAGCCATCGCAAAGAGCCGGACAAGGGGAAAAATGCCCCCGAGAATACCGGCATTTCAGGGCGTTCGCGGGCAAGCCCCGCGGGGGATCGCGACAGGCTGCGCAAAAAAAGCCCCGAGCACCCATGCATTTCCGTGCATAGGTGACGCACCCCGCCCGCTCCAGGCGTCACAATGGGGCCAACGAGCGTTCAATTGCCCCGCACGCACATGCCCACGTCCACGCCCTTGGCGGCCTGCCGGGTTATCCCTCTGCATAGATGAACACCCTTGCCGCCCAGAACATCGTGGATCTGCTGCTCGACGCCGTGTGCATCGTCGACGAGCACGGCCATTTCGTGTTCGTCAGCCCCTCGTTCGAGCGCATATTCGGCTACGCACCGGCCGAGATAGTGGGCCGGCGCATGATCGACCTGGTGTTCATCGAAGACCGCGAGCGCACTCTGCAGGCGGCGCAGCGCGTGATGTCGGGCGGGCTTCAGTTTCACTTCGAGAACCGGTATGTGCGCAAGGACGGGCAGATCGCCCACATCCGCTGGACGGCGCGCTGGCTGCCCGAGCAGCGGGTGCGGCTGGCCGTGGCGCACGACATCACCGAACGCAAGCACACCGAGCTGCTGCAGGCGGCCATCTACGCCATCTCGGAGGCCGCGCAGGCATCGGAAGACCTGGTCGCCCTGTTTGCGCGCGTCCACCAGATCATCGCCACGCTGCTGCCGGCCTCGAACTTCGCGGTGGCGCTGCACGACCCGTTGCGCGACGCGGTCAGCTTTCCCTACCACGTGAACGAGCGCTACCCTGCCCCCACCACCCGGCCGCTCGACGCCGATGCGCTGTGCTCGCACGTGATACGCCGGGGCCAGACCCTGTTGATCACGCCCGACAGCCTTGCCCCTGAGGTGCCGCCGCTGGCGGGCAGCCCCCAGCCGCTCTACTGGCTGGGCGTGCCCCTGCACGCGCAAGGCGGGGTGATTGGCGCGCTGGTGCTGCAGGGCTATTCGGAAGAGGCCCGCTACAGCGCCAGCGACAAGGAACTGCTGCAATTCGTCTCGACGCAGGTGGCGGCCGCCATTGAGCGCACCCAGATGCGCGAACGCCTGCAGCACATGGCGCAATACGACCCATTGACCCACCTGCCCAACCGGCAGCTCTTTCTCGACCGCCTGAAAACGGCGCTCACGCGGGCGCGGCGGGACGATTCCCTGCTGTCGCTGCTGTTCGTCGACCTCGACCGCTTCAAGCAGGTCAACGACACGCTGGGGCACGCCATGGGCGATCTGCTGCTGCAACGGGTGGCCCAGCGGTTGCTGGAATGCGTGCGTGCCTCGGACACCGTGGCGCGCCTGGGCGGCGACGAATTTGTGGTGCTGCTGGAGGCCCGCCAGGACACCGACCACCCCCACGCCGTGGCGCAGAAGATTCTGGAAGCATTCGTGCAGCCCTTCGACCTGGAAGGCCGGCATGTGCCGATGTGGCCCAGCATCGGCATTGCGACCTACCCCGACCATGGGGCCGACGAAAACCTGCTACTGAACCATGCGGACGCGGCGATGTACCTGTCCAAGAAAAGCGGCGGCAACCAGGTGCGCATGGCGCCCTTGCCCGACCACCCGTACACAGTTCCGAGGACGCCCGGGCCCTCTTCGTTTGGCGCGCTGAGCTGAACGCTTCGGCAAGCACCGCGCCATTGCCTTCGCCCAGCCCACCGGCCGCTGCAACACCACCAACCCGAGGGTCCGCACCATGCTGTACGCCACGCTCAAACTTGTTCACCTGCTGTCCATCGTGGTCTGGATCGGCGGCATGGTCTTTGCGCATTTCTTTCTTCGCCCGGCCGTCCAGGCGCTTGAGCCCGCCGCGCGCGTGCGCCTCATGCACGATGTGCTGGACCGCTTTCTTTCGGCCGTGCTCATCGCCGTGGTGCTGGTGCTGGCCAGTGGTGGCGGCATGATCATGCTGGCGGCCCGCGAGGCCGCACAAACCGGGGGCCGCTTCGCCATGCCGCTGGGCTGGACGGCCATGGCCGCCATCGGCCTGGTCATGGTGGGAATCTTCGGCCACATCCGCTGGGTTCGATGGATGCGTCTGCGCCATGCCGTGGCCACGGAAAACTGGCCAGCGGGCGCCAAGGCACTGGCCGAAATCCGCCAGGCGGTCGTGATCAATCTTGCGCTGGGTGTTGCCGTGGTGGTGATTGCACTGCTGGCCTGATCCGGAATGCAAGGGCCACGGCACGCAGCGGCCATCGCTGCGACCAGAGCCCAGGCACGCCTGCTGCCGCTGGGTTGCGCCGCCCCAACCGGCGCGCCCTGCTCCGCCGCCGCCCGACATTGACCGAGCCCATGGTGCCATCCTGCGCACTGGGGGCAATTGGCGCCCACGGCGACCGCCTTGCCCATCACCCGTACCATCACAGGGCAAGGAGTTTTGACATTGTTCCGTTTCTTCGAAGACCGCCTCCCCCCCTACCCCCCCGCCGATCCCCACCTTCCGCCGCGGGCGTTCATGGCCTTCGTCTGGGACTGCACCCGGGGCCTGCGCGGCTACGTCGCCGCCATGGCCGGGCTGTCGGCCGCCATCGCCATCTATGAAGCCCTGCTGTTTGCGGTGCTGGGCCGCGTGGTGGACTGGCTTTCCGACGTGGCGCCGGCTGCGCTGTGGGCGCAGCACCGCGGCTCGATCGTGGCCATCACCGTGCTGCTGCTGGGCTCGGTCGTGCTGGTGGCTCTGCAGACGAGCCTCAAGCACCAGGTGCTGGCCATCAACTTTCCGCTGCGCCTCCGCTGGAACTTCCACCGCCTGATGCTGGGCCAGAGCATGGCCTTCTACGCCGACGAGTTTGCGGGCCGCATCACCACCAAGATCATGCAGACGGCCCTGGCCGTGCGCGACATGATCTTCACCACCACCGACGTGGTGGTGGGCATGGGCATCTACCTCGTCACCATCCTGGTGCTGCTGGCGGGTTTCGATGCCCGGCTGCTGGTGCCATTTGCCGCGTGGATGGTGGGCTACGGCCTGGCCTGCTGGTACTTTGTGCCGCGCCTGGGCCAGGTGGGCAAGCAGCAGGCCGAAGCGCGCTCGGTGATGACCGGGCACATCACCGACGCCTACACCAACATCGCCACCGTGAAGCTGTTCTCGCACACGCGCCGCGAGTCCGAGTTCGCGCGCGCGGCCATGGACGCCTTCAAGCTCACGGGCTACGCGCAGATGCGCCTGGTGAGCCGCTTCGAGATCGTGAACCAGATCCTGGTGGTCGGCATGATCCTGGGGGCCTGCGGCACCGCGCTGTGGTTGTGGTCGCGCGGCGAGGTGGGGGCCGGTGCCGTGGCCGCCGTCACCGCGATGACATTGCGCGTGTCGGGCCACGCCCATTGGGTGATGTGGGAGATGACCACGCTGTTCGAGAGCGTGGGCACCATCCAGGACGGCATCAACACGCTGACGAAACCGCGCACCGTGGTGGATGCGCCCGACGCCAAGGCCCTGCACGTCGCGCGCGGCGAAGTGCGTTTCGAGAACATGACCTTTGCCTATGGCGACGGCCGCCCGGTGATCGACAGCCTGAACCTGACCATCCGCCCCGGCGAGAAGATCGGCCTGATCGGACGCTCGGGTGCGGGCAAGTCCACACTCGTCAATCTGCTGCTGCGCTTTCACGATGTGCGCTCGGGCCGCATCCTGATTGACGGGCAGGACATTGCCCACGTGACGCAAGACAGCCTGCGCCGCGCCATCGGCATGGTCACGCAGGACACCTCGCTGCTGCACCGTTCGATGCGCGACAACATTCTGTACGGCCGCCCCGACGCCAGCGACGAGGAAATGCACGCCGCCGCCCAGCGGGCCGAGGCCGCGGACTTCATCGCCAGCCTCACCGACTTGCAGGGCCGCTCGGGCTATGACGCCCAGGTGGGCGAGCGCGGTGTGAAGCTGTCCGGCGGCCAGCGCCAGAGGGTGGCGATTGCGCGGGTGATCCTCAAGGACGCCCCCATCCTGCTGCTCGACGAAGCCACCAGCGCACTCGACTCGGAAGTCGAGGCCGCCATCCAGCAGAGCCTGGACACGCTGATGCAGGGCAAGACGGTGATTGCCATCGCCCACCGCCTGTCCACCATTGCCGCGATGGACCGGCTCATCGTGCTGGACGCCGGGCGCATCGTCGAGGAAGGCACGCACGCGCAACTGCTGGCGCAGGGCGGTGTGTATGCGCGCCTGTGGGGCCACCAGAGCGGCGGCTTTCTGGGCGAATCCGACGACGACTGAAGGCCAAAGAGAAAGGGCGAAGGGGCGCGCTGCAGCTGCAACAGCCCGGCCTGGAGGCTGCAGACGCTCAGGGGCGGAAGCTTGCGGGGGTCACGGGCTGGTCTGCATCCTTACTACCGCTGCCGGGCCGCCCCGGTCTCTCGATCGCCTCCGGTACAGTGGCACGCGCTGTTTTTGTATCAAAACGCCCGTATGCGCAGGTGCGGCGTGCGCCATTAGCTATCAACTAAATAGCAACCGGGCCTATCGCTGCGCATGCGACACTTTCGCCATCCCAGCCCCTCCGGCCGCGCCATGACTTACACCCCTCTTTCGCTGCAGATGCCCATCCCCACCGGCGACCAACTCAAGGCCGCGCGCATGGCAGCCGGGCTCAGCCAGGCACAAGCGGCCGAACTGATGGGCTACCCGCTGCAGACCGGCAGCCGGGGCGGCGTGCAATCGCGCACCTGGCAGGCGCTGGAGAGCACCACCGACGAGCGGAACATGCAAGGCCCGGTGTTTGCGATGTTCCTGCTGCTGACGGGCCAGCACCCCGAACTTTGCCTGGCACGCCGTTCTGAGGGGGTGGGCATGGTCAGCGCAAGCACTGAAACCGCCGCGTCCCCCTCCGTGTCTGGCGTCTCTGGCGAGGCCAACGCTACACCCACGGAGCCCGTCCGGCCGCGCCCGGCATGACCACCCGCAGCCCGCAGATCCCGCGCCATCCCGCCCCTGAGTACAGGGCCATCCTTCATCCCCAGGCCAGACAGCTGCACCCGGGCCCAGGATGACGGGCCGTCGAATCACACGCCGCAGGCCGACCGTAGCCCGTAGCCCGTAGCCCGTAACCCGTAACCCGTAACCCGTAGCCCGTAGCCCGTAGCCCGTAACCCGCAAACATCGCATTTGCAGGGACAAGGCCAGGCAGGCGGCGCGACAGTGATGCCTGGCTGCAACCCCGTCACGCATGCGTGTCTGCCACGCGATGCATGCCCACGCTGCAGCGTCGGAGGTCGCCGCTCTGGTCACGAGATCGCGGGCGGTCCAGCGGCGCCGCCAAGGGCTCTGCACAACCTGCTCCGCCACCGGCTGCATTGCGGAGAATGCACATTGCCCCAATATCGTATGTTGTCATACAACATACGATAAATTATGCCAAGCCCCAACACCTCCCCCCCCTCGCAAGACACTGCCTCCACACCTCCCTCACGGACTGCTCCAAAAACTCCTAGCAGGCCGACCAACCTCCCAGTTGGCGGAACATCCCAATACCCCGCCCCTCGACCGACAGGCTGCGCCTATGGCAAACCCGCATGCATTCGTCAGCGAACATGTTGTACGATGACCAACAACAATATCACCAACAGGAGACAACGATGCCCTTGATCCGCCGCAGCGCCATCCTGGTCTGCATTGCCGCCCTTGCCACTGCCAGCGCCGTCGCCCAGACAGCGGCCGAGTGGCCCACCAAGACGCTACGCATCGTGGTGCCCTATCCGCCGGGCGGCAGCTCGGACATCATTGCCCGCTCGATCAGCCAGTCGCTGTCGGACGCGCTCAAGCAGACAGTCATCGTGGAAAACAAGCCTGGCGCCAATGGCAATCTGGGCGCCGATTACGTTGCCAAGGCCGAGCCGGACGGCTACACCATGCTGCTGTGCGATGTGGGTGCGCTGGCCATCAGCCCTTCGGTCTACACCAAGCTGTCGTTCGACCCGTCCAAAGACCTGCGCGGTGTGACCATGCTGGCCTATTCGCCCCACCTGCTGGTGGTGCATCCGTCGGTGCCCGTCAGCAACCTCAAGGAGCTGGTGGCGTATTCGAAAAAGAACGATCTGAACTTTGCCGTAACGGCCACCGGCAGCGCACCCCACCTGGCGGGCGTAGCGCTGGAGCGCGCCAGCGGCGCACGCTGGCAATACATCCCTTACAAGGGCGGCGTGAGCGCCATCCAGGACACGGTGGCCGGTCAGACGCAGGTGCTGATGAACGGCATGCTGGCCACCCTGCCCCAGGTACAAAACGGCAAGCTCAAGGTGCTGGGTGTGTCCAAGGGCACGCGCATGCCACTCATGGGCGATGTGCCCACCATTGCCGAACAGGGCGTGCCGGGCTACGAATCGGGCACCTGGCAGGGCGTGTTGCTGCCACGCGGCACCCCCGACGCCGTGGTGCAAAAACTCAGCAAGGCGCTGATCACCGTGATCAGGGCGCCCGAATTGCGCTCACGCCTTGCCGGACAGGGCGCCGAGGTGGTGACCATGACCCCTGCTGAGCAGGACCAGTTCTTTGGCAAGGAGCGCGCACGCTGGGCCGGCGTCGTCTCGGCCGCGAAGATCAAGCTCGATTGACGCGGCCCGGCGCCTGCCGAGACGGAGCGGCAGCGGCGGCGTGACGGGGCGCACCGCGTCCAGGCCCGGACGCGGCGGAATACGCGCCCTGGCTCACTCGTTCGCTCCACCCTGGCTCCGTGGGCAGTCGTTTTACAACGATGCCCTCCAAGGACACCATGTCCGCGCCTGCGAATGCTCCGCCCGGAGATTGCAGCGCTCCCTGGCCCGTCCGGTCGCCAGACCTGAAACCCGCAGAAGCGGCACAACCCTATGCGGGTGCCGCCTCTGTGCAAGGAACCACGCTTGGGCGATTCCTGACCAGAAGCCGCGTGAACGCGATGGCCCTGACGGCGACATGAGCCAGGGCACCGCATCCAGACCCTGGGGGGCTTCAAGAGCGGCGACAGCCGGTCTCTGATAGCCATCGACAGCCGCTGACAGCCGCGCACGGCAGGGGAGATTTGCCGCACGCCGTCAACGACGAGATTCCCCCATATCTCGGGAAACTGCGTCCCCCGCACTTCGTTCACCCCACTTCGCAACACCGCCGCTTTCTGCGGCGATGGCCCTGTGATTTGTACGGGAATAATTAATTGCAACGACAATCATTGTCTAAACAATTAAATTCCCGGCATGCCTGATTCCTCTCCCCCAAAAGCCGGCTTCTACGACCCTGCAAGCATGCAGCCTGCGGACAGCGTGGGCTACATGATGCGCAAGGTGATGTCGTCGATCCGCACCCAGGCGGACGCACAGCTCTCGGCGCATGACCTCACCTACGCGCAGTGGCTGCCGGTGTTCAAGATCTCGCTGTGCTCGACCACCACCGTGGCCAGCCTGGCCCGTGACCTGGAAACCGACCCCGCAGCCATGACCCGTGCGCTAGACCGGCTCGAGGCCAAGGGCCTGGTGACCCGCGAGCGCTCCACCACCGACCGCCGCGTGGTGCAACTGGCCCTCACCGCTGAAGGCCGACGCATTGCCGCGCTGGTGCCGCCGGTGCTGGCCGATGTGCTCAACGGCCACCTCAGTGATTTCACCCACGACGAATGGCAACTGCTGCTGCGCATGCTGCGCCGCATGCTGGCCAACGGAGAGGCCCTGCGCCAGCAAATGCACCGTCCGCCAGCGCCCGCCTCCCACGAATCGAGCCACTGACTTCGCCGTCGGTTCCCTGCACAGCCCCTGGAGATTTCCCGTGACCCCCACCGCGTCCCTCCCCTCTACCCGCTGCGCCGTTGCAGCCCATCTCGCCGTGTCGGCCGCTGCCGTGGCCGCCGCACTCTTTCTGGCCGGCTGCGCCAGCCCCGGCGCTGCCCACACGCCCGTGGCACCGGTCACGGCAGAAGCGGCGGGGCTCAAGCCATCGACCGCCGAAACCGCGGCCACCGCACAGTGGTGGAAAGCGCTCGGTGATGCCCAGCTTGACGCCCTGGTGGACCAGGCGTTGCGAGGCAGCCCGAGCTTGGCCACCAGCCGCGCCCGGCTGGAGCAAGCCATCGCGTTGAGCCAGGTGCGCGAAGCAGCCAACGGCCCGCAGGCCACGCTGGGGGTGGATGCCACGCGCCAGCGCTACTCCGCCAACGGCCTGGTGCCGGCACCCATCGCGGGCAACACCTACAACAGCGGCACCGTGCAGGCCACGCTGAGCTGGTCGCCCGATTTCTTCGGCCAGCATGCGGCAGAACTGGAAGCCGCGC
>NZ_ACQT01000042.1 GCF_000175235.1 Acidovorax delafieldii 2AN | reverse complement strand
TTTTTTGGGCGGGGCAGGGCGGCGGCGCCAGAAGCCGCCATCGATGCGCCGGAGGGCCTGCACGTACCGCTGCGCCGCCGCACCGGCGCTGTGCTGCTCGCCGTGTTTGCCGCCCTGCTGGCGCTGTTGCCGCTGGCTGCGCGCCTGTGGCCCGGCCCGCTGCTGGCCATGGTGGATGCGTTCTACCGCGTAGGGGCCTTGGTGTTTGGCGGTGGCCACGTGGTGCTGCCGTTGCTGCAAGCCGAGGTGGTGGGGCCGGGCTGGGTGCCGAATGACGCGTTTCTGGCCGGCTATGGCGCCGCTCAGGCGGTGCCGGGGCCCTTGTTCACGTTCGCTGCGTTCCTGGGTGCCTCCATGCAGGTCTGGCCGGGCGGCTGGCTGGGCGCGGCGGTGTGCCTTTTCGCGATTTTCGTGCCATCGTTTCTGCTGGTGGCCGGGGCGCTGCCGTTCTGGGAGCCACTGCGGCGCAGCGCGCATGCACAGGCGGCACTGGCCGGGGTGAACGCGGCGGTGGTGGGCCTGCTGCTGGCGGCGCTCTACCACCCGGTGTGGACCAGCGCCATCCACGGCGCGGCCGACTTCGGCTTGGCGCTGGCCGCCTTTGTGGCGCTGGTGTTCTGGCGCGCCCCGCCCTGGGCGGTGGTGCTGGCCTGCGGCGCAGCAGGTGTGCTGTGGCCCACAGGAATCTGATTTTTAAGCCAGAATGGCCGCTTGCGCTTGACAGCAAAGCGCCACCAGCTATCAAAACAATAGTCACAGCGCCTTGTGCGCGTGGCCGCATTTCCAGCTTTTTGCGCACTGCGCCCGCCCGATCTTGAACTCTCCCGTCTTCTCTTCGCTGGTGCCCGTCATCCTGTTCATTGCGCTGGGCTTTTTCGCGGGGCGGCGCGGCTGGATCCGGGCGGCCTCGGTCAAAGACCTGTCCAACCTGGTGTTCATGGTGCTTACGCCCGCGCTGCTGTTTCGCACCATGAGCACGGTGCACGTGCAGGACCTCAATTTCGAGCCCGTGGCGGTTTACTTTGCCGCGGCCGGGCTGATCTTCACGGCCACGCTGGCGCTGCAGGGCTTCAGCACGCTGGCGGCGGCGCGCGGGCTGGCCAACACCTTCAGCAACACCATCATGATCGGCGTGCCGCTGGTCGGGCTGGTGTTCGGCGAGGCCGGGCTGGTCACGCTGTTCACGCTGATCTCGGTGCACGCGCTCATCCTGCTCACGGCCGCCACGGTGGTGTTCGAGCTGGCCGCCGCGCGCGAACACGCAGGCCGCTCGGGCGGGGCGCAGCAACCCATGTGGCGCACCGTGCTACAGGCCGTGCGCAACGGCATCCTGCACCCGGTGCCGCTGCCCATCATCGCGGGCCTGCTGTTCGCGCAGACGGGCCTGGTGGTGCCCGAGATGGTGGGCAAGCCGCTGCAATTGCTGGGCCAGGCGCTGGGGCCCATTGCGCTCTTGCTGGTGGGTGTGACGCTGGCGTTCAGCCCGGTGGGCACCCATTTCAAGGCGGCGCTGCGCATTGCCCTGGTGAAGAACATCGTGCACCCGCTGGTGCTGGGCGCCCTGGGCTGGGCCATGGGCCTGTCGGGGCTTTCGCTGGGCGTGATGGTGGCCGCCGCGGCGCTGCCGGTGGGCGCCAATGTGTTCCTGTTCACCCAGCGCTACGAGGTGGCGCAGGAAGAAGTCACCGCCAGCATCGCGGTGTCCACGGCACTGGCGCTGTTGACGGTGCCGGTGCTGCTGCTGCTGGTGGCGCGCTACGTTTGAGGCAGGCCGACGAAGGCCGGCAGAAAAAACGTCACTGCCGCCAGCGCATGGGCTCGCCGGGGCTGTCGCGCACTTTGCGGATCATCTGCGCTTCGATGTCGATCCTGGGGCCGCCAGCGGCAAAGTCGCCCGCATAGGCTGGGCAGTCGGGCCCGGTGGACGGGTTGGTCAAGGCCTCTTGCTTGAAGGTCTCCAGCAGGGCCTGGGCTTTCTCCCGGTCGGCACGGATGCGCTCCTGGTCGCCGCCATAGACGCGCTGGAGCCGCGCCTCGCATGCGGCTTGCAGTTCCTTGAGGCGCGCGCCGTTTCTCTCATGCCATTGCTTGCTGGCCGCCTGCACCTCGTTCTTGGTGACGGGCGAGGCGATGGCGCAGACCTCGGCATTGAAGTCACTGCCGTGGCCGCGCAGGCAGCCGGCGGTGAGCGCGTCGGCCATGGCGGGCGCGGCCATGAAAAGCAGCAGCAGGGGGAGTTTGCGCATCGGCACGGGGTGCCGTACAGGGGAAGTCAATGTCCGCGCGGGGCGGGGGCTCGGTGATCCGTTAGATGGAGAGCCCGCCCTCGGCCACCGCGAGCGATGCGGCGACCAGGCAGAACAGCGCCATGATGGGCCGGAAGTCCAAGGGGCCCTGATGCCGCCAATTGCCCGCCCGGAACAGCATGGGCGGCAGCACCGCCGCCACGGGACAGGGCCTGACATCCCGCAGATGCCGGGATGCAGGCACACCCACCAGCACAATCAGAGCGGCAAGCAGCAGGCAAGCCATGGGGGGGCGCTGGTTTGTGAGGTCAGGGCGCCAGCCGCTCACGCACCCAGGCGTCGCCCTCCATTCGGTAGCGCAGCCGGTCGTGCAGACGGCTCTTGCGGCCTTGCCAGAATTCCCACTGGTCGGGCTTGAGGCGGTAGCCGCCCCAGTGCGGCGGGCGCGGCGGCTTCAGCATGAATTGCGCACCATATTTGGCGGCATTGGCCACCAGCACGCTGCGGCCCGAAATCACCTGGCTTTGCGGGCTGGCCCAGGCGCCGATGCGCGAGTCGAGTGGGCGGCTGGCAAAGTATTCGTCGCTCTCCGCGTCACTGACTTTCTCCACGATGCCTTCGATGCGCACCACGCGCTCGAGCTCCACCCAATGGAACTGCAACGCCACATAGGGATTGCCGGCAATCTGGCGGCCCTTGCGGCTGTCGTAATTGGTGAACCAGACAATGCCGCGCTCGTCATAGCCCTTGATGAGCACCACCCGCGTGCTGGGACGCAGGTCGCTGCCCACCGTGGCCACGGTCATGGCATTGGGTTCGGGCACTTCGGAGGCAATGGCTTCCTTGAGCCACTGGTCAAACTGCTGCAGGGGGGCGGCGTGCGAGGCGTCCTCGTTGAGTTCGGCGCGCTCGTAGCTCTTGCGGAGGTCGGCGATGGAGGTGGTCATGTGCGCGATTGTGCACGCCACGATCGGCCCGCCCGCCAGGTGGCGGGGGGCGGCGCACCCACGGCGGCTCGGAGGACATTGCCGCACTGCATTGAAGTCGAATGAATATTCGCCTATATTGGCCCCGCCATGAAGCCCAAAGACGACGAAAAGCAGCGCGCCATCGCCCAGGCCACCTTTGATCTGGTGGCACGCACGGGCCTGAGCGGCCTGACCATGGCCGAAATCGCCCGCACCGCAGGCATGGCCACCAGCACGCTGTATGTGTACTACCCGTCGAAGGACGAGCTCATCAGCCAGCTTTACCAGGACGCCAAGACTGTCACGGCGGCCCGCATCATGGAAGGCGTGGAGCCCGGCATGCCCTACCGCGCCCGGGTGCGGCGCATATGGGGCAACCTGCTGCGCCATCGGCTGGACCAGTATGCCGAGGTGGTCTTCCAGGAGCAGTACTACAACTCGCCCTGGTTCACCGAGGGCAACCGCGAGTTTTCCACCCGTCTCATGGCCGGTTTCTTTGCGCTGATGCAGGAGGGCCAGCAGCAGGAGATCCTGAAAGCCGTGCCCGCGCCGCTGCTCACGGCCAGCTTGATAGGGTCGGTGCGCGAGACGGCCAACCTCATCCGCACCAAGGCCCTGCCGGACGACGAGGCCACGCACCAGATGGCTTTCAGCCTGTGCTGGGATGCGATCAAGGCTTGAGATGAAGCACTTCCCCACTTGCCTTGAGCGCCTTCGTCCCTGTGGGGGCCATGTCCCCCGCTGCGGGGCGGCCCCTGCCGGGCGGCCGGGACGTGCGCTGCGCCCGTTTCAAGCGCAGCAGGGGCACCAGGTGCGCGCCATCGCTGAAATGCACGATGGCCGATTTTGCGGTTTAATCGAATAAATATTCTCTTAAAACAACCCAGCGGCCCCCAGCGACCTCTACGCCGCACCTGTTTGCGCTGTTTTTTTGAGCGCTTTTCCTTCACCCCAAGGAGTCCTACGATGCCCACCCTTCATATCAACGGCAAAGAAACGGCTGTGGATGCCGACGAATCCACCCCCATCCTCTGGGCCCTGCGGGATACGCTGGGCATGACTGGCACCAAGTTCGGCTGCGGCCAGGCGCTGTGCGGCGCCTGCACCGTGCTGCTGAATGGCGCGCCCGTGCGCTCGTGCAGCACGCCCATCTCGGCGGCGGTGGGCCAGAAGATCACCACCATCGAGGCGGTGGGGCAGGACAAGGTGGGCCAGGCCGTGCAGGCCGCGTGGGTCAAGCACGATGTGGCTCAGTGCGGGTACTGCCAGAGCGGCCAGATCATGAGTGCCACCGCGCTGCTGCGGGGCAAGAAAAAACCGAGCGATGCGGACATCGACGCCGCCATGGCGGGCAACATCTGCCGCTGTGGAACCTATGTGCGCATCCGCGCTGCCATCCACGACGCCGCGCAATCGCTGGCCTGAAGGAGACTGCCATGCACTTCGACACCCTTGCCCTGCAGGGCCAAGCACATCATTTCATGCCAAAACACCTTCGCGCGCTGATGGAGCAAGCGCAAGGTGCTATGAATAACGAAGCAGCCGAAGGCGTGCCGCGCCGCACCTTCCTCAAGGTGGCGGCCGCATCCGGCTTTGCGCTGGGCGCGTTTCCGCTGACCGCAGGCGCGCAAGGCGCTTCGCCCGCAGGCGGGCTCAAGCCGACCGAGCAGCCATCGGCCTTCGTGCGCATTGATGCCGACGGCACCGTTACCGTCACCATCAACCGCCTGGACTTCGGCCAGGGCGTGCAAACCGGCCTGCCCATGATCCTGGCCGAAGAGCTGGACGCCGACTGGGCCAAGGTGCGCAGCGTGCACGGCGACGCCAGCCCCGCCTATGCCGACCCGGCGTTTGGCATGCACCTGACGGGCGGCTCCAATTCCATCAAGAACTCGTACACCCAGTACCGCGAGCTGGGCGCCCGCACCCGCGCCATGCTGGTGTCTGCTGCGGCTGCGCAGTGGGGCGTGGACGCATCCACCCTGCGCACCAACGCAGGCTTTGTGGTGGGCCCCGGCGGCAAGAAGCTGGCCTACGGCGCACTGGCCGAGGCCGCCATGCAGCAGCCCGTGCCCGAGAAAGTCACCCTCAAAGACCCCAAACAGTTCCGCATTATCGGCAAGCCCACAGGCCGGCTCGACGCCAAGGCCAAATCCAGCGGCCAGCAGGACTACGGCATTGACGTGCGCCTGCCCGGCATGCTCACGGCCGTGGTGACCCGCCCCCCCGTGTTTGGCGCCAAGGTGAAGTCGCTGGACGACGCCGCCGCCAAAGCCATTGCGGGTGTGAAAGCCGTGCTGCGCGTGCCCACCGACCGTGGCGGCGAAGGCGTGGCCGTGATTGCCGACGGCTACTGGCCCGCCAAGCAGGGGCGCGATGCGCTCAAGGTGGAATGGGACACCTCCAACGTGGAGAAGGCCGACACCGCCCAGCTGCTCACCCAGTACCGTGCCCTGGCCCAGCAAACCGGCACCATCGCCATCCCCGCAGACGTGGCCCCGCTGGCCAATGCGCCGCAAAAGATCAGCGCCGAGTTCACCTTTCCCTACCTGGCCCACGCGCCCATGGAGCCGCTGAACTGCACCGTGAAGCTTGACGGTGACAAGGTTGAGCTGTGGATGGGCACCCAGATGCCCGGCCTGGACGCCATGGCCGCCGCCAAGGTGCTGGGCGTGCAGCCGCAAAACGTGAAGGTGCACACCCAAATGGCCGGTGGCGGCTTTGGCCGCCGCGCCATCCCCACCAGCGACTACGTGGTGGAAGCCTGCGGCGTGGCCAAGGCCGCGCACACCGCAGGCATCACCGCCCCTGTGCGCACCCTGTGGAGCCGCGAGGACGACATCAAGGGCGGCTACTACCGCCCCATGCACGTGCACCGGGCGGAGATCGGCTTCGACGCCCAGGGCAACATCCTGGCGTGGGACCACGTCATCGTCGGCCAGTCCATCCTCAAAGGCTCGCCGTTCGAGGCCTTCATGGTCAAGAACGGCGTGGACGCCACGGCGGTGGAGGGCATGAAAGAGCCCTACAACATCCCCATGCGCCTGTCTGTGCACCACCCACAGGTCAACGTGCCCGTGCTGTGGTGGCGCAGCGTGGGCTCCACCCACACCGCCTACGCCATGGAAACCCTGCTGGACGAAGTGGCCCGCGCGACAAAGCAAGACCCCGTGGCCTACCGCCTGCGCCTGATGGGCGACAAACACCCCCGCCACAAGGCCGCCCTGCAACTGGCGGTAGACCGGTCCGGCTACGGCAAAAAGAAGCTCGCCGCAGGCCGCGCCTGGGGCGTGGCGGTGCACGAGTCGTTCAGCTCGGTGGTGGCGTACGTGGTGGAAGCCTCCGTCAGCAAAGACGGCACACCCAAGCTGCACAGCGTGACGGCCGGCGTGCACTGCAACCTGGCCGTCAACCCCAAGAGCGTGGAAGCCCAGGTGCAGGGCGGGGCGCTGATGGGCCTGTCGATGTGCCTGCCCGGCGGCGCCATCACGCTGAAGGACGGCATGGTGGAGCAAAGCAACTTCAGCGACTTTGCCGTGCCCCGCATCACCGACATGCCCCAGGTGGCCGTGCACATCGTGCCGAGCGCAGAGCCGCCCACGGGGATGGGCGAACCCGGGTTGCCACCGCTGGCACCTGCGTTAGCGAATGCGGTGGCGAGGTTGACGGGGAAGACGCCGAGGGAGTTGCCGTTTAAGTTGGCTTAACTGTCTGCATATAAGCGCCGGGTTTGAAAGAGCCCGGCGCTTTTTTTTTGACTCATTCAGCCGATAGGTTTGGATATGTCAGGCGTTGTTTAGGTCAGGTTAGAGGACCGCTTTCGACCCGAAGGCGACGTTGAGCGTAACTCTCCAATCCGGTCATTTGTTCTGCTTGCGGCCCAAACTTGAGCGCCGTCACCCCTGCCTTTGCACGTTCGCAGGCTATAGTTTGCTCAGCGGAAGCTTGCCCGGTTTGCAGGAATCTTTATACCTGAACATTTCCACAGCCCTACGCTTGCGGACCCAGGCTGCAAGCCGATTTCAGGAGGAAACAGTGTCCAGAATATCCCACATGGTCGATGTTTATCCCGCAGATCCTGCGGGATAAATTGCGTTAGGCTTGTTGAAATCGGTTGAACCTTATCGCTCATAGCACCTCTTGGGACCGCACCCTCATGTCGCTCGCAGTATTGGCCATTGCCGCAATTCCAGCCATTGCAGTAGCTTGGGTAGCGGTGCAAACCAAGAGCAGGTTAGCAACAACTGTTGCAGTCGTCGCAGCTGGATCTTTAGGCCTTTTAACAGGCAGCCCACACTACGCTTTGGTTGATATCTTCGCCGTTGTCGCAGCAGCTTGGCTTGCTTGGCCTGAGCCTCCTCCACCAAAGCGAGGACTGAGCCAAAGTACAAGCGGGCACATAGAGGCACAGGCACAGGCACAGGCACAAATTAGTCAAGTGAACAAATCACAGATCAAGTGGCGGACTAATCATCCGGAACGCTTCTGTGGGCATTGCCGCACGCTCTCAATACCCAAAAAGCGAGGCCTTTTCAAAAAAGCTCGCTGCACTAACTGCGGGCGTCTGCTGTAATTTTTGCCCCCACCTAAAGCCATTCTTGGAAAAATCATGAGAGCGACCTTCCACTTCGCGCCCCGGCCTAACTTTAGGTTCAACGCGGACGCCAACATAGACCGTGCCTTCGGCATTTTCATGGCCTATTTTGGTGCCATCCTGCCTTCGGCTGCCGGCGCCGGTTAACCAGGGCGTTAGACAACATAGGCCACACCTACCTCCAACAAGACCAAACAAAAGAAAAAGGAAACTCAAATGACAAAAATCGTCTCCCTGTACAACAACAAAGGCGGCGTCGCGAAGACAACCACACTATTCAATATGGCCGTATATCTGGCGCAAGTCCAAGAAAAGAAAGTATTGTTAGTGGATTGCGATCCGCAATGCAACTGCACGGAGTTGTTCTTTTGTTCCGCAGACAACTTCGATGACCCCGACCTCCCCCTGCCGGGAACCAGCATATACGAAGCACTCCAGCCGAGATTTGATGGCGACACAGCGAGAATTGATGTTAAAAATATAGACATCACCCCATCGCCAATATATAAAAATCTAAGCATTTTGCGTGGTGACATCAACTTCTCACGAGCTGAGCAGTATTTCTCCCTCGCAATATCTCAAGCGGTCACCGAGTCAATACACGACAAAAACACGTATGCAGTAATGAGCAGAATGCTCAGAGATTTAGGCACCCTGCATGGATTCGACTATATCCTATGCGATGTTGGCCCAAGCGCCGGATCAATCACTCGCATGACAATCCTTTCGTGCGACGGCGTATTCATTCCGACTGCCCCTGACAGATTTTCATACCAAGCAATACAAGGTATGGGATCGATCATGAACGAATGGCTCACTCGGCATGAGCTAATTATCGCCACATTTGACCCGTACGGCATCAAGGCGCCATTTGCCACGCCAAAATTTTACGGCGCGATTGTAAACAACTACAAAATTCACCGAGCCGGAAAAAAGAAGGGGTCGTACCTAAAATGGGAGCAGCTTATTAAAGATGGCATCGTCAACTTACTGCTATCTGGGCCGGGGAGAAAGTTGCTACCCAATCAAAAGTCCCTGCTTTCCAATCCCTTTGTCGCATCAATTCGTGACGTCGGAGCAATGGCTCCTGTCGCACAGATTGTAGGAAAAGCAATATTTGATATTGCGCAACCCGACACTGTGCACGCATCATCGGATGGCGATTACTACCGGGGTGCTGTGTGGAGCGATTGGGTGGCCCGAATGGAAGAATACAAATCAGAAATTGGAAAAATTGCTGTAGCGATGGAGTAAATCGTATGGCGATTCCCTACACATTCGTCTCCCTACTTGATGTCCTTGGCTATAAGAACAAAATCAACGATGACCGCCACAACGGCAAGGAAGACTTCAAACAAAAACTAGAATCTGCGCTATCCGTGCTGAATGGCATCAATGAAACTGAAATTAGCTATCAAGCCATTAGCGACACAATCATCGTCAGCACGCACCCATCAACACCATTTCCGGATTTTCTACGGACACTTGTGCGTGTTCACAGATCATTTCTTAAGAATGGTCTGTTTATCAGAGGCGGAATATCATTTGCGCCACACTTCAAATCCGGATCACTCACTTACAGTCACGCACTTCCGATTGCTTACGAAATAGAGCAAAAACAAGCAATTTATCCTAGAATTGTCATTGACAAGAACATCATTGAGATGATGAAGCTAGGCGAAAAGCTTGAAGCCGCAATAATTGAAATTAACGACGAAAAACTAATCTGCAAAGAAAATGGAATTTATTTCCTGAATATTGTTGGTGAATCATCAGCGGAGTGTTATTATCTCGCAAAGTCTATATATAATTCAGAGAAATCCTTCCTCGAAGGAAACGAGCACGAATTGGCCAAGCATCGTTGGCTTCAAAACCTGATTGTTGCGCTATCAGGCGCGACGCTTACCCCCTATATGGATGGAGTTGAAATTTTTTATCCCTCGGTTTTGGCTTGATGGTAAAAACCTATGCCTTTCTACAAAGGCAATGTATATTTTGTATAAGTGGCGGTTCAACGCGGACGCCAATACTGGCCATGCCTTCGGCATTTTTATGGCCAGTATTGGTGCCCTCCGCCTTCGGCTCCGGCGCCGGTTAATCTGAGCGTTGAGCGTCCGCTTTCATCTGCCGCCACAGACCGCTTCTGGCCGATAGCGGACTAGCTAGTAGCCTAGCCTCTCAGAATCGAGCGAAAAGAGCCGCTAGCGCTTTACAGATATGCGCTAGCAGCTATTAATTTGGAAGTGTGCTGTTGGGGTGTGTATGCGGCATCGCAATCACTTCATCTCAAGCCTTGCCGACAACACCGTCCTCCCAACTTCACCTACGCCAGAGACTTGGTGCCCGCCGCTACGCGAAAGCTGCCCTTTGCCTCCAGCCGGTCGCCCGCAGGCACCAGAGTCACGTTCTGCTCTCCGGTGCCATTGAGCAGGGTGACCTTGGCGCTTGCCTTGCTCACATAGGATGGTTTGTCGTGGTCGCGCAGGCCGACGCAGTAGGGCTGCAGTCAGCGCGGATGTGCACGGGGTTGGTCGCGGCGCAGTTTGCCGCCCACGGCCCAGCCGTTGCTGCGCAGGGATGCCATGATGCGGCTGGCCTCAGCATCAGGCATTTCCATTCATCCACACCCATGTCACTGACATCACCCACCGTCCTCATCCTCGCCTCGGGCCGGGGCGAACGCTTCAAGGCATCCGGCGGCACGGCGCACAAGCTGCAAGCCTTGCTGGCGGGCAAGCCGGTGTTGCAGCACACGCTGGATGCCGTGCGCGCCAGCGGCTTGCCGTGGCATGTGGAGGATGCGGGCCACTCCGGCATGGGCGATTCGATTGCCGCCGCAGTGCGTCACACAGCCAACGCGGCGGGCTGGCTGGTGTTGCCGGGCGATTTGCCACTGGTGCAACCCGCCACGCTGCAGGCCATGGCGCAGGTGCTGCTGGATCAGCGGGCCGTGGTGGCGTGGCCGGAGTTTGCGGGCGAGCGGGGGCACCCGGTGGCGTTTGGGCGAGACTGTCTGGCGGATTTGTTGAGCTTGCAGGGCGAGAAAGGCGCCGCGCCCGTGGTGCGCAAGTGGGCAGGGCAGGGGTGCGGGCTGCCTGTGCCGGTGCAGGACGAAGGTGTGGTGACGGACATTGACACCGTGCAGGCGCTGGAGCAGGCTGAGGCGTTGTTGGCGAAAGCGGGTGCGTTGCTGGCGCAGCGAGGCGCTGACGGGCGCTGATCTGGAGCGGATATCAGCCGAAGACGTCTTCGGCTGATGCGGTCATTGCGACCCCGGCGGGAGGATTCAGCAGACCCTGTTGGTCTGCGTCACAGGCTCAGGAGCAGCGCCAGATGCCCGCAGACTTGGTGCAAATGCGACCATCGGCTGCGGTGATGGAGTCTGCGTTGGTCTTTTTGTAAACTGCCCCGGCATCGTCGTAGCAAAACCCGCTGTCGCAGTGGGTAATGACCGGGTTGGCTTTCACAATCACCTTGGGCGGCTCTTGCATGAGCGGTGTGTTGGTGCCGCAAGCGGCGTTCACATTGGTGATGGCGGCATTGGCGCGCATGCGCTTTTCATCTGGCGACAGGGTTCGGATGCTGGAGACGAACTCCATCTCTTTCTGCGCATTTTTGCAGGCCGGTGTGGCGGCAAGGGGCGTTGGGGCGCTGGTTTGGCTGGTGGAGGTGGGCGGTGCGTCTTGCTGAGCGCGCTCTGCCGCTTGGGCCCGGTACTTTCTTTCGGCGGCTGCGTCTGCGTTGGCGCGGTCCTGGGCAATCTCTGTCGCGCTTTTCTGGCGCTCGATCAGTTTGCTGGTTTGCCCTTCGGCGCAAGGTGCATCGGTGTATGTGCTCTGGCCTGCCGCGTTGGTGCAGCGATGCACCTGGGCTTGGGCTGTCGAGATCACGACCGCGCAAATGGCGATTCCCATCAGTGTGCTTGTTCTCATGGTTCCTCCTGTACCGAGAGCAACGTTTAAGCCCCTGTGTGCGCTGACCGTGTACGAAACTTTGGCGCATGAAAAAGCCGCTGCAGGGGGCAGCGGCTTGGGGCCGGGGTTGCGGAGGCGGGGCGCCGCCGTGCGCGGGGCTGGCGCAGTTTACTGGGCCGTGATCACCGCACAGGCCAGCCGGGGCCCGGCATTGCCGGTGGGCTGGGTGGTGTAGTCGTCGGGGTCGCGGTGCACGATGAGGCCCTTGCCCACGATGTCGTTGGCCGTGCTGCCGACGCGGATGGTGCGTGATTCAAAGCTGAAGCTGGCCTTGCCATTGGCATCGGCCTTCAACACGGGCAGGTCGCCCGTGTGGTGCTCGCCCATGCCATGGTGGCCGTGGGGCTTGCCGCCGGGGTTGAAGTGGCCGCCCGTGCTCATGCCGTCGCCGCTGCTGCAGTCGCCTTTTTCATGGATATGAAAACCGTGCTCGGCACCGGGCTTGAGGCCGCTGACGGTGCCTGACACCTTCACCACATCGCCAGACTGCACAAAGCCGACGGTGCCCGTGGCCGTGTTGCCCCGCGTGGGTTGCAACTGGGCCGTGGCCGCAGGGCCGGCGGAAGGGGTGGCGCAGGCAGCGAGGGACGCCACGGCGATCGAAGCCAGTACGAAACGGAAGTTCATGTAAGTTGCTCCTGGGTTTGCGTTGAGAACATCGGGCCGCATGGTACGGGGGCGTTGGCGAAAGTGCAGCACCGTGCGGTGCACGGGTTCCGCCAAAGTGTGCACTATGCCTGCTTTTGGGCCAGCGCGAGCAGCCGGGCCAGCGCCCGGTCGTGAATGCCCAGGCGCCGCAACTCGTCGAACGTGGCCTGCGCATAGTCACGCGTGGTGCCAAAGCGGCCGCAGGCCTGGGCGAAGATGCGGCAGTATTCATGGTCGGCCAGGGTGCCTGTGTGGCTGGGGCTTTTGCGCGACAAGGTGAAGGCGAGGGCGTTCACCGGGCCATGGTTGGTGTGGCAGCGAAGCCAGCGCGGGTCGTACACCGCCATGACCATCTCGCGCTGCCACAGGGTGGTCATCACTTCGCGTGCATGCTGCTTGTCCACGCGGAACACCATGCCCTGGCAACTGCCGCCCGGAAGCATGCCGAACACCAGGCCTGGACATTCGGGCGTGCCCCGGTTGATGCGGCTCCACATCTTGAGCGCCCTGTGCCAGCCATGCACCCGCGCCAGGCGCCGCTCGGCAAAATCAAAATCGGGGCGCCAGATGAGAGAGCCGTAGCCAAACACCCACAGATCCTGCGTGCCACCCCACTCGTGCAGCGCGCGCTCCAGCATGGGGGCCGGGTCACGGATGGGCGTGGGGAGCATCGTCATGGGCACACTTTAGAATCAAGAGTTTGTCCAACGAAGCATTATTTACGGAGTTCTTCACCATGTCATTCAGCAGTTCTGACGACGACAGCCAGCAACGCTTTGCCCTTGGTTTTCTGTTTGCGCTGATTGCGCTGGTGATCTCCGCCGTGGTGGGCACGGTGGTGGTCAAGCGCGTGGGCGGTTCGGCCCATGGCAAGCCCGCCGTAGCAGCCACGGCCGGCGCCGCGTCTGCCGCCCCCGCTGCCGATGCGGCAGCCCCTGCAGCCGCCGACGATGCCGCCAGCGTGCGCGTGGAAAACGGTGTGGTGAAGTTCTACTTTGCGACCGCCAAGGCCGAACTGGCCGCAGGTGCCAACGAGGCGCTGGCCGATGTGGTCAAAGGCGTGGCCGAAGGCAAGAAGGCCGTGGTGTCGGGTTTCCATGACGCCACGGGCGATGCGGCCCTGAATGCCGAACTTGCCAAGCAGCGCGCCTTTGCCGTGCGCGATGCCTTGCAAGCACTGGGCGTGGCCGAGGACAAGGTCGAACTCAAGAAACCCGAAGAAACCACGGCCACCGGCAGCAACGCCGAAGCCCGCCGCGTGGAAGTGACACTGGCCCCCTGATCGGCGGCCCCACGCCCCCATGAAAGCCCGGCCATGCCGGGCTTATTTTCGCCCCGCAAAGGGCACCACTCAACTGCTGGCCCGCACCACCAGTTCGTAATTCAACTGGATGCAGCTTTGTGGCACCGGTGTGCCGCGCATCAGCGCCAGCAGCATCGCGGCACCCGCCTGGCCTACCTCGGCCCGGGGCGTGCGCACCGTGGTCAGTGGCGGCACCATCTGGTCGCTGCCAGCCAGGTCGTTGAAACCCGCCACGGCAATGCGCTGCGGCACCGGCACCTGCATGCGGTTGGCCGCCAGCAGGCCGCCCTGGGCAATGTCGTCGTTGCAGAAAAAGATGGCGTCGATGTCGGGCATGCGCTGCACCATTTCTTCGAACAGCCGCGCCCCTAGCGAGATGGATGAGCGCTCCGGGCTGAGCAACTCGCGGTGCGGGTCGTACAGGCCGGCCGCGCGCAGGCAGCGGCGGTAGCCTTCGGCACGTTGCAGGGTGCGCGGGTCAAGCTGGGCGGCGCAAAACGCAATGCGGCGGCGCCCGCGGTCCAGCAGGTGCTGCGTGATGGCAGCGCCCGCATCCACCTGCGAGAACCCCACGCAATGCACGCCGGGCGCTGTGCTGGTTTCCATGAGGTGCACGCACGGAATGCCGCTGTGGGCGATCAACTGGCGGGCCGTTTCGCTGCGGTCGAAGCCCGTCACCAGCAGACCGGCGGGCCGGTGGGGCAGGTAGGTGCGCAGCAGCAGTTCTTCTTCGGCGGTGTCGTAGTGCGTCACGCCGATCAGCGGCTGGTAGCCCGCCGGAAACAGCGTGCGGTGCACCGCCTCGAGCACGTCAACGAACAGGGTGTTGGACAGCATGGGCACCAGCACCAGCACCTGCGTGCTGCGCTGGGAGGCGAGGGCGCGTGCAGCGGCATCGGGCACATAGCCCAACTGGTCGGCGGCCTGGCGCACCTTGTCGGCCAGCACGGGATCGACCCCGCGCTCCTGGCGCAACGCGCGTGACACGGTGATGGGGCTGACCCCGGCGGCGCGCGCCACGTCGGCCAGTGTGGTGCGGCCACTGCTGCGGCGAGGTCGTCGGGGCGCGTCGTTCAAGGGTTAGTCCTGATAAGAAGGGCGGAAGGGCTCATTTATGATAGCGCTATCCCATTTGCAAATAGCAAGGGTTTTCACCTGATGGCCGCTTAACGGTTGGCAGTTCTACTGCTGCGGCCTGGTGTTTGCGCCGATTTCATCGCGCAAGAACTCCATTTTTTGGTTCTTTCATTCTTCGCTTTTTTATTTCTCTTTATGGATAGCGCTATCCAAACGCAAAAATACCAAGCCCTGGTGGTGATGGGGGTCTCCGGCTGCGGAAAATCCAGCGCCGGCCAGGCCTTTGCCGAAGCCCTGGGCTGGGCCCTGCACGAAGGCGACACGTACCACGCACCAGAGAGCATCGCCAAGATGCGCGCAGGCACGCCGCTGACCGACGCCGACCGCAGCGGCTGGCTTGACCGCCTGGCCGGGCTGCTGGCCACGCCGAACGCAGGTGGGTCAGCGGGCACGGTGCTCACTTGCTCAGCCCTGCGGCGCCGCTACCGCGACCGCCTGCGCCAGGCGCAGCCGCACCTGGGGTTTGTTTTTCTGCAACTCGGCTACGACGCCGCGCTGGCGCGCGTGCAGGCCCGGCCGGGCCACTTCTTTTCGCCCGCGCTGGTGGCGGACCAATTTGCCACGCTCGAATCGCCCGCGGGCGAGGCGGGCGTGCTGGTACTGGACGCCACGCGCCCCATTCCAGCGCTGGTGAACGACGTGCTGGCCTGGATGAACGCTGACAAGGCTGGCTCGCCGCAAGCCACTGCAGCAGCGACCGACACCAACGGAGGCCTGGCATGAGCACCCCTGAAACCTCGGCACCCGCGCAACCCAAGAGCCGGCTGCAGCGCGTAGCGGAATGCACCATGGTGGCGGCGCTGGCCGGCATGGTGGTGGCCGTTTTTGTGAACGTGGTGCTGCGCTACGGCTTTGCCACCAGCATCGTGTCGTACGAAGAAATCTCGCGGCTGCTGTTTGTCTGGCTGGTGGCCATCGGCACCATCGTGGCAGCCTTCGAAGGCAAGCACCTGGGTTTTGACATGCTCACGTCGCGGCTGAGCGGTGGCCCGCGCAAGGCCTTGTTCTGGGTCAGCCAGTTGCTCGTGGCCGGTTGCATGCTGCTGCTGCTGAAAGGCTCATGGGAGCAGGTGGTTGCGGGCCTGAGCAGCTACAGCACGGTGCTGGGCTACCCCCTGGCGCTGGGCGCCGCCGCCACGCTGGTGCTGGCCGTGGGCCTGCTCGTGGTGGTGGTGGTGGATCTGGTGCGGGGTCGCGAGCGCGAGCACGCCACCGACGACGCCATCGTGGAATAAGGACGCACCATGGTTGTCACCCTCATTTTTCTCGCAGTGCTGATTGGCGGCATGGTGATCGGCATGCCGATTGCCCACGCCCTGGTGCTCACCGGTGTCGCCCTGATGTGGCACCTGGACTTCTTTGATTCGCAACTGCTGGCGCAGAACCTGCAGGCCGGCTTTGACAATTTCCCGCTGCTGGCCGTGCCCTTTTTCATCCTGGCCGGTGAGTTGATGAACGCGGGCGGCCTGTCGCGCCGCATCATCGACCTGGCGCGGGCCTTTGTGGGCCACATCCGGGGCGGCCTTGGCTATGTAGCCATCGGGGCGGCCGTGCTGCTGGCATCGATGAGCGGCTCGGCCATCGCCGACACGGCGGCGCTGGCCACCATTCTTTTGCCCATGATGCGCCAGCAGAACTACCCGCCAAGCTACAGCGCAGGCCTGCTGGCTTCGGGCGGCATCATCGCGCCCATCATTCCGCCGTCGATGCCGTTCGTGATCTATGGCGTGACCACCAACACATCGATCAGCAAGCTGTTCCTGGCGGGAGTGTTTCCGGGCCTGATCATGGGCTTGTTCCTTGTGTTCGCGTGGTGGTGGATTGCGCGCAAACACCAGTTGCCCGCCATGAACCGCACCGCATGGCCCCTGCGCCTCAAGGCGCTTCTGCACAGCTTCTGGGCGCTGATGATGCCGGTGATCATCCTGGGCGGCCTGAAGGGCGGGGTGTTCACACCCACCGAGGCCGCCGTCGTGGCCGCCGTGTATGCACTGGTGGTGTCGATGTTTGTCTACCGCGAGCTGCGCTGGTCCGATGTCTACGACGTTTTCCTCGCGGCAAGCAAGACCACTGCGGTGGTGATGTTCCTGTGCGGCGCCGCCACCGTGACTGCCTACATGATCACGCTGGCCGATCTGCCCAACATGCTGGCCGACAGCTTCTCCGGCCTCATGGGCAATCCCGTGATGTTCATGGCGCTGATGATGTTGTTCTTGCTGGTGGTGGGCACCGCCATGGACCTGACGCCCACCATCCTGATCTTCGGCCCCGTGTGCGCGCCGCTGGCTGTCAAGGCCGGCATCGACCCCGTGTATTTCGGCTTCATGTTCATCTATGTGGGCTGCATCGGCCTCATCACGCCGCCGGTGGGCACCGTGCAGAACGTGGTGGCCGGCGTGGGGCGGCTGCGCATGGAAACCGTCATCAAGGGCACCAATCCATTCCTGGCGGTGTATGTGGTGCTGATGGTGCTTTTCGTCATCTTCCCGTCGCTGGTCACCGCGCCCTTGCGCTGGCTGCACTGACCCCTGTTTTTCTGTCCGTTCCATCCCTGTTCTGAGGAGACTTTCCATGCGCATCAAGTTTGTACTCGCCGCCGTCGTGGCCGCACTCACTGCCGCGGGCGCCGTGCAGGCCCAGGATTTCAAGCCACGCATCGTGCGCTTCGGCTTTGGCCTGGTCGACCAATCCAACCAGGGCCGCGCCGTGCGCCTGTTCGCCCAGGAGGTCGAAAAGGCCACGGGCGGCAAGATGAAAGTGCGGGCCATCGGCAACGCCTCGCTGGGCTCGGACACGCAGATGCAGCAGGCACTGATCGGCGGCGCCCAGGAAATGATGGTGGGCTCCACGGCCACCCTGGTCGGCATCTCCCCCGAGATGGCCATCTGGGACACGCCGTTCCTCTTCAACAACGTGAAAGAGGCCGATGCCGTGCTGGACGGCCCCGTGGGCGAAAAGGTCAAGGCCACGCTCGAGCCCAAGGGCCTGGTGGGTCTGGTGTACTGGGAAAACGGTTTTCGCAACCTAACCAACAACAAGCGTCCCGTGACGAAGCTCGAGGACATGAACGACATCAAGCTGCGTGTGATGCAGAACAATGTGTTCCTCGACAGCTTCAAGACCCTGGGCGCCAACGCCGTGCCGCTGCCGTTCTCGGAGCTGTTTACGGCCCTCGAGACCAAGGCCGTCGATGGCCAGGAGAACCCGTTCAACACCGTGGTGTCGAGCAAGTTCTACGAAGTGCAGAAGTACCTGACGGTGACCAACCATGTGTACAGCCCCTGGATCGTCACGGTGAGCAAGAAGTGGTGGGACACGCTCACGCCAGCCGAGAAGAAGGTGCTGCACGATGCCGCCGTCAAGAGCCGCGATTTTGAACGCCAGGACACCCGCGAAGAGGCCGCCAAGGCCCTGGCCGAACTCAAGGCCAAGGGCATGCAGGTCAACGAACTGCCGGCATCCGAAGCCAACCGCATGCGCGAAAAGCTGACCGCAGTGAATGCCGGCATCGCCAAGAGCGTGGGGCAGGGCACGTGGGACGCCGTGCAGGGCGCCCTGGCCCAGGCGCGCAGCGGCAAGTAAACCGACAGCTTCGCGGCACAGGGTGCGCGCCCGCCGTCAGGCGGTGCGCACCTGGGCTGAATATGAAGGTGAAAATGGCTTCTTGCGCAAGCTGGGCGTGCGCAAGAAGCTATCAGAAAAGTAGCAAAAGTAAAAAAACCGTGCCGGTCAGCGCAGGCCGGCACCGCCAGCGTCTGCAGCACGCTGGATCAGTTCAATCTTGTAGCCATCGGGATCGGTCACGAACGCGATCACGGTGGTGCCGCCCTTGACCGGACCGGCTTCGCGCGTCACGTTGCCGCCAGCAGCCTTGATCTTTTCGCACGCCGCATAGGCGTCGGGCACGCCCAGCGCAATGTGGCCGTAGGCATTGCCATGGTCGTAGTTTTCCACGCCCCAGTTGTAGGTCAGCTCGATCTCGGCCTGGCCGGGGTTGCCGCCCTCAAAACCCAAAAACGCCAGCGAATACTTGTACTCGGGGTTCTCGGACTGGCGCAGCAGTTGCATGCCCAGCACCTGGGTATAGAAATCAATCGAGCGTTGAAGGTTGCCAACGCGCAGCATCGTGTGGAGAAATTTCATCCCTTCGATTGTGCCGGCAAGTCGAAGACCAAGCAGGTGGTGGTGGCGTGGGCGTAGAGTGTGCCGTCAGGCCCGACCAGGCGCGCCTCGGCCGTGGCCAGTTGGCGGCCGCAGTGGATCACCCGGCCCTCGGCGCGTACGCGCTGCACCTTGGGCGTGATGGCCTTGACCAGATTGATGCCCAACTCGGCAGTGGTGTAGCCACGCCCGGGCTCCATGCGCGTGTGCACGGCGCAACCCAGGGCCGAGTCGAGCAGGGTGGCAAACCAGCCGCCGTGCACGGTGCCCATGGGGTTCAGGTGCTCCAAGCGGGGCGTGCCCTGGAAGATGGCCGTGCCTTCGCCCACTTCCACGATCAAAAAGTCCAGCGTCTTGGCGATGGCGGCATAGGGCAGCTCGCCCCGCAGCATGGCCTGCATCTGCTCCAGGCCATTCAGGTGGGCGATTTGTTCACGCCGCGCCACGCCCGGGCCGGGGCCGACCTCCAGCGTTGCAAGAATCTCGCGCTCTTGCGCAAGCCAGTGTTCGAGATGGTTGTGGTGGGTCATGGGGTGTCCTGGTCGGTAGCGTGGTTGAAGCAAAAGAATTGCATATGCAATTATTGCAGATACAATAATTTCTATACAAACCGACACGCCGATCATGGACTCTGCCGTAACGCCCGCTTCCCAGGCTCCGCAGGCGCAGCCGCAGGGGTGTACCAACTTCAAGCTGCGCCAGCTGATGCGCCGCGTGGCCAACCACTACGACGCCGAAATGGCGCAGTGCGGGCTCAAGACCACGCAGTATTCGCTGCTGTCGCATGTGCTCAAACTGGGCCCCATCCGGCCGGGCGATCTGGCGGTGGTCATGAAAATGGATGCCTCCACGCTGACCCGCAACCTGCGCCCCCTGGTGGATGCCGGATGGGTGACGCTGGAAGCGGGTGTCGATGCCCGCAGCCGCCTGGTGCACATCACCGACGCGGGCCGGGACAAGCGCGCCCAGGCGCAGCGCCACTGGAAGGCCGCGCAGCTGGCCCTGAACGAAACGCTGGGCTTGGAGCGCGTGAAGGCATTGCACGCCCTGGTCGATGATTCGCTCGCTTTGTTGGCGGCGCTGCCCGCGCAGGAGTCCGGCCATGACGAATAACCCACACCCGGCAATAACCCGACAGGCCGCACCGCTGGCCCTGTGGCTGGTGCTGCTGGCCGCCGCGGGCGCCTTCGCGCTCACCATGGGCACGCGCCAGACCATGGGCCTGTTCCTGTCGCCACTCAACACATCCACCGGCCTGGGCATTGGCAGCATCAGCCTGGCATTTGCCTTCGGGCAGCTCTGGTGGGGGCTGACGCAGCCTTTTGCCGGCGCCGTGGCCGACCGCATCGGCATTGGCCGCGTGATTTTGCTGGGCGTGGCGCTGGTGGCGCTGGGCACCTTCATCACGCCGTACATGACCAGCACGGCAGGACTCATTTTCGCCATCGGCGTGCTGGCCGCTGGCGGCGCCGGCATGGCCGGGCCTTCGGTGCTGATGGCCGCCACGGCCCGGCTGGTGCCGTTGCACAGGCGCGGACTGGCGAGCGGCGTGGTGAATGCGGGGGGATCGTTCGGGCAGTTCGTGATGGCACCCATTGCCATCAGTCTCACGGCCGCCGTGGGCTGGGCCAGCGCCATGCAGTGGCTGGGCGTGCTGGTGCTGCTGGCTTTGCCGGCGGTGTGGGTACTGAGGGGCAATTCCAGCGCGCTGGCGGCGCAGGCCGCTACCGCGTCGGGCCAGAAGGCACTGACCGCGCGCGAGGCCATCGCCCAGGCGCTGGCCTCGCCCAGCTACCGGTATCTGGCGGCCGGGTTTCTGGTGTGTGGCTTTCATGTCGCCTTTTTGGCCACCCATCTGCCCGGCGTGATCGCCGCCTGCGGGCTGGCACCGGAAGTAGGGGGGTGGTCGCTGGCGGTGATTGGCCTGTTCAACATCGTGGGCAGCCTGGGCATGGGCTGGGCCGTGGGGCGCTGGCGCATGAAATCGCTGCTGTCGCTGCTGTATGCCACGCGCGGCCTGGCGGTGCTGGTCTTTGTTCTGGCGCCCAAGACACCCGCCGTGGTGCTGGTCTTTGCGGCCGTGATGGGCATCACGTTTCTGTCCACCGTGCCACCCACGGTGGGCCTGGTGGCCAAGATGTTTGGCACGGCCAACATGGCCATGCTCTTTGGCATCGTGATGCTGGCGCACCAGATCGGCGGCTTCTTTGGCGCCTATCTGGGCGGCAGCGTCTTCCAGGCCACCGGCAGCTATGACGCGGTCTGGTACATCGACATTGCGCTCGCCGTGGGGGCTGCCCTGGTGAACCTGCCAATCCGCGAATCCCGCATGGTGCGCCCCGCGGCTTCTGCCGCCGCTGCCTGAGCACTTGGCAGATGCGCAACCCTGTACCGCCCCGTGTGGTGCACGCCCATGGGCCTGCCAAGGGGCCGTTTGGCGGACACAGGACGGCGCAATGGGTTCACGTGTACCCGGTGCCGCAGGCCTGGCAATCCAGCACGTGCGCAGCCGCCGCATGGCGAATCATTGAAACCCTGCAAACCCGCATTGCCATCGATGGCTTGAACTGAAAGTACGCGCCATGAAGCCAACCCACGCCAGCACCACCGCCCATTCCTCGCCGAATGCGCAGTCGGTGTACCTCGACGACCTGACCGTTGGCGACCGGTTCCAGAGTGGCGAGCACGCCATGGACGAAGCCCAGATCAAGGCCTTCGCCGCGCAGTTTGACCCGCAGCCCTTTCACCTGGACGACAGCGCCGCCCGCTCCACGCTGTTTGGCGGGCTGGCCGCCAGCGGCTGGCACACGGCGGCGATCACCATGCGGCTGCAGGTCACCACAGGCCTGCCCATAGCGGGCGGCATCATAGGTGCCGGGGGTGAGCTGAGCTGGCCCCGGCCCACGCGCGCCACCGACGTGCTGCACGTGGTGAGCGAGGTGGTGCAGATCCAGCCGTCCAGGTCCAGGCCCGACCGCGGCATGGTCACCGTGCGCAGCGAAACCCGCAACCAGCACGGCGACGTGCGGCAGCTCTGCACGGTGCGCATTGTGGTGCCGCGCAAGCCCGCGGCCGACGGGACGGGTGCCGCATGAGCG
>NZ_ACQT01000043.1 GCF_000175235.1 Acidovorax delafieldii 2AN | reverse complement strand
GCCACCGGTGTCACGGTCTCGGCCGCCACGGGCACCCCGGTCACCACGGCCGACGTGCGGCCCGGCGCCGCCATGACCAGCGTGTAGTTGCCTGGCGCCACGGGCTGCAACAGGAATTTGCCCGTACTGTCGGGAACGGTCGCTTTCACGACGGTGCCGTTGACCTGCAGCGACACGCGGGTGGCACCCGCACCCAGGTCCGGGTCCACATACCCCTGCACGCCGGACACATAGCGCGGAATCACCGTCACCACCGGCTTGAGCAGGTACTGGCCCGACGCGCCGGCCTGCACCACCGACTTGCAGGCATCGAAGTCAAGCACGAAGTCCGCCATCTTGTTCTCGGCGATGTCGATATTGATGTTGGTCTTGACACCCGACTGCTGGCCACTGGGCGTCTTGAGCGCCACTTCGCGGCCGCCAGTGGGCAGCACCGAGTTGGCCAGCGGCTGGGTAGCGCTGTTGTCGGCGAGCACCAGGCGCATCTGGGTGTATTTGCCCGTGGGCAGCGGTATCTGGCCCAGTTCCATCAACACGCCGTTGGTGAGGCTCAGGAGATCCACCCGGCGTGCAGGGTTCAGCACGATTTCAGACCAGCCGGCATCGGCATCGCCCGCGCTGCTGCTTTGGTGCACACGCACCTTTGCCACGGTCACGTGGACGGCGTCGTAGCCGCAACTGGGTGCATCGGTCAGTGCCAGGCGCAGCGTGCCGCTGCCTGCGGCGCTGTCACCACCGCCGCCACCACCGCAAGCGGCCAGACCGGCCAGCAGGGCAGCGCCCAGGGTGAACTTCATTTTTCGGACTAACGTCATGAGGGACCTCTCTCGGTTGGCGCGCTGTTGCGACAGCGCGATTGCATGTGACTTTTTCACATTCAGAGAGTAAAGGCCTGAAACCCCGCAACCTGTAGGACGGCACCTTCGGCGCGGCAACAGATGTAACAGCCTGCGTAGAAGACCGGACAGTGGCGCGCCCAGCGGGCGCCGCCGCGCGTCAGCGGAGATCCGGACTGAGCCAGCTGCCCAGCAAAACGCCGGTGCGGTACGGCGCGCGGCCGACGCCATGTGCGGCTACCGACCCTGGCGCCGCCATGCACTTTCGCCCTCCTCCAACCACAGCCCGGCAGGCGCCGGCCCTCGACGGGAGTGCCCCGCTCAGCCCCCCGGCAACACGGCGGCAGCCGCCACCAGCCGTTGCGTATAAGGGTGCCGGGGCGCGTCGAGCACCTGGCCGACGCCGCCACTCTCGAGCACCTCGCCATCCTTCATCACCAGCACCTCGTGCGCCATGGCGCGGATCACATCCACATCATGGGTGATGAGCAGGTAGCTCAGGCCCTTGTCCTTCTGCAGGCGCTGCAACAGGCCCAGCACCTGCTGCTGGATGGTGACATCGAGCGCGCTGGTGGGCTCGTCCAGCACCAGCACGCGCGGCTGCACGATGAGCGCGCGCGCCACCGCCAGGCGCTGGCGCTGGCCCCCCGAGAACTCATGCGGGTAGCGCGCCAGCAGGCCGGGGAACTGCACCTCGGTCAGGCCCACTTCGGCCAATGCGGCTTCGACACGCCCACGCCGGGCGGCCGTATCGAGCGCGGGCTCGTGCACCTTGAGGCCCTCGCCCACGATCTCCTCCACCGTCAGGCGCGGCGAGAGCGAGGAGAACGGGTCCTGGAACACCACCTGCACCTGGCGGCGCAACCGCTGGTTGGCCGGCGTGTTGCGCATGGCGGGCTGCTCCCAGCCCTGCCCCGCCACCGCCAGCTCGCCACCGTGCGGCAGCAGGCCCAGGATGGCCTGCGCCAGCGTGGACTTGCCCGAGCCCGACTCTCCCACCACGCCCAGCGTGCGGCCAGGTGGCAACTGCAGGGTGGCGCCCTGCACGGCGACGAATTCCCCCTTCTTGACCCAGCCCCGGAAACCGGGCAGCGGCGTGGGGTAGACCACGCGCAGATTCTGAGTCCGCACCACGGGGGGGGTGTCTTCGGGCGATTCGGCCTCGACCACGTCGCGCCGGGGCTGGCTGGCGATGAGGCGCTGGGTGTAGGCATGCTGTGGCGTTCGGAACACCTCGGCCACACTGCCATGCTCCACCAGCACACCCTGCTCCATCACGGCCACGCGGTCGGCGAAGCGGCGCACGAGGTTCAGGTCGTGCGTGATGAGCAGCACGGCCATGCCGCTGCTGCGCTGCAGGTCGGAGAGCAAATCAAGGATCTGGCCGCGCAGCGTGACATCGAGCGCCGTCGTGGGCTCGTCGGCCAGCAACAGCGCGGGCTCGCTCGCCAGGGCCATGGCGATCATGGCGCGCTGGCGTTGGCCGCCGCTGAGCTGGTGCGGGAAGCTGTTGGCGCGCCGTGCGGGCTCGGGAATGCCGGTTTTTGCTAGCAATTCGATAGCTACTTGCGCAGATTGAGCGGTCGTTAGAGCCTTTTTCAGCTCCAAAACCTCGGCAATCTGCTGGCCGATGGTCATCAGCGGGTTCAGCGCCGTCATGGGTTCCTGGAACACCATGGCGATCTCACCGCCGCGCACGCCGCGCATCTCGCGCTCCGATAAAGAGAGCAGGTCGCGCCCGCGCAGCAGGGCCTGGCCGGTGATTTTGGCCTCACCTGCCAGGCGCAGCAGGCTGAGCGCCGTGATGGTCTTGCCCGAGCCGGATTCGCCCACCAGCGCCAGCTTCTCGCCGGGCGCGATGTCAAAGCCCACGCCGCGCACCACCTCCTTGGCGCCAAAGCGCACCGACAGGTCGCGCACCTGGAGCAGCGGGGTATTTACTTCGTTGCTCATCGGTCGGCCTTTCGGGGGTCGAGCGCATCGCGCAGCGCATCGCCCATGAAGGTCAGCAGCAGCAGCGTGACCACCAGCACGCCGAAGGTGGACAGCGAGATCCACCACGCGTCGATGCTGTTCTTGCCCTGCGAGAGCAACTCACCCAGGCTCGGCGTGCCCGGTGGCACGCCCAGGCCCAGAAAGTCGAGCGAGGTCAGCGCCAGGATGGCCGCGCTCATGCGGAACGGCAAAAAGGTGACCACCGGCGTGAGGCTGTTGGGCAGGATGTGGCGCCAGATGATCTGCGCATTGCCCACGCCCAGCGCGCGCGCGGCCTTCACGTAGTCAAGCTGGCGGTTGCGCAGGAATTCGGCGCGCACGTAGTCCGAGAGGCCCATCCAGCCGAACAGGCTCAGCAGAATCAGCAGCAGCGAAATGCTGGGGGCGAACACCGCGCTGAAGATGATGAGCAGGTACAGCTCGGGCATGGAGCCCCAGATTTCGATGAAGCGCTGGAAGGCCAGGTCCGTCTTGCCACCGAAGAAGCCCTGGATGGCCCCGGTGACCACGCCCAGCACCACGCCCGTCACGGTGAGCGCCAGCGCGAACAGCACGCTCACCCGGAAGCCATAGATGAGTTGCGCCAGCAGGTCGCGCCCCCGGTCGTCGGTGCCCAGCCAGTTCTCGCGCGTGGGCGCTGAAGGGTTGGGCGCCTTGGCGAAGTAGTTGAGCGTGTTCGGGCCGTAAGGGTTGAGGGTGTAGAGTGCCCAGTTGCTGCCGCGGGTGATGCGCTCGCGGATGAAGGGATCAAGGTAGTCGGTGGACGTCTCGAAGTCGCCGCCAAAGGTCTTCTCGGAGTAGTCCTTGAGCATGGGGAAGTAGGTCTGCCCTTCGTAGCGCACGATGAGCGGACGGTCATTGCTGACCAGCTCGGCGCACAGGCTCACCAGCACCAGCGTGCAGAAAACGAGCAGGCTCCAGTAGCCCAGGCGGTTGCGCTTGAAACGCAGCCAGGCGCGGCGGGAGGGGGACAGCGAAGCGGGCGATGCCGACACAGGGGGCTTAGTCAAACTTGACACGCGGGTCCACCCACACATAGCAAAGGTCGCTGATGAGCTTGGTGACCAGCCCGATCAGCGTGAACAGGTAGAGCGTGCCCAGCACCACGGGGTAGTCGCGCCGGATCACGCTCTCGTAGCTCAGCAGGCCCAGGCCGTCGAGCGAGAACAGCGTCTCGATGAGCAGCGAACCCGCGAAGAATGCACCGATGAACGCCGCAGGGAATCCCGTGATGATGGGAATCAGCGCATTGCGGAACACATGCTTCCAGAGGACTTGGCGCTCGGAGAGGCCCTTGGCGCGCGCCGTCAGCACGTACTGCTTGCGAATTTCTTCGAGGAAGGCGTTCTTGGTCAGCATGGCCGTCACCGCAAAGCTGCCCAGCACCATGGCGATGATGGGCAAGGTGATGTGCCAGAGGTAGTCCACGATGCGCGCGCCCCAGGACAGCTCTTCCCAGTTGGAGGACGTCAACCCGCGCAGCGGGAACCACTGCAACTGCCCGCCAAAGATGACCAGCAGCGCCACGCCGAGCACAAAGCCGGGAATGGCGTAGCCCACGAGGATGAGCAGCGTGGTGACCAGGTCGAAGCGCGAGCCCGCGCGCACCGCCTTGGCCACGCCCAGCGGCACGGCCACGAGGTAGCTGATGAAGAAGGTCCACAGCCCCAGGCTGATGGAGACGGGGAGTTTCTCCGCCACGAGCTGCCACACGTCCTTGTTCTGGAAAAAGCTCTTGCCCAGGTCGAAGCGCGCGAATTGGCCGAGCATCTGCACGAAGCGCTCATGCGCGGGCTTGTCGAAACCGTAGAGCGCCTTGATCTGCTCCAGCCGCTTGGGGTCCACACCCTGCGCGCCCCGGTAACTGAGGCCGCCCCCTTCGGCACCGCCCGCGCCAGCACCGGCCTTGGCCTCGGCCATGTACTGCTCGACCGGTCCACCCGGCACGAACTGGATCACCACGAAGGTCAGCAGCAGCACGCCCAGCAGGGTGGGCAGCATGAGCAGGATGCGCTTGAAAATATACGCCAGCATCGTTTATGAACCCCTGTGTTCGGTGAGCGTGGCGGCAGAACCCGTCTGCACCGGCCGACGCCACCGGCGCTGCTCGGCACAAGGCATGGGCTGCCCGAAAGCCCGCCCGTACCACTGCCCGGCCCACCTCGGGGTGGGCCGACGGCGTGCGGTGCGGGCTCTGCCTGCCGGGCAGGCACCGGGATGCGTCATGGCCGGGCCCACCAGGTATCCATGACCCAGGCCTCGCCGCTCGAGTAGGGTGGAACCTGGGCGGGCCGCGCCAGCCGCCAGGCGTTGTAGGCCATGCGGTGCGTGGCGGCCGTCCATTGCGGCAGCAGGTAGTGGCTGTGGGCGATGATGCGCTCCAGCGCGTGGCAGGCGGGCAGAAGCTGGGCTTCGGTCTTGGCCGATGTCATGGCGGCGATCATGGCGTCCACGGCCGGGCTCTTCACGCCCGGGAAATTGCCCGAGTCTTCCGTGTCCGCGGCCTTGCTGCCGAACATGTCGGCAAATTCCTGACCCGGGTTGTTGGTGCCCTGGTAGGCCAGCGAGGTGATGTCGAAATCAAACTTCTGCAGGCGCTGCTGGTAAAGCGCAAAGTCCACCGAGCGAAAGCGCAAGGTGATGCCCAGCTTTTCAAGGCTGCGTATCCACGGCGTGATCGTGCGCACACCGCCCTCGTTGCTGTCCATGTATTCCAGCACCATGGCCTGCCCTTGGGCATTGCGCAGGGCTCCATCGCGCACTTCCCAGCCCGCCTCTTTGAGCAGCGCCTGCGCGCGGCGCAGGTTGGCACGCAGGGACGAATCCCCATCGGTTCGGGGCGGTACGGTCATGGGGCCGAAGGCCGCCGCCGGAATGTCTTTGCGAAACGGCTCCATCAGCGCCAGCTCTGCGGGAGATGGCGTGCCGCGTGTCTCGCAGGCGGTGTTGCCGAACAGGCCGTTCACCCGCTGGTAGGCGCCGTAGAACATCTGGCGGTTCATCCACTCGTAGTCGATGGCCAGCCCCAGGGCCTCGCGCACGCGCACGTCCTGCAGCAGGGGGCGGCGGGTGTTGAGCACGTAGCTCTGGAAGCCCGACGGCAGCTTGTGCGCGAACTCGCCCTTGACCAGTTCGCCACTGTCGAACTTCTTGCCATTGACGCGCCGCGCCCAGTCACCCGCGCTGAAAAAGCGCATGAGATCGAACTCGCCGGCCTTGAGGGCCTCGAGCCGCGCCGTAGCGTCCTTGTAGATCTTGACGGTGATGCGGTCAAAGTTGGCGGCGCCCTTGCGCACGTTCAAATCACGCGCCCAATACTGCGGGTCGCGTACATAAGTGATGTCCTTGCCAAAGCGCACCGGGCCGATTTTGTAGGGCCCACTGCCGATGGGGGTGTCCATCACCACCTGGTCGAACGGCTTGGGCTTGCCGCCCTCCACACCCCAGTCGCGGCTGAACACCGGCAAACCGCCCACCGTCAGCGGCAACTCGCGGTTGGGCTGCCGGAAGCGGTAGCGCACCGTGCGGTTGTCCAGCATGTCCACGCCCGCCACATCGATCAGCATCGTCTTGTAGGCCGGCGAGGTGTGGGGCCCCACCAGGGTGTCGAAGCTGTGCTTCACATCCTGCGCCAGCACCGGCTTGCCGTTGTGAAAACGCGCTTCGGGTCGCAGGCGGAAGGTGGCCGAAAGCCCATCGGGCGCCACATCGACATCTTCGGCCAGCAGTCCGTAGCCGGTAGCTGTCTCGTCGAGCGAGCCCACCAGCAGCGAATCGAACATCAACGACGAGAGGTACGCCGGCGCGTTGCCCTTGATCGTGAACGGGTTGTACTTGTCGAACGTCGACGTGCGCAGATTGCTCACCAGGCGCAGTTCACCGCCCTTGGGCGCACCAGGGTTCACGTAGTCGAAGTGCGTGAAGCCGGCGGCGTAGCGCGGCGAGCCCCACAGTGCGTACGCATGCGCGGCCCACGCGGGCAAAGCGCACATCCACAACGAAAGAATCAGCCAAAACCGCATGCGACAATTCTGCACTACGTCGGCGGGGCCTTTGCCCCGAAAGCGGCGCATGCCCTGAGCAATGGGGCCGCCCGCGCCGATCACACACCGATCCCCGCATTCCACAGGAGAACAACCATGGGTTTTCTGTCCGGCAAGAAGCTGCTCATCACGGGCGTGCTGTCCAACCGTTCCATCGCTTACGGCATTGCCAAGGCCTGCCACGCCCAGGGCGCCGAACTCGCCTTCAGCTACGTGGGCGAACGCTTCAAGGACCGCATCACCGAGTTTGCCGCCGAGTTCGATTCCAAGCTGATCTTTGATTGCGATGTGGGCAGCGACGAGCAGATTGAGCGCATGTTTGCCGACCTGGCCCAGGCGTGGCCGAAGTTTGACGGTTTCGTGCACAGCATCGGCTTTGCACCGCGCGAGGCGATTGCCGGCAACTTTCTTGACGGCCTCTCGCGTGAGGGCTTCCGCATTGCCCACGACATCAGTGCCTATAGCTTTCCGGCCATGGCCAAGGCTGCCCTGCCCTACCTGAACGACAAGTCCTCGCTGCTGACGCTGTCGTACCTGGGCGCGCTGCGTTCCATCCCCAACTACAACACCATGGGCCTGGCCAAGGCCAGCCTGGAAGCCAGCGTGCGCTACCTGGCCGAAGCCGTGGGCCGCACCGAGGACGGCCGCAGCATCCGCGCCAACGGCATCAGCGCCGGCCCCATCAAGACGCTGGCCGCCAGCGGCATCAAGGACTTCGGCAAGCTGCTCAGCCGCGTAGCCGATGCCGCTCCGCTGCGCCGCAACGTGACCATCGAGGACGTGGGCAACGTGGCGGCCTTTCTGCTGTCCGATCTGGCCAGCGGCATGACGGCCGAGATCACCTATGTGGATGGCGGCTTCAGCCAGACCGCAGGCCTGAGCGCGGACCAGGTGTAACCCCTCGTCCGGCCAATTTCTGCAGGAAACAGGCTGCAGCGCTTGCTGCGCGTTACGCAGTAGCTACTGATTAGATAGCACCATGCACCGTCGAAGCTGCCTGGCCCTTTTGGCTTTCGCCGCGTTATCGCCAGCGCCAGCGCTGGCTGCCGACGCACCCGCCCTGCTGCTGGCCCAGGTGTACCGCCCCGGCCTGCCTCTGGGCGACTATTGGGTCAGCGAGAAATACGACGGCGTGCGCGGCTTCTGGGATGGCCGCACGCTGCGCACCCGCGGCGGCGAGAGGGTGGCGGCCCCTGCCTGGTTCACCGCAGGCTGGCCGGACATGCCCATGGATGGCGAACTCTGGGCGGGGCGCGGCCGCTTCAGCCACGCACAATCCACCGTGCGCCAACAGCAGCACGACGATGCCGCCTGGCGCCAGATGCGCTTCATGGTTTTTGATCTGCCGGCGCAGGGGGGCCCTTTCGATCAGCGCCTGCCCGCCCTCAACGCGCTCGTCGCCCGCATCGGCCAACCGTGGGTGCAGGCGGTGCCGCAACGCCGCGTGGCAAGCGACGCTGCGCTGCAGGCACTGTTGCGGCACACCGTGCGCGCCGGAGGCGAGGGCCTGATGTTGCACCGAGGCGCATCGTTGTACCGCGCCGGACGCAGCGATGATCTGGTGAAAGTGAAGACGCACGAGGACACCGAGGCCCGCGTGGTGGCCCACCTGCCTGGCAAAGGCCGCCATGCCGGGCGCATGGGTGCCTTGCTGGTCGAGATGCCCTCGGGCCAGCGCTTCCGCTTGGGCGCGGGCTTCAGCGATACCGACCGCGAACATCCGCCGCCCGTGGGCAGTTGGGTCACCTACCGCTTCCGCGGAACGCATGAGGGTGGCCGGCCTCGTTTTGCGAGCTTCGTGCGCCTGCGCGAGGACATGCCCGCGCAGTAAGCAGCGGCCCATCGTCGCCTCGGGCCGCCCAGGCATCCCAAGGCGTCATGCGCGTGGCGCGAGGCAGGCCACAGACACCTGGCCTGGAGGCCTGCCGCCAGCACTGGTGGTGACGCACCGCGCGGCGTTCGCTATCAGAATAGAAGCGCGTTGCGCACACCTATCAAGCGCCTCAGGCACTTTCAGCCCGTGCCGGCCTGCAAGGGCAGCAAATTGCCGCCCGCAGGCCATCCAGCCTTTACACGTTGCGGCCGTAGGGGCCGTCGTCGCCCATCTGGACGAGATTTTTGGACGTGGCCAGCGGCCGGGGCTGGCGCGGCTTGTCGGCCACGCAGTCGGCGTAGTAGCGCACCTGGCCGCTCTCGTCCTCCACTTCCACCAGGCCATGGATGTCGGTTTCAAAACCGGGGCACAGCTTGGCGAATTCGCGGGCGAACTTGAGGTAGTCCACGATTTTCTTGTTGAACACCTCGCCAGGGATCAGCAGCGGAATGCCCGGGGGGTACGGAGTGACCAGGCCCACGGTGATGCGGCCCTCAAGGTGGTCGATCTCCACGCGCTCGGTCGTGCGGTGCGCAATGTGTGCGTAGGCGTCCGACGGCTTCATGGCGGGCGTGAGGTCCGACAGGTACATCTCGGTGGTCAGGCGCGCGATGTCGTATTTGGCGTACATCTCGTGCACGTGCTGGCACAGGTCCTTAAGGCCCATGCGCTCGTAGCGCTTGTGCTGCTGGCAGAACTCGGGAAGGATGCGCCACATGGGCTGGTTCTTCTCGTAGTCATCCTTGAACTGCTGCAGCGCCGTCAGCAACGTGTTCCAGCGGCCCTTGGTAATGCCGATGGTGAACATGATGAAGAAGCTGTACAGCCCCGTCTTCTCGACCACCACGCCGTGCTCGGCCAGGTACTTGGTCACGATGGACGCCGGGATGCCGGTCTTGTCGAACTTGCCGTCCAGGCTCAGGCCCGGCGTGACGATGGTGGACTTGATCGGGTCCAGCATGTTGAAGCCATCAGCCAGCTGGCCGAAGCCATGCCATTTGCTGCCCTTCTTGCCCTTGCCGTCGCTGCGGATGATCCAGTCTTCGGCGCGGCCGATGCCCTCGTCCACGAGCTTGTCAGGCCCCCACACCTTGAACCACCAGTCGTTCTTGCCGAATTCTTCCTCCACTTGGCGCATGGCGCGGCGGAAGTCCAGCGCTTCGAGAATGCTCTCTTCCACCAGCGCCGTGCCGCCGGGCGGCTCCATCATGGCGGCCGCCACATCGCAGCTGGCGATGATGCTGTACTGAGGGCTGGTGCTGGTATGCATCAGATAGGCCTCGTTGAACAGGTGGCGGTCGAGCTTGGTGGTCTGCGAGTCCTGCACCAGCACATGGCTGGCCTGGCTGATGCCGGCCAGCAGCTTGTGGATGGACTGCGTGGCATAGGTCACCGAATGCTTGGGACGCATGCGCTTCTTGCCCATGGCGTGGTAGCTGCCATAGAACGGGTGGAAGGCGGCGTGCGGCAGCCAGGCTTCGTCGAAGTGCAGATTCTCGACGTAGCCATCGAGCATGCCCTTGATGGTCTCGGTGTTGTAGAGCACGCCGTCGTAGGTGGACTGCGTGAGCGTGAGCACGCGGGGCTTCACCTTCTTGGCGTCCACACCCTTGAGCAACGGGTTGGCCCTGATCTTGGCCTGGATGGCCGCAGGCTCGAACTCGCTTTGCGGGATAGGCCCGATGATGCCGAAGTGGTTGCGCGTGGGCTTCATGAACACCGGGATGGCCCCGGTCATGATGATGCTGTGCAGGATGGACTTGTGGCAGTTGCGGTCCACCACCACCACGTCGCCGGGCGCCACGGTGTGGTGCCACACCATCTTGTTCGATGTGGACGTACCGTTGGTCACGAAGAAACAGTGGTCGGCGTTGAAGATGCGCGCGGCATTGCGCTCGCTTTCACCGATAGCGCCGTTGTGGTCCAGCAGTTGGCCCAGTTCCTCCACCGCGTTGCACACATCGGCGCGCAGCATGTTCTCTCCATAGAACTGGTGGTACATCTGGCCCACCGGGCTCTTCAGGAACGCCACGCCGCCCGAATGGCCGGGGCAGTGCCAGCTGTACGAGCCGTCTTCGGCGTAGTCCAGCAGCGCCTTGAAGAACGGTGGCTGCACGCTCTCAAGGTAGCTCTTGGCTTCGCGAATGATGTGCTTGGCCACGAATTCGGGGGTATCCTCGAACATGTGGATGAAGCCGTGCAGTTCGCGCAGGATGTCGTTGGGCAGGTGGCGGCTGGTCTTGGTCTCGCCGTGCACATAGATGGGCACTTCGGTGTTCTTGCGCCGCACCTCGCCAATGAAGGTGCGCAGGCTCAACACGATGGGGTCCAGCCCCTCACCCAGCGTGAACTCCTCGTCGTCAATCGACAGAATGAAGGCACTGGCCCGGCTTTGCTGCTGGGCAAACTGCGACAGATCTCCGTAGCTGGTGACGCCCAGCACCTCAAAGCCCTCGGCCTCGATGGCCTGCGCCAGGGCGCGAATGCCCAGTCCCGATGTGTTCTCGGAACGATAGTCCTCGTCGATGATGACGATAGGAAAGCGAAACTTCATGTGCAGCCTCCGTGCAACCGTGCCCTGCCGGCCAAAAAACGAAACAGGCGCGAAGTGTAAGGAATAACCTTGACCAGCCTTTGAAGTGCCACCCTTTTGACCCAGAATGTGGTGAACGAAAGACAAACGCTGAAGGGGGCGCTATGGAGGAATCCACCATCTGGTGGCTGATGTGCGGCGTGGCCGTGGGCACCGAGCTGCTCACGGGCACGTTCTACCTGCTGATGCTGGCCGTGGGGCTGGCGGCAGCAGCGCTGGGTGCCCATCTGGGCCTGCCGCTCACGGCGCAGATCGTCACGGCCGCGCTGGTGGGCGGCGGCGCGGTGGTGGCGTGGCATCAGTTCAAGAAACGCCGGCCTGGCGATCCGTCGGCCCGTGCAGACCGCAGCGTGAACCTGGACGTGGGCGAAACCATCATGATCGATGGCTGGAATGCCGACGGCACAGCCAGCGTGAAATACCGGGGCACCCAATGGACCGCCATCCACCGCCCCGGCGTCACCCCCGCCACGGGCATGCACCGCGTGGCAGAACTCGTGGGCAACCGCCTGCTGGTCGACCCCGTCTGATCCTTCATCACCCGCCCAACGCAAAGGCCTCCATGGAAATCGCCATCGTCCTCTTCATCATCGCCGTGATCTTCATCGCCCGGTCCGTCAAGGTCGTGCCCCAGCAGAATGCCTGGGTGAAGGAGCGCCTGGGCAAGTATGCGGGCACGCTCACGCCGGGCCTGAACTTCCTGGTGCCGTTCGTGGACCGCGTGGCCTACAAGCACAGCCTCAAGGAAATTCCGCTCGACGTGCCCAGCCAGATCTGCATTACGCGCGACAACACGCAGTTGCAGGTGGACGGTATCCTGTACTTTCAGGTCACCGACCCCATGCGCGCCAGCTACGGCTCCAGCAACTACATCATGGCCGTCACCCAACTGGCGCAAACCTCGCTGCGCAGCGTGATCGGCAAGCTGGAGCTCGACAAGACCTTCGAGGAACGCGACATCATCAACGCCCAGGTGGTACAGGCCATCGACGAAGCCGCGCTGAACTGGGGTGTGAAGGTGCTCCGCTATGAAATCAAGGACCTGACCCCTCCGAAGGAAATCCTCCACGCCATGCAGGCGCAGATCACCGCCGAGCGCGAAAAACGTGCGCTGATCGCTGCATCCGAAGGCCGCCGCCAGGAGCAGATCAACATTGCCACGGGCGAGCGCGAGGCATTCATTGCCCGCTCCGAAGGTGAAAAGCAGGCAGCAATCAACAAGGCCCTGGGCGAGGCCGCCTCGATCAAGGCCGTGGCCGAGGCCAATGCAGAAGCCATCGAACGGGTGGCTGCCGCCATCCGCCAGCCTGGCGGCGAGCAGGCCGTGCAACTCAAGGTGGCCGAGAAGGCCGTCGAGGCCTACAGCCAGGTGGCTTCAGATGCCGCCACCACGCTCATCGTGCCGAGCAACATGACCGAAGTGTCGGCCCTGATCGGCTCCGCCATGAAGATGGTGCAGACCAGCGCTGGCCCGCGCAGCCAGGCACAAGGGTAAGCTGGACAAGCGGGGCGAAGCGCCCCCCACGCACCGGCTCAGCGTGCACGCCTGCGCCTTGCGTGCACCACTGGGGCCAGCAGACCGAACGAAAGCACGACCAACGCCCAGTCTGAAAGGGTCGGCACGGATTTCACGCCTTCGGGTGGAGGTGGCGGAGCATCGTCGTTAAGGATCGTGCCCGTCGCTACCGCCGAGGCCCCCGCTGCCATACCGACGAAGCCATCGAGTTGCAACGTGCAGTTTTCATCGTGCTCAACTGCTGCGTCACCCTGGAGCAAGACCGTGACGTTTTTGGGCGCACTGTCGTTCGCGGCCCATGTGAGGGTGCCGCTCGCGGCCACGTAGTCGGCCCCCGCCAGGGCGGTTCCGTCGACCGTGTGCCAGCTCACACCCATGTGGTGGGTGACGCCCGGGACACCGAGACATTGAACATCAAGGAGGCTGTGCCTGCGTTTCCTTCGGCAAGCGATACGTCGCCAATCGTCACCAAAGGAGCATCCATCAACCGGCTTGCGAGGCGCAGTCAAGACGCAGAGCCAAATATGGAAACCAGCCATCCCGCATCCGCGCCCTGCGTATCTTGAACGGCACCTTAAACGCGTCCCTTTTTTGCCGCTGAACGGCCAGGGAGAGCAAACAACGGGTTTACTGTGGCTATAATTGAAGGCTCAGGAGAGGTGGATGAGCGGTTTAAGTCGCACGCCTGGAAAGCGTGTGTGGGCTAATCCCCACCGCGGGTTCGAATCCCGCCCTCTCCGCCACAAAAATTTTCTAAGTCATTGATTTAGAAAGCAAAAAGCCACCACAAGGTGGCTTTTTTGTTTTTTAGCCACCTTTCTAACCATCTTTCGTTGGTGACTTCAGTAGGATTTCGCTAGACCACCTCGGACGATCAGCAAAAAATTCTGATCAATCCGAAGGCTCAGTCGTCTGAGAGCAATCGCTACATTGAACGCTATCCGGCACTGATTAGTGCCCACTTGATCGATCACGGTGCTTTTGGAAGGTGCCTCTCAACAAACGCCAGAATGTCGCTCCGCGTAATGTCCGTGAACTTATTGCTGCTGCAGATGGGGAAGGGGTTGTACTTGTTTAGCGCCCGAGTGCACACGTTGTCTTCTGCCCTACGACCAACGCCTCGGGTTGGGGAGTCCCATGCGTGCGTGGCGCCTTCAAAGTTCGTCCACTTCTCGACGCCTTTGAACACTTTGTCCACGTTGCACTGAGACAGCGGCGTGGCGGTGTCGGCAGTTCCGGTGAAAGCGATCACAGGTGCCACATAGTTGCCCAGCGGAGGAGCGTCTTCACGATCCGTACTGCCGCTGGGCGCACGACCAAAGATGGAGTCTTTCACGTAGCAGTTGGGGTAAAGCGACACACCACCAGCCAGCAACGCCTTCACTTCGCCACTGAGGTTGTGACTTGTGAAAGCACGCAGCACAGTCCATCCGCCTTGGCTGTCGCCAATCACGAACGTCTTCTTAGGATCAGCACCTTCGGATTGTGTGAACCGTGCAGCGGCGATTAGGTCAAGCACACGCATGTTGGCACCAAAGCGAGTCCAACTGAGCCAGTTTTCAGTGCGCCCCCGTGACCAATACGAGTCGAGAATCAGAATGTTGGCGTCGAGGTTGCGTTTGGCCCACACAGCGGTGTCCAGGTTGCCGGGTGCCACACCATGACCACCATGAACGATGATGATGGTGGGGCGCTCAAAAACTCGACCGTTCTGTGCCGTCCAGCTTGAGAACAGCATGCCTTTGCCGCTATAAGACGGAACATTGGCAGCGAACAAATTGAGCCCGTTGTTCACCAGCGGCCGCTCCATGTTCCAGCCATGGGACGATGCGGGAGGTGTTTGCTCCACGATGGTTGGTTGGTACTTTTCAACAGGGATAACATCGTCCGAAGCTGCCCAAGATGAGGCCGCAGCCATGCACAGCACTGCGCTACCAAAAAGCGACAGAAGCGGCTTACAAATCAGATTGCTCATTTTTTCTGCTCAGATTTCAAAGAGTTGTTTGCTGCAGCTGCAGCAAGCGGAGGCTATTGCACTTTGGAAATGTGCCGTTCAACAAAGGCAAGAATGTCGCTGCGCATGATCTCGGTGTACTTGTTGTTGCGGCAGACCGGGAACTGGTTGTACTTGTTGAGCGCGTTAGAGCAACTGCCATCGACACCAGGCCGACCGATGCCGCCGCTGGGTGAGTCCCAAGAGTGAGTCGCACCTTCAAAGTTGGTCCATTTCTCAACCCCTTTGAACACCTTCTCGACATTGCACTGCGACAGAGGTGTTGCCGAGTCATTCGTCCCAGTAAACGCAATCACAGGCGCCACGTAGTTGCCGAGAGGTGGGGCAAACTGCTTGTCCGTGGTACCGCTGGGGGAGCGGCCAAAGATCGACTCTTTCACGTAGCAGTTGGGGTACAGCGATGCACCGCCGACCAGCAAGGATTTCACCTCACTGCTGAGGTTGTGATTGCTAAAGGCTCGCAATACTGTCCAGCCGCCTTGGCTTCCACCGATCACGAAGGTCTTCTTCGGATCAGCGCCTTGGCTTTGCGTAAAACGCGCTGCTGCGATCAGATCGAGCACGCGCATATTGGCACCGTACTCCGTCCACGCAAGCCAGTTCTCCGACTTTCCGCGCGACCAGTAGGAGTCCAAGATCAGGATATTGGCTTTCAACTCTTTGCGCAGCCAGACGGCCACGTCCACGTTGGCCGGGGAGATGCCGTGACCTCCGTGCACGATGATCACGGTTGGCTGCTCAAACACACGCCCCTGCTGGGGAGTCCAGCTTGAGATCAGCTTTCCCTTGCCGTTGTACGCGGGGACGTTGGCGGCAAACAGATTCATGCCATAAGCCGCCATGGGCCGCTCCAACTCCCAACCATTGGGTTTCTCGGGGGCGAACTGCACAATGATGGCAGGTTGAAACTTCTCCACAGGGATCACATCGTCATTTGCATGGCTGGTTATCGACGCCACGCCGATAGCAATCACGGCTGCTAAGCGAGAAACAGCCTTGAAAAATCGTCTGATCATGAGAGTGTTCTTTTCGTTCGTATGGATGATCCATCAGGGAAGCTGCAGAGGCCTCGGGTCAGCGCCTTGTCGTATGCCGGAACTTGGCGACTTTGCTGGGCATATGTGCACCCTGTGTAAAAAGAGGCTGCACCATCAACAGACCGATAGCGCCCCAAAGTGCATTTTTGTGGATGGGCATAACTGAAGTCCTCCCTATAACTTGGCTAGCTGGTTGGTTGTTTAGTGGAGTATCACAGGGGCAGCAATGCTGCGTCGATCATGGCCACTGACGTTCTCTCCTGTCTTGCGCCAGCCCCAAGCGCTGCCATTCGGAGAGATCGAAAATTGCCATCACATCACCTTGACAACGCAGGTCCTCAATGCGTTTGTCTTGCTGCTCGACGAGACCCGTTGGCGCAGAGCCTCGCAATCGCCCCATTTGTCTCTCCTGCCGCGCGCGCATTTGCAACACCAGGTAACGCCTTCCTCGGCAGCCAAGGAATCGCCCTAGTCTTACAGACGGAACCTGTGCGACTTGCTGAAATCTAATCGACTGGCCATTGAGGTTTGTCTGAAAGGCCATTGAGGACTTTCTCACCCTTGTCGCTTTTGTGGAGGACCGCCGCCATGAACCGTCATAAACCGCAACCCGGTACCCGTGCCATCATGGCATTCACCGCCACTGTGGTGTTGTCGGTACTGGCCGCAGTATTAGGTTTGTTGCCCGACGTTGCTGTGCAGTCGGCCGACTCGATTTCTCACCTGCCCAACCATCTGGACCAACTCTTACCCACGGGGTTCTTTGAGTAGGGATGCAAGATGGGATGCGGCAACTGCGCTATCGAACCGAAGCCCTCGAAATATGCAGAGCGCCGCAGCGCCATGCAGCCGGCATACCAAGCTTTCGGGTGATTGCATGTCTATGGAGGGATTCTCGTGAACCGCCCCCTTCGCGCATTTCTTTACCCCGCTGCTGCCGCAATGGCGCTGGGATTCCTCGGCGGGTGTGCAAGCCATGCCGACGAATCGGTTGAGGCATTCTCACGCTGGCACGACACTGCCCGCAGACAAGCTGAAAATGGCACTCTGCAGTGGAGCGACTTTTACCAGCAGAGCTTTGACCGGCTGGCTGCCCTCAGCCCCTCGTTGCAGCAAGATACGCAGTTGGAAAAAACAGTCCTGCTCCTGTCCCACGCGCGCAAGTTTGAAGCCCGTGAGTTAACGCCCCAGCAGTTCGCTGCCGAAAGAGCGGTGATCGAAACCCAGTTGGCTGCAAGATTGCGGTAACTGCGACAGAGGTTGGGCGCACCGCCGAGCCGTCGCTCAGCATGTACCCGCTTTAGATGTGTCCGCTCTGGATGTGCCCGCCCCGCAGGGGCTGCGCTTACCTGGAAACGCCGCCCTGCTCCACGATGGCAATGCGCCGTTGCACCGCTGCAGCCGCCACCGCATCGCCCGCAGCCTGGGCACGTTCACGCTGCAGCGCCAGCCACGCCAGAAGAGGCCGGCGCCAACCCTGCGCAGAAGCCGTGTCGATCGCCAGCGCCACGGAGCCCGGCGTTGCCCGGCCGGTCCTCAGCTGCACCCCCGCAGCCACCAGCCGGGACAGAGGATCGGTGATCGCTGCCAGTGGCGCAGCAGCGTTCGCGTTGGCCGCCCGGGCGGCCTCTCGCTGGGCAGAGGGCAGCAACGCCAGATCGTCCGCAGCGGCTTCGCCCGCCAGGTAACGGGCGTAGGCTTTTTCGGCCGCAGGCGCGTCTGCGCTCAGGGCCTCGAAGCCCGAACACGGCTCGAACACCAGACTGGCCACACGCCCGGCGCAACGCAGCAATTCCACGCGGGCCAGCAGATCGGGGCGGCCCGTGCGGGCCACTTCACGCCGAGCAAGATCCCACTCCAGCTGTTCCACACGAACGTCGCCTGCCAGATAGGCGTTTTGCGCCTTCTGCGAAGCGCCATGGGCATTGAGCTGCCACTCGGGGGCCGGGGGTCCGCTGGCACAGGCGGCGAGCGCCATGGCCAGACACAGCAGACCGCCGCGGAAAAGGCCCATGCAGGACAAGGCGGATGTGGTCATGGCAGCTGCAGTTCCGTGTTGCGCGCGAAGGGCCATTTGCGGTTGATCTCGTTGACCAGGCCTTCCACCTTGCGCAGGTTGCTTTCAACCTCGGCCCGCAAAGCACCCAGGTCGGTGGTGGCCTCGCGTGTGTTGGCGCCAATGGCCTGCGCCTCGACCAGCACCGCATCCACCTTGCGCAGACTGCCGCGCGCTTCGGCCAGCAGGCTGTTGAGTTGCACCACGGTAGCCCGCACTTCGGGCACCAGTGCGTCCTTGCCGTCCTGCCCAAACACCTGCCGGTCGGCCCGGGCCACCATGCCGTCCAGACGGGCCAGCAGGGCATTGGTGCGGTCCAGCGTCGCCACGATCTTGCGGGCATCGGCCTCGTTGCCCATCAGCACGCCAAGCGCCCCGCCAGGCCCGTTCAGCCGCTCTGTGAGTTCTCGGGCCTGGCCCAGGCTGCGGCCCAGGGCGGCATCTTCGGCGGTCAATGCGTTGAGGTTGCCCAGCAGCTCCCGCGCGGAAGCCATGAGCTGGGGAATTTCTGCGGTGGCGTCGCCGCGCAGCACGGGCCGCACGGCTCCTGCGGGCAGGATAGGGTCGCTCAGCATGCCCGAATAGGCGCGGATATTGGTGCCGCCAACCACGCCGCGCACCAGCGTGAAAACGCTTGACTGGCGCAGCCAGTGGGCATCTTTCAAAGGCACGTCCACCACGATGCGGGCGTTGCCGTCCTCCGATAGTTCGATCCGCCGCACGCGGCCAATGGGAAAGCCCGAGAACGTCATGTCCATGCCCACGACCACGCCTTCCGAGTCGTCGGCCGTGAGCACCAGCGTCTGCGTGGGCTCGAAGGCGCCGCGCGCATACAGCAGGTAAAGGCCAGAGCCCACGATCAGCGCCAGCGTGAACAGCAGCAGCGCAGCAGCCTTGATCTGCAGATAGGCCACGGGCCTCAGCGGCTGCGCATCGGGGGGCAACGGCGGTTGCGGCGGCGTGGAGGAAGGGTGGTTCATGGGGCGCAGCAGGGGTTCATCAAAACCATGGCGGTCAATAGTAGTTGCCCACGAGCGAAACCACCTCGATCAGCAGCAGCACGGCAAACATGCGCGCCAGGCCGCCCAGTTCAGAGTCGGGGACAGCGCCCTCGCCCGCGTCGTACATGCCGGCGGTGGTGGGGATCAGGGCCACGGCCAGACTGGAAAACAGTGTCTTGAGCGAAAACACCAGCGTCACCGCGGGCGAAAACACATGCCCGAACATGCGTGTGTAGCTGGGCAGGCCCGCCAGGTTGAAGCCATACACGCTCAGGTAGGCCATCACCAGCGCCACCACGCACGACAGCGCTGCCAGCGTGATGCTGGCGAACACACCGGCCGCCACGCGCGGCAGCAGCTCCATGCGCACCGGGTCGCCACCATGGGCGCGCAGCGCATCGAAACGCCCCGATTGGCGCAGCAACGCCAGCTGGGTGCCCGCGGGTATGGTGCAGCGCATCGCCACGAACAGCGTGGCGGTCAGCGGGATGAGCTCGAGCACCAGCACCCGGATCACCATTTCGAGGGCATAGCGCGACAGGCCATAGCTCAACGCCGTCACCACCACAATGCGCGTGATCACCAGGCACAGCAAGGCGGCCAGCACCGTGAAGCCCGTGAGGATGGGTGCCGTGTCAAGGTAGACATGGCGTGCAAGCGTGGCGCGTGCCGACCGCGTGTAGCTGGAAGGCGAAAGCACCAGCACCAGCACCACCGCGCCCAGATACACGATGCGCCCCCAGGCGAGCGCCCAGCGCCGCAGAGTGCGCCACAGGCGCTCGGGCAACGAATATCCTGGCAGGCGGGTGAGCATGGGGCGGATGATAGCGTCCGCGCACTCGTCATTTGAAAAAAAATACCACTCCAGCGCTTGCAGGACAAGCGCAATCAGCTATGGATTAAATAGCATTGCAGGGTGCCGGATCTGCCGCTGCACGGACCCGTAGGAGCCTGCTTGCAGGCCGATCGCGCCAGCGGGCTCGAAGAGGCGGCGGTGGACTGGTGGACTGGTGGACTGGTGGACTGGTGGACTGGTGGATTAGCGGATTGATGGATTGATGGATTGATGGAAATGGCAAGGCTTGCCGACCCCACCCCCGAATCCGAACCCATCCCGCGACGCAGATGTGGACCCGCCAGCGTCCGGGCCCTGCGGATGGGCCGGTCGCGGATCGCGCGGGGCTACCGACGCACGTCCGGGTTTTCCACAACGCTCTTTGCATCAAACATGCCTCCAGCGCTTTCTCGGTGGACGCCAGGCGCTATCATTTCAAAAGCATGTCCGCGCCAGCGCCTGCCATCGGCCATTGACGCAGAACAAGCCAGGCATGGCGCTTGCGTGCTCCAATCCGCTCCCGCCCAGCCCAACCACCATGAACCGCTCGACAACCGCCCCCGCTTCCGCCATGAAAGCTCCTGCCACCATCGTGCCCCACACGCTGACCGAAGACGCGGTGGCGGTGTTCACCGGCGTGCTGTTGATATCGGTGGGCGTGGCCTTCTTCACGAGTGCCGGGCTGCTCACGGGCGGCACCGCCGGGCTGGCTTTCTTGCTGCACTACGCCACGGGCATCGGCTTCGGCAAGATCTTCTTTGTGCTCAACCTGCCGTTCTACTGGCTGGCCCTGCGCAAGCTGGGGCGCGAGTTCACGCTCAAGACATTTGCCGCCGTGCTGCTGCTGTCGGTGCTGACCGAGGTGCAGGCGCAGTTCCTGCAGTTCTCGCACCTCCAGCCCCTGTATGCCGCCATTGCCGGCGGGCTGATCACCGGCACCGGCTTTCTGGTGCTGTTTCGCCACCGCTGCAGCCTGGGGGGTGTGGGCATTCTGGCCCTGTACCTGCAGGACCGCTATGGCTGGCGCGCCGGCAAGGTGCAGATGGCCGTGGACTGCTGCATCGTGCTGCTGGCGCTGTGGACGGTAGAGCCGCTGCGCGTGGCCTGGTCGGTCGCCGGGGCCGTGGCCCTGAACCTGGTGCTGGCCATGAACCACCGTCCTGGCCGCTACATGGCGGTCTGATCTCGCCGGTTTCACCTGCTGCGTTGCCATCGCCAAACGGCGCACAACCCAGCACCCACCAGGCCCGGCCCGTTAACCACGCGCACAGCCGGTGCCCGGTGCTCTGTGCGCTCCCCCCCCGCCCCAGAGCCGCTCTCTGTCGCTTGCTGGGATATGCCCCGGCACTGCCCAGGACCAGACCGCAGGCAGCGGGGCAGCCTTCGCGCCGGCAAGGACACGATGAACCGAATGCCCCAAGCCAAAGCGCTGCACCACCAAACGGCAAACGGCAATCCCCGAGGATGGAGCCGCAAGGGCCATCGCGCGGCGCCGGAAACTTTTTCGGCTGGCGGCTATCATTCCCAGATGCGTCGCGTGCTGTCTTTTGCGCTGGTGGTCCTGCTGGTCCTTCGAGGGCTCATGGGCACCGCCATGGCCGAAGGGCTGGCGCCTGCGCAACCCGCCAAGATCGCTCGCGTGGCAGAGGTGACGCTCCAGAGCGGGCACTCGCTAAAGGCCCCTGCAGTGCAGCACTCCGCGCCAAGCCATACCCTGTCCGAGCACGCCGCTCATGCGCACAGCGCGGCCCCTGCAGACATGGAAACCCACGCTGCCGCGTGCGAGGACGGTACATCCAACGCATGCAGCCACGAGCACAGCGCAAGCTGCCCTGATTGCGACATCTGCCACTCGGCCATGCTGGCGCTGCCCGCCATGCCCACCCGTTCGCTGCGGGTGACCGGTGCCGTGCGCCCGGCCGAGGCCGTGCCGTTTGCCAGCGTGCCCGCGGCGCGCACCATCAAACCCCCCCATCGCCTGATCTCCGAGCCCGAAGTGCGTCTGCCGAGGCCTGATGCCGCCCCGCCGGGGCGCTGTCGGGCGGCAGCGCCATGTTTCACCCGTTGCTGGAGATCGCCGTGCGCGCCCTCACCTATTCCCTTTCCTCCCCCGGGCCCATGGTCTGCCTGGCACTGCTCGTGCCCCTGGCGGCCTGGGCCCAGAGCCCCGATGGGCCGCGCGATGCCGCCCATCCCGACGCCCCTGTGGCCCCGCTGGTTCACCCGGCGCTGCAAAC